>JAHEKF010000013.1 GCA_024638465.1 Rhodospirillaceae bacterium | reverse complement strand
CTTTGTCGGGGCATCGATATTGTGTGGTCAAGCTGTCGCGCACCATGCGCTGAACGCGTTTTTCGACCTCGAAGCTCCGCTCGAGATAAATGGAACGCTGACGTCCGTTCGATGGACGAATCCGCACATTGCATTCGAACTTGAATCGAGCGGGCCGAACGGTGAAACAGTAAGCTGGCGCGTCGAGTCCGGCAGTCCGGTGCTTCTGCGTCGTGAAGGGATCAATGCGGACACTTTCAGTGTTGGCGACCAGGTGGCTATTACGGGCTTCCCCTCCAAGCTGCGAGACAACGAGATCGTCGGCGCAGTCATCCACATGGAGGACGGCCGCGACGTACCGATGTTCAGGTCGCTTGCCGGAAGGCTCGGCTACGATCTGTCCCCGTCGGGTTCGCATATCGATACTGAATCGGCGCAAGCAAGCGCGCAGGGCGCGCGTGGGATCTTTCGTGTGTGGAGCTTCGATGACGATCCGAGCCTTCGCGAGTTCGAACCTGCATTCAACCAGGCGGCGATCGATGCTCGTGAGAATTTCGATCCTCTTGTCGACGACCCCGCACTGAGTTGCACGCCGCGCGGCATGCCGTTCGCCATGGAGAATCGGTTTCCTGTCGAGTTTGTCGATCGTGGCGAGTCGATCGCATTGCGTCTCGAGATGTGGGACAGCACGCGAACGATCCACATGACGGGCGAGGGTGAGGTTCTGCAGCAGCGGCCCGTACCTCTCGGTCACTCCGTCGGCCGCTGGGAAAACGACACCTTGATCGTTACGACGGCCGGGATTGACTGGCCTTACTTCGACGAGATCGGTACGCCGCAAAGCGCCGCCATAGCGACGGAAGAACGGTTCTCGCTGAGCGGCGACGACGAGGTTCTCGACTATCAGATCACGATCACGGATCCCAATACCTTACTCGAGCCGGCGGTGCGGCGCGCGCGTTGGGTATGGGTTCCGGGCGAGGAGATTCAGACCTACGGTTGCGAACTCGCTCCAACAGATTAGGCCTGCACACGAGCTACAACCGCTCGACCGACCTTTAAGTCCTCAGCGGAGCGGACTCTTCGATCCCGGGTCGAATAACGCGCCAACAGTGAATCGCAAATGGTGGGAGATTCAGTCCGGCGCTTGGCTTAACGTCGAAACAGATATTCCTGCATGCCGTTGCTCAGCAATCGCGCTCGCTCTATAGAAAATTCGGGCAGGCACAGGTTCATGTCCTCGGTAGAGTAGCGAGGAGCAACGATGGAAGGTGCGGATTTCGCCTCGTTCAACAGGCACCCTTCATCAACAGGTACGAATTTTCCAGGCTGGTCATTCATCAGGTTTTCGGAATAGACAATCAGCGCATGCACGAATGCGCCGGGGCGGCTGCGCGCTGCGATGCTTGCCATCAACGACGTGAGCGCATCCCGCTCGAAGTAGTTCAGAAAGTCCCAACAGAAGGTGATATCGGTTTTCTCCGGGCCGCAGCTTGGCAACAGCGATTGAACGGTATCGGTCGTTTCCGTCGAATCACTCGCTGTTGCTAAAGTCTCGATACCTTCCTCGAGGTTGGCAATGTCTAGCCGGCAGCGGTACCGGCCCAGCAATTTTATGGTTTGAGGGCGCGCTGCACCGAGATCCAGAACGACCCAACGCCGATCCTGCTCTTCTTCGAGCATCCGGAATAACGATCCGAGCAGCGGAGCGTTGATCGTCGCGGGCGCATCGATTTCAACCCGCGCGGTGGCCGCTCCACGTGGCGATCTCGAAAGGTACGGCCGCACAGCAGCAGGGCCTAGCTAATGGGCCGACTCCGCTTTCGGCGCTTTACCGAGATCGCGATTCGGAGCACGATCAGGTCGTTCGGCATGAGGCGCTTTGCTGCCTGCCGCAGAATTCTTCGAGGCGTCAAGCGACGGTTTTCCGCTTGCCGACGCGAATTCCTTGCGGATATTCCCGAGCGCGGCATCGACATTCTTCGGATCCATATCGATCGACCCCTTGAATTGTGCGCCTTCTTCCAGGGTCACTCGCGAAGCAACAATGTTTCCTTCGACGCGGGCGGTCGAGCGGACGGAGACACATTCCGCTCCGTACAGATCGCCATCGACAACGCCGTCGACAATCACCGATTCGGCATAGGCGTCAGCTTTGACGCGGCCCTCCTTGCCGATCGTAAGATTGTGGTTAGGCAACTGAATTGTGCCGTTGATGTCGCCTTCGATTCGCAGGTTTTCCTCGCCACGCAAGTCACCGTCTATCGTAATCGAACGGCCGATTACAGCGATTTCTCCCGATTGAGTCCGGGGCTGGTCCTTGCGGGTCTCGCTGGTCGTCGTGGCTGCGTTCCCGGCGGAGTTGCCCGCGTCGTCCTTCTTGTTTAACTCGAACATTGCGATAGTCCTTTTTTCAATGAAATTAACGAGTTATTGGAAATACATAATAGCTTTCCAGAGCATTCAACTGTATCGCTTCCTGGCCCCGGAAGTCCAGCCGCCAGCACTCACAATAGTGTCTCAAGATGGCAACAGTTTGCTCCGAGGCGCCCGGGTGAGGAGTCGTCGGCATGAATTCGGCGGGAACTTCCGCTTCGATTCCCGCCAGTCGTCGATGCGTTGTTTGCCGCCGGCTGCCGCCGTCGTTACTCGCGCTCCTGCAATAACGTCCATCCGCCCGGCCAGCTCGCGATAGGCAGAGATTCAACCGGCCTGTCCGTGCTCGCCCGTTACGTTCACGCGAAATCAGCGATTTGTTCTGCTGTGCGCGTTTCTCTTGTAAATATAAAAAGTCACGGGTACTTTATGCGGTGAAATAGTAAGTATCCGAGCTAGTTCATTGATCAAAAAGGCAGTATTTGCCAAAGGCGCGGCCGCAATATCCGCGCTGATGCTGAAGGCGGCGCCGGTCTGGGTTCTCTGCGGCGCTGTGGTCGCAGAACCCGTGCGGCTGCCGGCAACGGCGGAGGCACTGCTGGATTTTCCGCGCCTTCCGGCCGTTTCTATCGACCCGACCGGCCGTTTTCTGCTATTGGTCCACGAACGCGGTCTGCTGCCTGCCGATTCCCTGCGGCGGCCTGGTATTTCGCTTGCTGGCGCTCGCATCGATTTGGGCACCGGTGGGCCTTTCGCGCCGATACCCTATTTCGGGCTGACCCTGATCGATCGCGAAACCGGCGATCGGGATCGTATCGAACTGCCGCGCGATGTTGCGATCGGCTATCCACAGTGGTCGCCGGATGGCTCCCGGTTCCTGTTTACGGTAACGACCGCGCGCGAGATCGAACTCTGGATCGGTGGGGTCGAGTCGAGATCCGCCGGCAGGTTGATCGAGGGACTGCCGAATGCGGCTCGCGGTACACCATGTCGTTGGATGTCAGGCAGCGCCGACGTTCTTTGCCGGATGGTCGTCGAGAATCGAGAAGCCTTGCCGAATGGTTCGACCCGCGGTAGCGAAGCCTCGCTCACGAGTGAGTACGGACTCGAATCGGTCGATCGCCGACTCGTCAATTATTTTCTCCGCTCGCAGCTCGAACTGATCAACGTGAATACCGGTGTTCGGCGAGAAATCGGCGAACCTCGCCTATGGAAGTCTGCAGAGCCGTCACCGGATGGTCGTTTGATCCTGCTTACGCGCAACGTGCCGTCACCGTCGAGTACTTCGACGATGGATCGTTGGCGATCGGTAACAGAAGTCCGGAACCTGGACGGCCGCGTTCTAAGAACGTTTGCGTCTGTCGCGGAGCGTGAGCCGGGCGTTTCGCGTGCGTTGCATTGGCGCGCGAATGCGCCAGCCAGCCTCGTGTGGGTAGAACGCGTTGATGAGATCGAGCGAATTTTGCAACTGGACGCACCGTTTGCGCATTTGCCGATCGAGCTATTCCGTACGCGACATCGATTTGGAGGGGTCAAATGGGTGGAAGGCTCGAGCCTCGCCATTGTCAATGAATACGATGCAACGGCTCGCACAACAACGTCCGTCATTATCGATATCGCGAATCTCGACGAGGATCCTCGTGTCATATCGCGCTGGAACGTCGATGCGGACTCCCCGGCGCGGCGCAGATTTTTGCCCGCGCATGGCGGCAAGGACGAATCGCTCGCCCGTGTCATCAACAACCGGGTCTATTTGTCGGGCCGGTTCGGACGGCAATCCGTGCTCGACGCAGTCGAACTCGGCTCCCTGATTACCGAGCGCGTATGGGAATCGGGGGCCGAAAGTCTCGATGCCGCCGTAAGTGTATTAGGCCGGCAAGGGGATGTGCTCTTGCTGCGTAGCGAGAGCGTAGCAATGCCGCCCAACTACGTGTTGCACGATTTGAAGACCGGTGCGAATACGCCGCTTACACATCGCGAGCATCCGGCTCCCGAACTCGCCGCGGTGCAACGAATTGCTCTGAATTATCGCCGCGCCGATGGGTTCGAACTTTCCGCTACGCTGTTAGTTCCTCCTGGCCAGCATAAAAACGAAACGTTGCCTATGCTGGTTTGGGCCTACCCCAGGCATGTCGGTGCCGCGACAGCTTCGCCCGTGACAGACGAAATCGCGCGTTTCCCTGGTTCTGAACAGGCGTTCAAGTACTTGTTTGCCGTTAGCGGGTACGCAGTCCTGGACGACGTCAGCATGCCTGTTGTCGGCGATAGCGAAACAGCGAACGATACATTTCTCGAGCAGATTATCGCGAACGCGCGTGCGGCCGTCGCTGCCGCAGTCGATACCGGGTTCGTGGACCCGGAGCGCGTCGGGATAGCCGGTCACAGCTATGGTGCATTCATGGCGGCGAACCTGCTGGCGCACACACGCCTTTTCGCGGCCGGTATTGCGATGAGTGGGGCGTATAACCGAACCTTGACGCCATTCGGTTTTCAGACGGAGCGACGGACTCTCTGGGAAGCGAGGGAAACCTATCTGCAAATGTCGCCGTTGCTCTATTCGGACCAAATCCGCGCGCCACTGCTATTGATCCACGGGATGCTGGACAACAATCCTGGTACGCCGCCGATCCACTCTACCCAGCTCTATGAAGCGATTCGGCACAATGGCGGGGTAGCTTCTCTTGTGCTGTTGCCGTTCGAGGGTCACGCGTACCGGTCACGCGAATCGGTGTTCCAGGTCGCTGCGGGAGCACTAGAATGGTTCGACGCACACCTTGCAGGGCGTTCCGCGCTTTCGTCGCCGCTTCGTGGCGAGCCAGTCGCATCGTCTCAGGGGCGATAGGGAGCGATCTCGAGGGAGCTAAAGAACTGGAACACGTCCCTGTGTTCCAAGTTTGCCCTGCGCGCGTAATCGGGCAGGGCGGTCACTCCGATAGCTTCAGTTCCTGCTAGCCCTGAATAGCTGCGTATTCTTCCTGGTCGAGCGAGCCGTCCTGATTGACGTCGGCTGTGGCGAAATCGAGCCCTTCGATGGCTGCGGCTTCTTCCATGCTGATCGAACCATCAGCATTCGTGTCGACATCCTCGAATGCGGGAAGCGTTGACTGCGCGAACGTAGCGCCGGAGAAAGCGAGAGCGGACAAGACTAAAAGAAACTTTTTCATGTATGACACCTTAGTTGAGAAGAGTACTAACTAGCCGCAACCGAAAATGGGAGGTTGTGGCTACCCACTTGCAAGACGCCTGGTGCGAGCTTCGATCACAGCCGGATGTCGTCATGCAATGGTGAGCAGATTAGTTCGCCGAGCGACTGCGTCAACGTGTTGTCGAGCGGAGACACATTTTCACTGAAGCTCGATTGCGACGTTAGCTAACAGACTTAATCGACTGAAATTGTGCGAGTATCTGGCGCAAGAGCGGCTCAGCGGTGTCAGATCAATCGGTATTTCCCTGGCGAAACATTGCTGGCTCGAGAGAGTGTTTCTTGAGGAGTTTGTAGAACTCGGAACGATTACGCTCCGCAAGGCGCGCTGCCTTGGCAACGTTGCCATCTGTCATGTCCAGAAGGCGCGTAAGGTAGTCGAATTCAAATTGATCGCGCGCTCGAGCGAAGGGGAGAAACGCTTTCTCGTTCTGCCGGAGACTGCGCTCGATCAAACTCTCCGAGATCAGCGAGGTAGATCCGAGCACAACGCATCGGCGAATAACATCCCGAAGCTGTCGGATGTTCCCTGGCCAGGCCGCCGATATAAGCAGCTCCATCGCAGTGTCAGAGAATCCCGATACTTCCGCTACGGAGTCATCAAGTTCGGCTTTCGTCATGGCCAGGAAATGCTCGGCCAGGAGCGGAATATCCTCGCGCCGTTGGGCTAACGTCGGAAGCTCGAGTATTACCGTGTTCAAACGACAGTAAAGATCTTCGCGAAATTCATTCGCTACAATTGCGGCTTCGATATCCAATCGTGTTGCAGAGATCACCCGGACGTCGATAGGAACGGGACTTGTCGCACCCACAGGGCGGATTTCATTGCTCTGCAACATTTGCAGAAGATTAGCTTGAGCGCGTAGCGGGATTTCGCCTATCTCGTCGAGAAACAGCGTCCCGCCTTCAGCTTCCTTCGCCAGCCCACTGCTGGATCCGGCTTCTGTCGCGAATTCGCGTTTCTGATACCCGAAGAGTTCGGCCTCGAAAAGCTGATCGGGAATCGTCGTGCAATTGACCGAGATCATGCGAGCCTCTTTGCGTCTGCTGGCGCGATGGATCGCTTTGGCAAGAAGCTCTTTTCCTGTGCCGCTTTCTCCGGAAATCAGCACTCCGACATCGGTTTGTGAAACACGCCATGCCTCACGCAGTATCGTCTCCATCGCGGGGCTCCGAGAAATGATTTCCTGGCGCCAATCGGCATCCGATGCCGTCTCGTGAATGTCTGCGCCGCGGAAGATTCGAAGCGCGTGTTCGATAGTGTTGATCAATGTCTCTTTGTCGATGGGCTTCGTCAGGTAAGCGAAGATGCCGCGTTTAGTCGCCTCGACGGCGACTGGAATCGTGCCGTGCGCCGTCAGTGCTATCACCGGTAGCGTAGGCGCTGTCGCGCGTATCGCGTCAAAGAGCATCATTCCGTCCATGCCATCCATGCGCATGTCGGTAATGACGAGTTCCGGCCTGAATCCGGGCAATGCCGATAAGGCCTGCCCTCCGCTATCGGTCGGCATGACTTCGTAACCGGCTCGTTCCAATCGAATGGCCAGGACTCGGAGCAAGCTCGGGTCGTCATCTACCAGAAGGATTCTCGCCCGTTCCTTCATTGGGCCTGCGTCTCGGGTCGAACGGCTTCTTCAAGCGAGATCTGTTCTTCGAGAGCGATGAGCGCGTTCAGCTGCTGCCGGAGTGTCTCATTCTGCGAGCGTTCGAAATCCAGCTCGGCGCGTGTAGATTGAAGTTCCTGTTCGCGTTGAATCGTCTGTCCACGCTCTTCGCTGAGCTGCTCGGCCGCTTCGGCAGCATTGATCTCGATGGCTAGTCGTTCTGCGTATAACTCGATGAGCAGAGCAGCGAAATCGGCGTCAGGAGATCCCTGCGAGGTCCGGTTCGAAATATAGTCATCCAAAAGGGATACGGCCCGGTTCAGATCGTAGAGAGGAGCTTCCGGCACGCCCAGCAACAGTACGAGTCGAAATCGTAGCTCGGGTCTGTTGTCAGGCATTCCTTGCATCAGTATCGCCTGATATTCGGTTTCGAGTTCATCGGCAGTCAGTTCCCGGATGGAATACCCGTATCTGATCAGCGAGCCAATATCCAAGGAGTCTTCGGGAGTGACGACTTCGATCTCTTGTTCCGCAGGCGGTACCGCAGAGATTATCTGGCAACCGGCCAATAGCCACGGTAAGGCCGCGAGCAGAGAGGTGCCGCGAAGCCTAATTTTCGCGCGTCGGGCCGGACTCGGGGAGCCGGACACGAAAGTGAGCGCCTTCCTCGGAATTAACGACCTCAACAGCTCCGTCATGCGCTTCAACATATTCTTTTACGATTGACAAACCAAGCCCCGTGCCTTTCACGTGCGCCTGATACGCCGCCTGGCCCTGGTAGAAAGGCTCGAAGATGCTGTCTCTCTCCGCTTCTTCTATGCCGGGCCCGGAGTTTCTTACCTCGAGTATGACATCGGAGTCTTGCTTGGACAGTTCGACGAGAATTTTTCCGTCGACGGGTGTGTATTTGATCGCGTTCGTAATGAGATTGTCGACTACGATTCTAAGTTTGTTTGCATTACCGCGACCATAAACTTTGCCCAGTCGTTGCTCCAGTTTGATCTGTTTCGATCTTAGAGTCAGTAGATGATCGGAAATCGTCGATCGAACTATTTCGGTTAGCGAGACATTTTCTTCTATAGCCAGCGTCGTAATCGATTTTTGAACTTTTCCGAATTCCAGCAGGTCTTCGATGAGTTTTTGCAGATGGAGGCTGTTGTCTCTGATGATCTCCGTAAGCTCGTTGTCAACGGCCGCATCTTGATCGAAATCTTCTGCCAGAAGTTCAGCGCCTTCTCGAATTGTCGTCAACGGTGTTTTTAGTTCGTGTGACATATGACGAAGAAACGTCGTCTTTTGGTTTTCCAGTTCGGTAATTCGGCGTCTAAGCCAATCCAGTTGTTCGCCAAGGTCCTCGAGGTCCTGTGGTCCGCTGATCTCAATGGGTGAGGAAAAATCGCTCGCGCCCAGGCGACGAATCGCCGCACTGAGCTGCCGTATCGGTCCGGTCACGAGCGCGAGAAAGATGAAAGCGACGACCATCGTGACAGGAATGACCGTTGCCGCTTGCAGCAGCAAGGCGCCCTGCAGTTGTCCGGCCATATTTGTCGTGCTCGTGGAGTTTTGAGCGATGAGTTGACTGCTCTCCGCCAGGACGGTTCGCGCACTGCGGGCAAGGTCAGCCCATTCGGGACCCGCTGCTGCCGATTCGCTCTCTCCGAACTGACCGAGTTGCGTATTGAATAGCGCTTGTTCCTCGCGCACGAGACTTTGCAGAGCCTCGCGCCCAGGTTCGGTCAACTCCAGCGTAGCGAGATTGGTGGCAGCGTCGCGAAACGCCGCGCGCCTGTCCAGGTAGATTTGATAGACCGCATCGCTTCCCACAACCTGAAATTGCCCCAGGGCCCGCTGCATCTCTGTCAGAGAATCCACGAGGACTCGACTCTCCTGAGTTGCGAATTCGGCTTCCAGGACAGTTTCTCTGCTGCTTTGGGCCAGCCTGTCGACTTGTACGACGGCCGTGATAATCGCGACGATCAAAGGCAGGCTTACGATGGCGAAGCCAAACAGAATCATCCGGACGATGGATTTTGGGCGAAATGTCTTCACTGCAGGAGCGGCGTTGTTATCGGCTGACTCTTGGCGGTCGCGACGCCGACTGATTAATTCTATAAATGTATCACGACGTCTGAAACTCTGAGCCGGTGATAGCTCAAGCGCTGAATCTGCGGCGAGAAACCATGCAATTCGACCGGTCTCGGCCCGGCTGTTACGGCTGCCCGTCCTTAGGCCTGTTTGTCGCTTCCGGCGCTACAGCGGTAACGATTAATCCGGCCAGGTAATCTAAGGCGTCGTCTGTCCTGATGCGTCGTAGACTACGCGCCCGCCGACCATCGTCATCACCGGTTCAATATCGAAAATCTCGACCACGGGAATGGTCATATAATCTCGGTCGAGTACGACGAGATCCGCGAGCTTTCCGACTTCCAGCGTACCCAGGTCGGTTTCCTTATGCAGCAAGAAAGCATTGCTGCGGGTGTGAGCGACTAGAGCTTCTTCACGGGTAACGGGTTCCTCGTTGATCGTTTGGCCATTGATGGACATTCCGGTCGTCGCCCAGCCTAGCGTAATGAACGGTTGATAGGCGGCGACAATACTGGCGTCGGTGCCCAGACCCCACACGATTCCGCTATCCTGGATCTGGCGAATCGGTGGTTGCAGGAACGACGGCATGTTCATGGCGACGCTGTGTACCGCGAGAGTAAGGCCGATCTCCATTGCGCGATCGATGCTTTGTTCCGAGATGGTTAGCACGTGTTCCAGGCTCCAGCGCAGTGGCGCCAATGGCACCAGTTCATCAATTTGCTCATAGGCATCCAGAATGCTCTGGATGGTGACGTCCATCATGGAATGCTCGTTGATCCTGTACCCATTCTCAGCGGCGGCCTGGGCGATCTGCCTGAACTGCTCTACGACTTCGTCGGGGTAAGGTTCTGTTACGTTCGGAAGGTCGAACATCGGTAAATAAACATGTTCGCCAATGCCCAGTAGTCCGAGGTAATCGTCGGTGCTGTTGGCAGTATTACTCTCAATGAGCTCGATCGTTCCCGCAATATCCTCGGGACCGTAGGCTTGATATTTGAGCGTATGCCAGACGCGCAAATTAAGTGGGCCGTCTTCAGACATGCGGTCGAGCAGCGAAATGTCTCCTTCCGGAGGGCGCCCAACGTCGTACACGCTTGTTAATCCGGCCCGGTTCAGCGTGGTGATGACGTCCAACACGTTTTGCTCCAGTTGCTCCGGGCTTACCGGTGGCATCTGCTCATTCAGCAGACCGTACGGCGGTTCGGCAACGATATAAGGTGGGCCCAATCGCGATCCGTCAGCAGGGTCGGCGCCAACAGCTTCTATCGCGAGCGTGTTCGCGTACGCGTGCGTGTATAAGATCTGCAGAAACACGGGGTTGTCGGGCGCCGCATCATCCAGCTCCTGCAGAGTGAAGCCACCCGCTTCGTCGGCGAACTGGCCCTCGCTCCAGCCTCCCTGAACCATGATCCATTCGCCAGGTCTCATGCTCGCCGCTTTTTCGGCGATGACGTTCAAAGCTTCCTGCCGAATATTGATTCCATCGATACGAGCCTGCAGGTTCCAGCGTTGCGGCATTCGAATAAAGTGGATGTGGTTATCGATCAATCCTGGAATTACGGTCTTGCCCTCGAGATCGATGGTGGTCGTGGATTCGTCTGCCAAGTCCGCGATCGATTCGCTGCTTCCGACGGCGATAATTCGATCGCCCTCAATTGCCAATCCGGCTGCGACATTGAAATTATCGTCAACGGTAAGGATCTCGCCGTTAATCAGGATGGTGTCCGGCGCGTTCGATTCCGTCGCGTCAGACAGTGAGTCACCGGTAATCGTGTCTTCGCAGGCAGACAACGCTAGCGTTGCGGCTATCAGGGCTGGATACGAGCTCTCAATGTGCTTACGTTCGCCGATCCGCCAAAGGTGCATTACTGACCTCCCAGGTATTGTTCCCGCGACCCTATCAGTGCGGTGCCGTCTTCGAGCGTCAAGCGCTGAGTAGACGAGTTATTCGAGCCATCGCGCGCGCGCGACCCCTGGACGTTGACGATCGTACCGATTCTAAAAGTGTCCTTCGTGACTCCGCTGCGCATCAGCGATCCGGGCGGCCAGGTAGAGAAACCCCAGTTTGTTATCGTGCCATCGGCTTCGGTCACATCGACGAAGAACCACACATGCGGATTTTGCCATTCGACCCTCTGTATCGTTCCGGTGACCTTGACAGGCATGTTCGGGTCGAACTCGGCCAGGGGAGAATGGTGTGCCCAGACAAACCGGCTGACTAGTACGAGGCCAAGACCCAGTAAGTGCAGCGACAAGCGCCGAAACCGCATATAAATTTCTCTGACCGAGACGTCAGCGGACTCTATAAACAGGCTGGTGGCAAGTCAATTTTCACCGGCGGGGAAAAACGACGCGCATCTCGACCGATTGGCAGTGATTCGTATAATGGGTTCGCTGGCGCGGACGCGCTGTGGTTTCAGCTCACCGTGAATCGGGAACTGGAGTCGCAATCGGAAGGTGCGGCGATGCCTGGTCAAGTCAAGGCGATCGCTGGCGTTTTGCTCGTGCTGTGTATAGCGGTAATCTGTCTTAGCCGCGTTATCATGTACTGGTCAGCTATATACTGTGAAACATGGCGAAACGGCGGATTCAATGCTCAGTACACCCATCATTCAGTTAGTCGATCGAGATCCGATCGCTCTCGATGTGAGCGAGTCAGTCAGTGCTGCTGCGGGCATCCTCTCTTCCGGGCGTTTCCATCATCTACCGATAATCGATGGTAAGAATCTTGTTGGAATGATCAGCGCTTCGGATATCTTGAAAATCAACGCGGCATTGTTGGATGAAGATGATTCGGTAACAACCGCATTCATTGACGCGCGATATAACCTTCGGGACGTAATGACTAAAGATCCGATAACGATCAGCGATCGAGGAACGGTAGGAGATGCGGCAAAAACGCTATCCGCTGGCGGTTTTCACTCGCTGCCGATAGTGAATCAGGAAAATCACCTGATCGGTGTCATAACAACGACCGATCTGGTTAACCATATGCTCGAAGGCCCTGTTAACGCTGCTTCTTCGTCCGAGACGAATCGGCGGCTAGAGGCGCTTGAGCGGGTTTACACGGCAGTCCAGCACTATCTTCGTTCGGGTCTGGCCGAGAGTGAGCACGCTCGACTAGAGCGAGCGATCGAGATGGCGCGGGAGGCTGATCCTTCCTAATCCGTCAGCTTCGGGTACTGACCCGTCGACGTTAGGGAATTTCGTCGGCTGACTCAAGCCTGGCTATGCGGTGCGGCTCGTCTTCTTCGTTTCTGATGGCGAATAAACCTGCGCCGGTTCTTGCTCCAAGGTTTCCGATGGGGTGCCGAGTAAATAGCTTTGTGCATAGTCGACGCCGAGCGACCTTAGAATCTCCATCGTGTCGTAGTCCTGGACATGTTCCGCCACGGTCTTCTTTCCCGTAGCCTTCGCGATCTGGCAGATAGAGTCTACGATTGCGCGATCAACTTCGTCACCAGCGAGTTCCTTGATAAAACTGCCATCGATTTTTATGTAGTTGACCGGTAGTGTCTTCAAGTAGTTGTACGAGCTATAACCGGCACCGAAATCATCAATCGCGAACTTCAGGCCTTGCTGAACGAGTTCAGCCATCCTCTGGTCTGCTCCGCCGGAGCTTGCGACAGCGACTTGTTCGGTTATCTCGAGGACGACTGCCTCTAAAGGCACTCCCTCGCGTTCTAGTGAGTTCAAAATGCTGTGAACGAATTTCTGCGAAGCGAAGAAGCTTCCAGACACGTTCAGTGAGAAGCGGATATCGCCGTAGCGCGCCCGGTATTCACCAAGGTCTTTGATAGCGTTCCGAATTACCCATTCGTCTATCTGGGTCATCAGACCGAAGCGGGTCGCGGCAGGCAGAAAGGCGGAAGGCGGTATGAGCTCGCCGTGTTCGCCTTGCATCCGGATCAGTCCTTCGTAGAGAACAGCTTCGCCCGTATAGATGTCAACAATTGGCTGGTAGTGGAGTACGAAGAGATTGTCGCGCAGCGCGGCCTTGATTTTTTGCGACCAGCTCAACTCGATCGCCATCCGGCGTAATCCGGTTTCGGAAGCCTCGTATAGCTGCACTCTGTTTCGGCCGAGTGCTTTCGCTTGAAAACACGCTAAATCTGCCTGCGCGAGCAAATCCGTATGCGAGCCACCGGTCTTGTCGACAATGGTCGCTCCAACGCTACAGGAAACGGCGAACGATTCACCATTCTCCAGAAATATGTGTTCCCTGAGATTTTGTACGAACTGCTGGCAGATGGCCTCAATATCGTCCCGGTCGATATCGCTGATGAGGACGAGAAATTCGTCGCCGCCGAATCTCGAGACTACGCCCGTCTCGCCCACGATGTTCTCGAGGCGACGGGCGACATCTTTAAGTAGCCGGTCGCCTGCTGCATGGCCTACGGTATCGTTGACGTATTTGAACTGATCCAGATCGAGAAATAGCAATGCACTGGTGGTTTCGTGTAGCGCGATTCCATCGAGTTCTTCTTTGAACAGTTCTTCGAAACGATGTCTGTTGACAAGGCCCGTAAGCGGATCATGATTGGCCATGTTCCAGAGCTTTTTATCGCGTTCGTTCAGCGCTGCAATCGTCGTATTCAATGCGTCTGCGACAGCCTTGATTTCCGTGTGTCCGCTCGCTTCTACCTTAATGTCGGTATGCCCTTTGGCGAGTTCTTCGAGTGAGCTTTGTAGTTGCGACAGAGGCAGCAGTGCGCGTCGATAGACGTACCATGACGCTGAAGTGAGAAGCAGTAGAGCCAGGAGGCAACCGATTCCTCCCAGAAGAAAGTATTTCGACAGGCTGGTCCGGTAGCTTGTGTAGTCGAGTGTAAGTTCGACGAATCCAACGAGCGTTCGCGTCACTGCGCTCTCATCGGTCAGGTCGAAATCCAGCAAGCCGTCCGTGCTTAACGATTCGGTCCAGATAGGCTTGCTGATTCTCAGTAGCGGCTGCTCGTGACCGATGCGTTCTATCAGATGTGTGCTACGTTCCGATGTGGCGCTCGCCAGATCGTCGAGGACGTGAGGTGCCAGCCGAGGTACGTTCTCGTTCTCCTGATGCGGCAGGTCGGTAAGCGCTGGTTCCCCGGCTGTAGAGTAGTAGCGTATCGACGATATCTCCGGGTATTGGTTCGCGTAGTTCTCGATTCGAATGTATTTCTCCGCATCGTCAGATACGTAAAGGGGCATTCCCAGTTCATCGAGTCTCGTGATCCATTGTTCGCCCCATTGCCGCATGTTGTCCTCGACCATCCAGTCCGAGATCCATCGGACGCTGGCGAAGGCGAACAGTGCGATTACCGCAGTGAAGGCTAGCTGTAAAGCGAGAATTTCCCCTGCCAGACTGCGTCGCCGAAACGAAGCTCGCGCGCTTGTCCATGCAGACGTCAGCATCCGGCGGGCTGCGAGAACAGATTTCGACGCGAGATGCCCCTTACGGATGCACCATGACGATACGGTCTTCCATAGCCGAAGTTCGGCTAAGGCCGAGAATTCCGGAAGCGAAACGAAACCCGTACTGCGATTATCTTGTTGCTGTGCAGACAGAGCGCGATCTCCACATTGAACGATTTACTCGATTCGCTCGAGTCGAGCGGATTGCTCTGATTCGACCAATCCCAGCGCCAGCGCAACGTTGCGATTTATATCGAGGTTCATCTGCGTCAGGGGAGCCATGGCCGGTGCCGCAAACTGGCCTGCAGCGTCTACCTGATCCAATCGTGCGATGACTTGCGCCGCGACGTCTTCATCCACCGTCGTAACGGCCATCAGCGCACCCGTTTGCAACATTTTGCGGCCGAAAACGACGATTTGAATTTGATGCTCCTTGGCGTAGGCCATCATTTCGCCAACTACACGCGGACTTAATATCCGATTGTCCGGAACGAGCCACAGGCCCTGAATTTCAGGCGTAATTCGCTGAAAGCTATAGAGTGCTTCCTGATCGGAATTGACGACACGGGCAAACAACTCGATCTCCATGTTTTCGGTCGCTTGCTGAATCTCGTTTACCAACGCTTCCTGGGCAGGTCCGACAATGACGCCGACGCGATCGAGATCGGGCGATAGCGACTTCCAGGCTTCCAGTTGCATCTCAAATGGCGGGAACAGATTGACGCCGTTCGATGAACTCGACAGTAAGTCGTGTTCTTCGTAGTTGAAGACATAGCAGAACACCATCGGCACGCCTTCAAGCTCGGCTCCAACCTGGGCGGCCAGCAAGCCGATCGCGATCAAACGATCCGGTTGGGATTTCTCGAGTTCTTCGACGACACTCGGCGAGTTCGCCGGGTCGCCTTCGAGGTTGTGTACCGTGAATGGCCGATCGCCGAGCTGCAGTTTGATTTGATCTGCGGCCGAGATGAATATAGGAAGATCATCGCTTAGTAATATTCCGACGCTAACGGGTGGAGGAGGAGGTGGCGGATCCGGCTCTGGCGGTGCCGGGCTCGTCTCAGCCTGCGTATCGACGGGTGGAGCCGGAGGTTCGGGAAGCTCTTCGGGTTGAGGCGGAATCTCTACAGCAGTCGCTGCTGCAGCGTCGGGGCCCGGTTCGGGCGATATTTCCGGAGGCGGTAAGATCGCGCAGCCACCCAGAAACGCAGAGATCACGAGCAGGATCGAATAAAAATCCCTGCTTTCGAATCTGCTGAAACGGTGAATGCTCAACTGTCGCTCCCGAATTGGTGCCCCCGATGTATTCGGAAAGTAGATTGTCAGCTGCCGCCGAAATTGGCGCTGTGACTCCGCTCGCAGAAAACACGACCTCGAGCGGCGATCGCCAGTAGATCGGAGAATATGTAAAACCGACAGCCGATATCGTGGACACTCGGGTCCAGGCCGGGTGGCCGGGCAGGGACGTTCTGAAGCGGCATGGAATCGGCGCGATGGATCGAGCTTGCTTGCCGAGTTACGGTGCGATCAGCGTAACGAAGCGATCCAGCGCTCTCGGCGCAAGCGCTGCATATGGTCAAAGATCCAGTTTTGTCTGCTCGTGACGTAGGACGACGGATTGACTACGTCCAGTCTTTTCGGGTTCGGCAGGACCGCTGCAAGCAGGGCGGCTTCATTGTCGCTTAGCTCGGCAGGCTCCTTTCCGAAATAGAACTGGCTTGCTTCGCCGACTCCGTAAATACCAGGTCCGAGTTCGGCGATATTCAGATAAATTTCCAGAATTCTTTGCTTGCTCAACGAAGCTTCGAGCAAAACAGTGAAATACGCTTCGATCCCTTTTCGGAGAAAGCTTCTTCCTGGCCAGAGGTACAGGTTTTTCGCCACTTGCTGCGAGATCGTCGACGCACCACGAAGCGACTCGCCCTCAGCGTAATTTTCGACCGATTGCTTTATCGAGTCCAGATCGAAACCCGAGTGATCGGTGAACTTCTGATCCTCGGCCGCGACAACCGCAATCGGCATTGCAGCACCGATGTGGGACCATGGTGTCCAGTTATAGAGTAGTGCTTCACGATTGCTCTCGTCCTGCAGCATGAAAGCCGTCGTCGGAGGCGCGATCCAGCGTAACGGCAGAACGACAAGCCAGCTCGCGAAGAGCATCAGGAATCCACACAGGACAAAGAAGCGAGCAAAGCGTCTGACAACGCCTTGCTGCGGCTTTTTCAAGCGCGATCTCGGTTGAGGGAGAGCGCCGCCGAATCTATCTGCGGGATAAGCTCGCATTCTGTAATTCTGCCTGATAAGTCAATAGCGATCGTGGTGGCAGTTCGCACGTTGCAAGCGTTTCTCAAAAAAATTTAGTCCAGGTTGCGATAGATGCGCTGCTCAAAGCCATTCAATATGTCCATCGCGGCATCGTCATAGAACGGCAGGTATTGCATCAGTAGTACACCGCCGATTCCTTTTTCCGGGTCAATCCAGAATTCCGTATTCATGATGCCAGCCCAACTCAGGCTGCCAGGAGAGCGCATGTCAGTCAGCTCATGTGGTCCCGTAATCTGGAATCCCAAGCCAAAGCGGTCGCGTCCAGCGCCTGCGGGGAATGGCCTGCTTCTGGCATGGTCGGAGATCTGTTGTGTCTCAACGTATAACGGTCCGATATGGTTCTGGCCCATGATCCGAATAGTTTCCTCGCTCAGGAGTCTGGCTCCGTCGGCTCCGATTCCGCCATTGAGGAACATCCGTACAAACCGGGAATAGTCGGTTGCCGTTGAAAACAGGCCGCCGTCTCCGCGCGGAGGTACTCCGAGCTCTCCGGAGGGATTCGGCGTCTCGACAAGGATCTGTCCGTTCTTCGCATGCGCTGTCGTTACCCGATCGCGCTTTCGGTCCGGCACTGAAAAACCCGTATCGGTCATATTCAATGGAGCGAAGATGTACTCCTTCAAGAAATGCTCCAGCCGCAAGCCGGAAACGATTTCCACTATCCTTCCAAGAACTCGCGTGCTTTCCCCATAGGTCCACTTCGTACCGGGATCGTGAAGCAACGGGAGGTCACTCGTGCTGGGGCTTGGGCGCATGCTGCCGACCAGGCCATACAGGATCTCATTCGCGAACGAATAACCGAGCCCGGAAGTATGCGTTAGCAAATGGCGTATGCTTATCTCGCTAGCAGCAGGGCGAGACGTGTAGCTCTTATCGCCCGGGTTGAAGGTAGCGAAAACCGATTTCCCGCCGAGCTCGGGGATATATGCGGATGCCGGGTCGTCCAGTCCCAGCTCGCCGTCTTCGATTAACATCATTATCGCGACGGATGTGATCGGCTTCGTCATCGACGCGATTCGGAAAATCGTATCGACAGTCATCTGACGATCCTGTGCCACGTCGCGCAAACCGAAAGCGCCGCTGTAAATGACGCCGTTCCTGTCGGTGACCATCGCAACGACCCCGGGAACGTAGCTATTTTGGATCGCTTCGCGCAAATAGTCGTCGATATCCATTTTCGAGTTGTCTGCAAAGTGTGACTGAGCGCCACTCTGAGACGAAAGGAGCACCGTCAGAACAAGCAAAGACAGGTTAAGAAATCGTCCGCTCATGCTTTCTCCATGGCCCGGCGGCGGGATAGACTGCCATCATAATATGGATAGATCGCGAGTCCATGAACTTCGCTGCGCCGGGCGGGCGATCCCGATAATCGGCGATCAGAAGACATCGATGCCGGCTATGGGCGGGAGCAGTCCACCAAAAAGGGCTTGCGTCGTCGGACCAGGCGCATCACAGGTTTACTGGAATACGAGGAGCTGGAGATGAACTCAGTTAAAGGGGCAAGCTCGATTCAGATTATCGCCGCCGTCCTGCTGCTGTCCATCGGTGCGGCGGCACCCGCGACTGTGAGCGCCCAAACCATCCGGCAATATGTGCTCGAGCCCGGATCCGATGGCCTGCAACTGAATGTTCGGGAGGTCGACCAACCTGTACCAGCAGAGGGCGAGGTTCTCGTTCGTGTGCGTGCAGTGTCGCTGAATCACCGCGACCTTTATGTCCTGGCCCGTCCGGGTTCGCGGGGCCGCGTGCCGATCTCAGACGGAGCAGGCGAAGTTATCGCTGTCGGTCAGGGCGTGAGCCGATTCGACGTTGGCGATCGCGTAGCAGGAACGTTTTTCGCGGACTGGACCGGCGGGCAACGTACCGCGGAAGCCATGGCAACAGCCCGCGGCGGCGGCGTCGATGGCATGTTGGCGGAGATGGTGCTGAGCCACGAGAACGGGCTCGTGGAGATTCCCGATTACCTGACTTTCGAGGAGGCCGCGACGCTGCCTTGCGCCGCTGTAACGGCATGGCGGGCGCTGTTCACTGACGGCGGCCTCGAGGCGGGCGATACGGTATTGCTCGAAGGGACGGGGGGTGTCTCGATCTTCGGGTTGCAGCTCGCGGTGGCCGCTGGCGCAAGACCCGTCATTACGAGTTCGAGTGACAGCAAGCTTGAACGGGCCAGGTCGCTTGGAGCTGTCGGGACTGTCAATTACAGGACTTACCCGGAGTGGCAAACGGAAGTTCTTGCCCTCACGGACGGGGCAGGCGTGGATCACGTGCTGGAGGTGGTCGGCCAGGAAACGCTGAATCGGGCGCTCGAGGCGCTCGCTCTGGATGGGCATGTTGCGATCATCGGCGGCCTGTCCGGCCGAGCTGGCGAGCTGCCTCTGGAAAGCCTTCCGAACGGTAGTTCCGTTACCAATATTTTCGTTGGCTCACGCGATGATTTCGAATCGATGAACGCATTTCTTGCCGAGCACCAACTTCGCCCCGTAATCGATCGTGTGTTCGCGTTCGAGGATGCTCCAGCCGCTTACGCATACATGGAAAGCGGCGCGCATTTGGGCAAGATCGTCATAGCGCTTGAAGATTAATGCGCGGTGTCGATTGGGGCACCGCGATAATGAACCGCGAACGCGTAGAGCGCGAATCCAGCGATAATCAACGATACGAATGCTCTTTTCATAAACCCGATCTCGGTAAACCCTCGGGCGTTCGAAGAAAAAATTCTAATTAATTGCTACGCAAAGGCCGAGTTCTGTTGCCGGCCAGGCGCAGATGTTCGTGGAGTTACTGCGGTACGCTTAGAATGAAGATCTTGCTGGCGACGATACGACCATTCTCATGGCTAGAATCCTGTTGATCATCATGCTTATCGTTACGGTTCTTATCGTGGTCGGATTGGTTCTGGCCGCGTATAACCTCTCGCCTGCCGGTTAAAATGCAGGGAATCTGGCCAGCTGGTTGATTTCGGCCCGTTTCGGGCATTCGTGCGTACTGAAACGAAGATCACGTATGGGCCGCTTTGCTGTCGTCCGGGGCCTCGTCGCGATCGTGCATTCCGTAGTCGCGCACAACGCTGGCGATCCGCAGCCGATAATCGGAGAAGATTCCGTTTCGGCCGCTTTGCTGCGCTTGCCGGTGCTCGGCCACGTTTCGCCATTCTTGAACCGCTGCCTCGTCGCGCCAAAGGGATAGCGATAGAAGTTTCCCGGGTTGGGCCAAGCTCTCGAATCGTTCGATCGAGATAAATCCATCTATCTTCTCGACGACCGGATGGAGCTGCCTGGCGATCTCCAGATAATCGTTCGTTTTTCCGGCTTGCAGTTCGACCTCGAAAATTACCGCGATCATTCGTCGCTATCCAAAGGCGACAGGCTACGCGAATCGCGGCAACAGCCTGACGACGTTATCCCTGTTGATTGCCCGCAGATCGTTCTCGTCAAAAAGGCCAGTCTCATCGAGAGCCCTGGCAACTGCCGCACTCGTGTCCCCGGGTGGAAAATCCGTGCCGAATACGATTTGCGAAGTGGCTACCAGTTCGAGCAATGAAACCAGCGCACCACGGTTGGCAGCACCGGCAGTATCGTAATAGAACTTTCTGAGTTCACTGGTAAAACCATCAGGTAGTGCTTCCGTCGCCCCGGCCGCGGCGTTTTCGATACGGCCTGCCAGAAAAGGCACGCTGCCGCCCGCATGAGACCATATGTAACGGATGTTCGGAAATCGAGCGGCATCTCCGCTGAAGGCGATTCCCGTGATTGCACGGGTTGTATCGGTGCCATACTCGATTCTCGAGGGATGCACCCCCGGGGCATACTGGAGATTCCTGCAGCAGTCCGCCGCGGTCGGGTGCACGGTAACCACCGCATTGCGCCGGTTGAGTTCTTCCATTACCGGCCTGAACGCCGGGTTTCCCAGCCATACATCGTTGTAACTGGTAAAGAGCCCGACACCGTCTGCGTTAAGCGTATCGTAGGCGTAGGCGATCTCCTCCAGGCTTCCCTCGACGTCCGGCAACGGCAGGGCGGCAAACAACCCGAAACGTGTGGGGTGCGCCTGTACCAGTGTTGCACCGTACTCGTTACAGGCCCGAGCCAATCGCCGAGTCTGTGCCGCATCTCCGAACCAGAGTCCGGGGTTTGTTATTGATATTACCGCTGCGGCGACGCCGCCCTCGTCCATATCCTCGATGGAATGCTCGGGCTGCCATGTCGTGTTCGCGGGATTTAGTAACGGGCGGCCCCTGACACCGGTGACCCACGCCGGTGGCGCAAAATGATGGTGGACGTCAATTCGACGTGGATTATCCATCCCTTGGGCCTGAACCGAAGGAGGAAGACGG
The DNA here is from genome assembly GCA_024638465.1 of Rhodospirillaceae bacterium. Taxonomy (GTDB): domain Bacteria; phylum Pseudomonadota; class Gammaproteobacteria; order Steroidobacterales; family Rariloculaceae; genus SMWC01. Next base: position 32,714 of record JAHEKF010000013.1, on the reverse strand, counting down.
GTGGCAAGGGCCGTAGCCAACGCTGAACGAATAAACTTCCGTCGGTCAAACATAGACATGGTCGATTCTCCGATATTCACGATTATTCATTTTTGAATTCAATGTCCCGCAACACTCAGTATTTGCATATTAGCGTTTTACCGGCGGCTCTTTTCGGTGAATCGCACAGGGCTCAATGCGCTTAGTGCGAGAGCGCATAGGTAATGATGTTGATTCCCATCGGAACCGCAAACCCCATAGAGAATTCCTTCGGATACCATGGATCGTCAACGTGTTCCCAAGCGTCGCCAAAATCATGATTGTGGCAAATCATCACCATTAGTCGGCCGTTGTCATCGGATATCCCCATTAGTCTTGGTTCTTCTCCACGTCTTGCGCCGCCACGCCCGGGTACCTGACGAGACTCGCTGAGATAGTAGAACGACTGAAAAATCTCGTGATCCACCGCCAGTTCAACCGGCTCTCTGTCCGGGAATACTTTGCTTAGCGCCTCGGCGAAGATCTCCCACTCGTACTCTCCCCAAAAATCATCGACCATCAGAAAACCGCCACCCAGAAGGTAATCGCGTAACGCCACGGCTTCATCGTCACTCAGGCTCATCTGGCCGGCTTCAACGATGTAGGCGAATGGATATTGACGTAGTGCCGGATCGGCCACACCGAGGACGAGGCCTTCGAGATTGACTGAAAGACCAGTCAACGACCGAACCTGCTCCGAGAACGCCCGATCAGCGTCGGGGTAATCCGTTAGCCATGCGCTTCGACACCGTGATCGCGTGGTACAGGAGTACTGCAGGCGAACGAAAGCGAAATCCGTCGTCTTGAAAGGTATTTCCTGCGAATTCCTGATCTGCACGGGCATTTGGAATGCGCTTTCCGCCGGCGAATTCTGCTGCGCACGGAGGTTGGAAGAGCAAAAGATCAAGAGCAGGACCAGGACCAGGGATGAGTTGACAGCCGCCGGGAACATCAGAGCAATCCGCTTCACTGTTTCTCCCCCGAGTAATGCGCCCCCTTGAAGTTTACCCCTATTTTTCAACTGCTACCGGCCGCAAGCTGCGGTCGCGAACGCGGATCGGCGACTTAAAGTAGTTTCTCAAGAGCGTGCGTCGGAGTCACTCTGCGCTCGCGTATCGGTGCAGGATGCGTCTCGCGGGGCGGGAGAGTAAACTCGCTGCAAGCGCTGAGGCCGACTGCTTTTTCGAGTTCCGACGGCCCGGGCGCAATCGATCCAACGGTGCAGGGGGCTTTTACTATGGACGAATTTCGTGAGCCGGATGCGGCAGACAGCGCGCCCGAGAATGGTGATACCTCCCGTTCAGGAAGCGCTCGTCAGGAAGGGCATACATCGGAATTTGACGTCTCTCGACGCGATTTCATTGGCGGCACCGGCGCAACTATCGTCGCTGCCAACGCCATGCCGCTCGGCGCACAGGAAGCGGCGCCGTCGTCCGGTAACGATCTGGCGGAGACAGAGGTTCCGCGATCTCGAATAGCAATTACCGTCAATGGCGCTCGACATCAGGTCGACGTCGAGGACCGCTGGACGCTGAACGAGCTGCTTCGTGACCATCTGGAACTGACCGGTTCCAAGCTCGGATGTAATAGAGGAGAGTGCGGCGCATGCACGGTGCTCGTTGACGGTGAGCCCGTGTACTCCTGCAGTACGCTCGCGGTATGGGCGGATGGTCGTTCTATCCTTACCGTTGAGGGACTGGGGGAGGGCGGCGCGATTTCCAGATTGCAGCAGGCGTTCATAGAACACAATGCGCCTCAATGCGGTTTCTGCACCTCGGGTCAGCTCATGTCTGCAACGGCGTTGCTCGAAAGGAACGCGAATCCGACCGCGAATGAAGTCCGTGAGGCTTTGGCGGGCAATCTCTGCCGCTGCTCGAATTACAACGCAATCGTCGAAGCCGTGCTCGCGGCTACAGAAACCGGAGGTGCGTAATGGCAGTCGAACGCATGAACACTGTCGGTCAGAACGTTCCTCGCGTCGATGCATTGGAGAGAGTCACCGGTCGCGCGGAATACACGCGCGACTTGAAACTGCCCGGAATGCTGTACGCGCGGGTATTGCGAAGTACGGTCCCGCACGCGCGAATCCGCCGCATTGATACCTCCGCGGCCGAAGCATTGCCAGGCGTGCGAGCCGTAATCACGCATGAGACCCACAGGATCCCCTACGGCTCGGGGTCTATCGCGGGCGGCCGGCAATACAGCGATCCGCATAAGGACATCACGACGCGGCTGCGTTACATGTTTAACGCGCACGTACGGTTCGTGGGCGAGCCGGTCGCTGCTGTGGCCGCCGTCAATCGCCATGTCGCGGAAGAGGCGCTCGGGCTGATCGAGATCGACTACGAGGAACTGGCGTTCGTTCTGGAGCCGGAAGACGCACTGGAGGAAGATGCCCCTCGCGTCTGGTCGGACGGGAATCTGGCATTAGACTCCGAGAACTTGCCGCGACCGATTGGCAGCAGTACCGGCGATGTCGATACGGGCTTCGCCGAGGCGGATCGTGTCTTCGAGGATCGCTACACAACTGCGTTCGTCCAGGATGCTCAGATGGAGCCGCGCAGCGCGCTCGCGCACTGGGAAGGCGACAAGCTGATTCTGCATACGCCGACACAGGGTGTGTCGAATTGCCGTCACGACAATGCGCGTGACCTCGGGCTTGCGGATCATCAGGTTCAGGTCGTATGCCAGTACATGGGAGGCGGCTTCGGCGACAAAAATGGCAGCTACTATTTCGACCTGATCGCCGCTGCGCTATCGAAGGATCTGGGTGTGCCCGTCATGGTCGAGTTGTCGCGAAAGGATGACTGGCTCGGCACTCACGGGCGCTGGCCTACGGTCCAGGATTATAAGGTCGGAGTGAAAGAAGATGGCACGATTACCGCCATTCAGATGCACGCTTTGAGCGGGATGGGACCCTATCTGCGACGCTCCGGGAATATCGCCGGGATGGATATCTATGCCTGCGAGAATACTGAACGCGTGATCCGTCCCGTGCACACGAACCGCATGGTGTCCGGAAACTTCCGGGCGCCGACCTATCCGCAGGGTTACTTTGCGCTGCAGTCGATGATGGATGACGTTAGCTACCGGATGGGTATCGATCCCGTTGAGTTCGCATTGAAGAATATCGTCCGGCCGACCGCTGAGCAGCCTTTCACGAACTATGCGCTCGACCAGTGTATCGAACAGGGCGCCGAGCTCTTCGACTGGGCCGGCCGCTGGAACCCGCAACCGGGTGCCGGCGAGGGACCCGTAAAGCGCGGCGCCGGCGTTGCGTACATGATGTTCAATGCGCGCCTCGGCGCCAGCAGCGCGATCATTCGGGTGGACTCGGACGCGCGCTACACGCTCTACGTCGGTGTGACGGACATCGGGCCTGGAGCGAAGACCACTATGTCGTTACTCGCCGCCGAGGAACTCGGCGTACCGCTGGCACAGGTCGACATCGTGTGGGGAGACTCGGACCGCTGTCCTTTCTCGGTCGGTGAGTCGGGCAGCCGCACGACAACAATGACAGGTTACGCCGTAGTCGAAGCCGCGCGCGATCTGAATCGCCAGATTGCCGAAAACGGCATGCCCGAAGGAGACGATGTGCTGATTGCCTCGGCAACGCCGAATCCGAGTACCGACGGCAAGCTAAGGATGGGCTTCGGCGCGCACTTCGCAGAAGTCGAAGTCGACGAGCATCTCGGGCATGTGCGCGTCACGAAATACGTTACCGTGCACGAATCCGGCAGAATTCTGAATCCTCTGCCTGCCAACGACCAGATTCGTGGCGCGGTACTCCAGGGAATCGGCCAGGCACTGCACGAAGACCTGCTCTACGACGCCAATTACGGACATCCGCTTACAGCTGGCTATTACGGGGCGCGTCATCTGACGCACCTCGACGCACCGGAAATAGAGAATACGTTCATCGAGACCGACGATGGCTACGGTCCCTATGGCGCGAAGTCGGTCGGCGAGTCGGGAATCATCATCGCGCCGGCTGCCGTAGCGAACGCCGTTTTCAATGCCATCGGTCATCGCATGAAAGATTTACCGATCACTCGCGACAAGATTCTGGGGGTACTCACATGAAAGCTTTCGTCAACGAAAACCCCGGAAGCATCGACGAGGCCGTGATGCTCGCGCAGGCAGCGCTCAGAGAGGGACGTTCGGTTTCTTTCGCAGGTGGCGGTACGGATCTGCTGCAGCTCGTTAAGGAGCGGGTACCGAACCGGCCGGGATCAGGCGTTCCCGACGTGCTCGTCAATCTGAAACGGGTTGCGGGTATTGATCAGGTCACGCGAAATGATCAGGGTGGCCTGACGATCGGTGGACTTACTTCCCTGACCGATCTCGGTGCCAACCCCCAGTTACGCGACCGCTATGCCGTGTTGGCGGAGGCTGCCGACTCGGTGGCCACACGGCAGATTCGCAACGCCGGCACGCTTGCGGGCAATGTCTGCCAGCGCCCCTGGTGCTGGTACTACCGTAACGGCTTCGATTGCTACAAAGCCGGCGGCAATCAGTGCTTTTCGATTGCCGGCGAAAATCAGCTTCACGCGATATTCGGTGGCGGACCGAGTTTTATCGTCCATCCCTCAGACCTCGCTCCCGCGCTGGTCGCTCTGGACGCGCGCTTTCGCGTCGCCGGACCAGGTGGCGATCGGTCTCTGTCGAGCAATGACTTCTTCGTTCTGCCGAACGAAGACGTCGCGCACGAGAACGTCCTGGGTGACGATGAACTGCTCGTCTCGGCAGTAATCCCGGAGCCTTCCGGCGAAATTCGGAGCCATTTCTACAAGATTATGGATCGCGAAACCTGGACGCACGCGGTCGTCAGTGCCGCCGTGGTACTGGAGATGGACGGTGAGATCTGCCGTACTGCGCGTATCGTGCTAGGCGGCGTGGCGCCGATCCCGTGGCGTGTGCCGGCTGCGGAACGTTTGCTCGCGGATCAGCGCGTAACCCCCGAGCTTGCAGATTCCGTCGGCATCGCCTCGATCGAGGGTGCACGGCCACTGGCGAAGAACGCCTACAAGGTGCCGTTGACCCGAAGAGTCGTAGAGCGTGCCGTGCTTGCGGCTGCAGCGCGGGCTTAAGCTATGACGGTCCGCCGAATCCCGGTCGGCGATCGCGATATCGCGGCTCCGGTGAACAGAAGAGAATTCCTGACGCTGCGAACGACCGGCTCAAAGCGGATTCTGGAGTTGTCCTGTGAGCCGTTGTTCATGCGTTTCGTCGATGCGCAATCGCGCGTTGCGTCCTGCAAAGGCGAAGATGCCGCGAATCCGAGTAGCCATTGCTCATATGGCGAACCCGCTACCACTATCGACCTTCCAACAAAAGACGAACTCCTGACGGAACTGGAACGACAACTCGCAGACGTCGACGTGCTGCGAGTGATTGGTCGTGACTGGCTGTCGGGCGGAGACTTCAAACGGCAGGTGGAAGCACGCCTTGAGACATTTATCAGCCGCGGTGGCCGAATCGAGTTCGGCGACGCGACTTCAACCACTGCACTCGGCGGACATTGATCGTGAGCTATCTAAACCATAATCAGCCTGTCTGCCGCTTGTTATTGGCTACGATCGCTTATTCCGCTCTGGCGGCATGTGCCGGTAGCGGCGTGGCTGATCAAAATTCTGATGACGCCCGATTGGAAAATCGAGTCGTCGCTGCGCTGGCGAATGCCTCCGATCTGCCTGCCAACGCCCTCGCAGTAACCGTCGATGACGGTATTGTGATATTGACCGGGTCTGTGGTTTGCGACGACTGCGGCGGTAATCTAACGCCGGGAGGATCGGCCACGGTCCAGCAAAGTCTGGGAGCTGTCGTGCGCGCCGTGCCCGGCGTCGAGCGCGTCGAATTTGATCTGCAATACCAGTCCGGAGCAGCGTCCGGGCCTTAACTTCGGTTCTATTGTTACGCCGCCGGACAGGGACGCTTATGCCGCCTCGGCGCAGAGCGGAAGTTCGAACTCGAAGCGTGTGCCTGCATTGGGTCTGCTGACGACTTCGATCCGAGATTCGTGCAGATCCAGGATGCGTTTGACGATCGCGAGACCCAGCCCCGAGGAGTCGGAACGCGCTTCTTCGCCGTCGCGAGCCCGATAGAATCGATCGAATATTCGGGTCACGTCTTCTGCGGGAATTCCCGGGCCGTTGTCGGAGACGGTAACGGCGATGGCGTTCGGTCTTTCGTGCACTGAGATCGTGACTTCGCCGCCCTGTGGCGTGAATTGAATTGCATTTCGCACCAGATTCTCCAGAACCCGCTGAATGAGTCCTATATCGCCTTTGGTGATCGCCGCGGATTCGCCCACTTCAACGCGCAGCGCGATATTCTTGCGTTCCGATTCGAGAGCGAACCCGAGGGCGGTATCCTGCACCAGCTCGGGTAACGAAAAGTTTTCGATGCTCGGGGTCACGTTGCCTGCATCGAGTTTGGAGAGCTCGAACAAATCACCTATGAGTGAGCCAAGGCGTACCGAGTGCTTTTGTGCGATACGGAGGTAGCGGTCACGATCCTCAGGCGTCATTGTCGGGCTTTTTATGATCAGCGTGTCTATATAGCCCTGCATCGCCGCGAGAGGAGTTCGGAGATCGTGCGAGATATTCGACACGAGTTCCCGGCGGAGGCGATCGTTCTCGGTAAGCTGCTCGATCTGCCGGCGAATTTGTTCGGACATGTCTACAAATGCCGTTGCGAGTTCGTCGATCTCGTCGCGACCGCCGGTCGATGCGGCGAACTCCGGTTCGGCTTCGAAGCTCGATGCCGCCACGCGGCGCATTTCATGGTTCAGATGCTTCAAACGCCGCGTTAACAGGCTGAAGATAAGGAGTCCTGCCGCCGCGGTAAAGATAACGATAGTTGCTATCGCGATCATGCTCGAACGCGCAACATAGGAGTTCCCTAAATTGCTCGCCAGCGCTTCGTACTTCTGGCCGCCGAGCACGACATAGAGATAGCCCTCGGTACCGTATTCTGAGCTGACGGGCCAGGCAGAAAAGACTTTATGTTCGGACGGGTTTCGCGGGTCATCGCCGCGCAACGGGAACTGCGTGGATCCGTCGACCAGGGTGAGAACGGGTGCTAAATCTATCGCGCTGGTTAAAACGGTTGCGGCCGGCAGGTTGTGTCCGAGGATATTGCCGTCTTTGTCCAGAAGATAGATCTCCGCGGTCGGATTGATGACCATTGCATGACCTGCCAGCTCGCGCAGGCTGTCCAGGTCCGGGACGCCATTCGAAATCAGTTGTCGCTGCTGAGTGACGTACATCGCGATTGGCGCGTTGAGGTGCTGTGAAAGCTCTTCGTAGTAAGCACGCGTATTGATCCGGTCAAGAACGAAAAAGGCCGTGCCCATACAAGCGACGATCAGCAGCAATGCTATCGAGAGTTTCGCGAACAGCGTGTTCATACGAAATGATCCGAGAATTTGTAGCCGACTCCCCAGACCGTGACGATGACCTCGGGTTTTGATGGGTTGCACTCGATTTTCGAGCGCAGGCGATTGATGTGTGAGTTGACGGTGTGTTCGTAACCCTCGTGACCATAGCCCCAAACCTGGTCGAGCAATTCGGCTCGACGGAAGACTCGACCGGGATTACGGGCGAAGTGCTCGAGAAGGTCGAATTCTCTTGCCGTGAGGTCGACGTCGCATCCGGACAGTGTCACCCGGCGGCGAGCCGGGTCGATATAGATCGGGCCGGCTGAGATACGGTCGCCAACAGGCGCCGCGTCGGGCGCTCGCGACGTCAGGTTCTCGACGCGGCGCAGGATCGCGCGAACCCGCGCGGCAAGCTCCAGCACGCTGAATGGTTTCGTGAGGTAATCGTCTGCGCCGCTTTCCAGGCCGAGAACGCGATCGAGCTCAGCTGACTTGGACGTCAGCATCAGGATCGGCTGGTAGGCGCGCTCACGCCTGACGGCCCTGCATATCGTCAGTCCGTCAGGTCCCGGGAGGCGGAGGTCGAGGATGATCAGTGTCCAGTCGCCGCTGCAAGCCAGGCGCATGCCGTCGTGCCCGTCCCTGGCGACTACAATCTCGTCGCAGAGGTCCTCTAGATGCAGTACTACCAGTTCGGCAATATCCCGTTCGTCTTCGACGAGCAATATCCTGCGTGGAGCCATAGGGATTACCTGTGACGAGCCGATGTCACGACAGTAGACCGAAAACTTCACGTAAATATCACAGGGAAGGCCGGCCGCTCCCTCCGGAACGGCCGGCACAGGGTTGCTAATCGATGCGAGTGATTCGCGTCGTTGTCACTGGATTATCGAAGCGATGCTGGCCGGTCAGGTCCGATGTCAGTTTTCCGTCATCCTGACTGACCACGCCGCTGTGCATTGCGACTCGGTCGGCGAGGTCGTCACGGGCTGTATTGAAGCCCTCACCACCGCCGGCCGGGCCGGGAATGTGGGCGGCCGCCTCAGTGTTCGCCTCCGTTCCCGCATCGTAGGCAATGCTCTGCAAACTGACACTGTCGCCCGTTGCCAGGCTGCTGAGTTCGACGCTGTTGATTCCGCTGATCGCGTCGTTGGTATTGACCAACATCGTGCTGGTACTGAGGGTAAGTCCGGGTAGTTCGCTCTCAAGAACCTCGATGGATATCGTCTCGCTTCCGCCAGGGCCGATGGGTGCCGCTCCGGAGGCGGTCGCTGCGACCAGTGCGTCGGCGTTCGCTTCAGCCAGCAATGCAGTATTGTCGCCACCCTCCGCCAGTTCCTCGAGTCCGGCTGTCGCAGCGGTGCCGATCTCGAATACGGAATAGCCGAGTTGGTGGGCGATTACCGCAATTGGAGACAATGGCTGCGCGTTGGTCAGATTCGTGACTGCGACCTCGAACGTTGCCATCGCCGGCGGTGGTGCAGGCGGCACCGGGATCTGCGGTTCCCGAGAATCGTTGCCGCAGCCGGCGGCGAGCAGTGCTGCGACGCTCAGCGCGGGCAGGCGCGCATTGAAATTGAATTCGCTCGACATGATGCGCTCCTTAGTTAACGGTAACAGTTACACGAACGACCGGGTTCAGCCACCGGTGTACGCTGCTGTCGAGATCGCTGCCGCCGCCGGTTGCATTTGCGTCACCAAGGCTGCCGCGATGAATGTGCACGTTGCTGTTGGTGTCGACGGCTGCCGCACCCGTACCGCCTGTCCCGGCCAGGCCGCCCGGATCCGCGGGCATTCCTGGTGCCCCCGGGGCGCCGCCGCCGGTCAGCAGCTCGTCATTGGCTTCAGTACCGGCATCGTAAGCGGGTACGTCGAACGAGTAGCTCCCGGGTTCGGTCGGGATTTCGATCGCGTTGAGCCCGGCGAATGCGTCATTCGTCGGCAAAAGCATCGCGACGATCGTCAGGCGGTCGTTTGAAGTGCCGTCGGTATTCATATTGAAAGTGGTGCTGGCTGCGGGAGCCAGCAACCCACCGGCAGGATTGGAAACGACCGTAGCGCCGAGCGCCATTACATCGGCTTCCAATCCGCTGATATCGCCACCCTCTGCCATCGCTTGCAGATTGGCCGAGGCTGGTTGGCCAGTGACGAACAGGTTGTTGCCAGCGGGATGCGCGGCGGCGAGAAACGGTGTGAAGTAGATCGCATTACTGAGATTGGTGATCTGCACATCGAAGTCGGTCGCGTGGGCCGCGGGGATAGCCGTGAGAGATGCCGCCACCGCGGCGGCGTAAAACGAGTTCTTCATGAGTCTGGCTCCGTAATGTCGCGTGTGATTGGTACGGAGGCCAGCTTCCGACCGAGATCTCACATGGAGATCACGATCGCATCACTTTCCGGTGGTGAAAGTGTCGCAGTTACGCGGCCCGCTAGCGGTCGTCAGTCTGCAGCTCTTTCAGCTCGTCCGGCCGATACTTCTCAATAAGAGCAAACAGAATTGCTGCGGTTTCAACGTCCGCTGCGCCGGACCAGTTCGACGGCCGGAAATGCGACTGAAATGCACGCAGAACGAATCGCGTTTTTGGATCGTTCTCTCCGTTCGGTTCGATCTGATATCCATACGCGCTCAATGCGCGCTGCAGCAGCATAAGATCGGGTGGCCGAACGCTGAATTCCGTCAGGTACTTGCCAACAGTGTCGTCGTCGTACCAGGCGCCGATACCGTTTTCGTAGAGCGTCTTCCAAGGAAACATCGGCCCTGGATCCAACCTGCGATCGGGTGCGATATCGGCATGCCCGACGATGTCCTCGGGGTCCATTCGCGGGTAACGGTCGAGTATGTCCTGTGCGAGCCGTATCACGAGATCAATCTGTTCCGGATCGAACTCGGGAAATACACAGCGCTGGTTTTCCGGAATGTCCGGCGACAGGTCCGGTTCGAGCTTGACGCAGCGCGCCCGGTTCACAATCTCTATGCCGATAGATCGTGCGTTGAGCGACACTTCGCCGTGCCAATAGCTCTCGCCCGCGTGCCAGGCGCTACGCTCTTCATCGACCAGTCGATATATCCGCAGGCGGCGTCTCGGGTAGCTCGGGTCGCCACCCTCGGGTATCAGGTAGTGTGAGCTGACCGGGATATTCGTGCGCTGCGTCAACAAGCGCATGGATTCGGCGAAATCCCCGCCGGTAAAGTGAATGGCGAGATGGTCGATACGGCTGCTATGCACCTCTGCGGGCATGTCGACCACGGGTAGCGATCCGCAGGCGGACAGCGCGGCAAGGATGATCGACATTACACCGATTCGACCGCAGCAAGCCCTTCGTTTGCGGCATACGGGCGTGCCGACGGGACTACGCAAACCGTTCCGGAACAGCTTCATGAGCCTCGGAGTATACAAAAGCTGAACTGGTACAGAGTCGCATGCGTAGAAGCGGCCATGCGAAACATCGGAACCGCTGAAGTTGGTCCGTAACTTGCATTGAATCTTGCAGGTATCGCTCGAGTATGAGGACTTCCAGTGTTTAGTCATGCTTGGACAGGGTTGTTAGCGGCGTTGGTCGTCGCTGCCGTATTGGTTCAGTTGCTGATACCCCAATCGGGCCTGGTGGCCGTGATAGCGGGTCTCTGGCTGGTCGTAGGTGGCACGCTTTTAACGACTCGGCTGAGTCATTCCGAATCTGCCTTGTTGGCTTTGATCTTCGCAGTAAAGCGATATTGGCGAACTCGGGAAGCCGAGCGCAGCGAGCCGCTCGACCTGCATTGGTACCTGCAAGCGGCAAATCATTTCCGCTACGGCAATATTCGGCCGGCCGAAGAAGCTTCCGTGCGTATCAAAGACCCGCTTCTCAAGCGAGGTACGCGCATGGTCCTGGATGATTTTCCTCGCGAGCAGGTCATCCTGGCGCTCCAGCGGCATATTGCAGAAGAGCGTGATCACTTCCGCCGTCCCGTCGATCTGCTGCGGGCAATGGCCGGATATTCTCCTACGCTGGGAATGCTTGGAACGTTGCTCGGGCTGGTGCAGATGCTGTTTGGTCTTGGTTCCGGAGATGTCGACCGCATCGGCGTGTCGATGGGCTTCGCAATGCTGACGACGGTCTACGGACTGGTCCTCGCGAATTTGTTTCTCAAGCCTTTGGCCAGCAAGCTGGAGCAAGTTGGCAGGCGCCGCGTGAAGCGAGGCGCAACCGAAATGCAAGCGGTACTGATGCTTTACGAACGCGCGCACCCGGCGGTGATACGGGAGCTGATGGAGACCGAGCCGAGCGTCTGGGAAGAGCCGCCGAACCGCTCAACGCTTAGCCTGGCCGCTGCAGGGAAGTGATGCGCTCTCCGCCCCGGAGATATCCTGCGAGTGAGAATCCACTGCGTGCCGATGAATCATGGTACGGCTGGGATGCCGATGAGCCTGACAACGGCTGGTTGCTGACCTACGTCGATGTCCTCAGCGTCATTCTGGCAATGATGGTCGTTCTGCTGGGAAGAATGGCGATCGAACAGATGCCACCTGCTATTGCGCAGGAGAAACTGGCTCCCGAGAGCGAGATCAGCGCCGAGCCGATCCTGGCGACGACGCTCGACGAAGCCCCGGTCCTGTCTGAACCGGAGAGAGAGCAGCCTTTGCAGCCGCCACGGGTGCCCAGCCGAGAAGAGCGATTCGGCGCGCTCGTGGCTCAACGGTTTCGAGGCGAGGTGACGGCAACGCAAAAGGATAACGGCGTATCGATCGTTATTCCGGGCGTCATATTATTCGAGTCGGCAAAAGCGGATCTGGAAGATTCTGCGCGCTCGATGCTGACGCAGCTCGTAGAAGCGCTGCAGGAAATCGGGGAGGCGAGCGTTTCCGTCGAGGGTCATTCGGACGATCGACCGATACAAGGTGGAGAATTCAACTCTAACTGGGAGCTCGCTGCTGCCCGCGCGACCATGGTGACAAGATACTTGCTGTCGCAAGGCCTGGCGGAAGAACGACTGCGCGCCATCAGCTATGGACAAAGCCGGCCGATTGCCGATAACGGCACGCTGGACGGACGGGCTGCCAACCGGCGCGTAGAGCTGAGAGTCGAGTTTCTCGATTCGCCCGAAGTGATCGACGTCGTCGACACCGACACCAGGCAATCTCTGGCGGACGGAAAAGAACATAGCCTGTAGACGCTACCCGGTGCTACGAGGCCTCGGTCGTGGCGCGGTAAAGCGCGGAAGAGAGAGCGTCGAGCTCTCTCTTCGCGCTCGGTCAGCCGCTAGGCTGCGACCTTGATTCGCCTTGGCTGCGCAGCGGCCTGCTTCGGGATGACGATCTCGAGCACGCCATCGCGACCTCTTGCCTCGACCTTCTCGCCATTGACGGAGTCGGGCAGAATGAAGCGCCGGTAAAACTGGCCCTCACCGCGCTCGCGGCGATGTCGCGAGATTGGCTCGCTCGGCCGAGTGTGCTCGCGCGATCCGGCCAGCGTTAACACGCCGCCTTCAAGCATGATCTCGACATCCTTTGGCGAAATCCCCGGAATATCCACGTAGAGCTCAAACCGATCTACGTACTCTTCGATGTCAGCCGCCGGTACCCAATCGGCTGTCGCGCTGCTCGTGTCGTTTGTTCCCCAGTCAGTGAACGTACGATTGATATCGTCGTGCAACCGGGACATAAGGCGCCACGGCTCATATCGAACTGCTTGCATGGTCATACCTCCGCATCGTTGAACTGGTCATGCGGTCTTAAATAGGCGCCGTCTCCGGAATTTCAAGGGGCGATTTCTGCCGGTCCTGGCAGTCCTTGAAAACACAGGGCGATTCCCTATTTAGATCCGCAACGAACAATTTTCGGAGATGCCCCCATGACTATTACGAGATTTTCCCCCGGAGCGCGGGCGGGCGTATCGGCTCTGCTCTTGCTCGTTGCCACTGCTGCCTGGGCTCAATGGCCATTCCAATCCGCCAGTTCGGACAAGCCCACGCTTGCGCCGTTGCTAAAGGATGTCACGCCGGCCGTCGTCAATATTTCGGTGACCGCTCGGGCACAGGTTGCTTCGAATCCGCTGATGAGCGACCCGTTCTTCCGGCGCTTTTTCGAAATGCCTGATCAGCCTCAATCTGTACCGCAACGAAGCGCCGGATCGGGCGTGATCGTCGATGCTGACAACGGTTATGTGCTTACCAATCATCACGTCGTCGACGGCGCGGAAGAGATAACCGTTACGCTTGCCGATCGGCGTCAATTCGAAGCCGAGCTTATCGGTAGCGACGAAGGTACCGATATCGCGCTGCTTAAGATCGACGCGTCAGGTCTGACGGCGATCGACGTAGGCGACTCCGAGAGTCTCGAGGTCGGTGACTTCGTCGTAGCTATCGGCAATCCATTCGGCCTCGGCCAGACCGTCACTTCGGGAATCGTTAGCGCGCTCGGGCGGAGTGGGCTGAATATCGAAGGATACGAGGACTTCATTCAGACCGATGCGTCGATAAACCCCGGAAACTCCGGTGGAGCGTTGATCGATCTCGATGGCGATCTGGTGGGTATCAACACCGCGATTATTACGCCTGGTGGAGGCAACGTCGGTATCGGTTTTGCGGTACCGACGGCCATGGTGACGGTGGTGATGGAACAGCTGCTCGAGTACGGCGAAGTCAGGCGAGGACGCTTGGGAATAATCATTCAGGACGTGACCCCCGATCTTGCCGAGGCCCTCGATCTGAACGTCGAGCGCGGTGCCGTCGTCACTCAGGTCGAGCCGGATTCTCCGGCGGAGCGTGCCGGTCTCGTGCCCGGTGACGTCATCGTCGAGTTCAACGATGATGCGGTCGATGGGTCGGCAGATCTGCGCAATAAAGTCGGTCTCGTTCGTCTCGGTGAAACGGTACAGATTGCCTTTATCCGTGATGGTGACTACGAGGAAGTCGAAGCGACGATTGGTCAGGCCACCGGATTGGTGACGGGTGGTGGCGAGACCATCGATAAGCTCCAGGGCGCTGAATTCAGGAATCTCGACCCGAATCATCCCCAGTACGGTGAGATCCGGGGCGTTCTGGTGTCACGAGTCGATCAGGGAAGTCCGGCTGCACGCAACGGTCTTCGCCAGGGCGACATCGTGATGGCGGTAAACAGAATGGCGGTAGAATCTGTCCGTGAGTTGTCGAGTGCGATAGAAGAAGCCGATTCTGCGATCGCGTTGAATATTCTGCGGGACAATACACGGTTATTTATCGTCATTCAGTGACGAATCCGTGAGTCGAAGCTGAAGCCGTCGGGAGTCCGGTAATGCCGTGCTCCTGGCGGCTTCGTTCTGTTTGTATGAGAAGCTATTGTAATCTGCCGAAAATAACAGGATTAGCCGTATGCGTTTCGAGTCAATCGCTTTCGCAGCTGCCGTATGTGGACTACTGGCGATCTCCGCTGGGGTGACGAACGCCCAGGAGGTCAGCAGTCAGCCACGTCCCGTCTCGCCTCGCGGGCCGCTCACCGCCGGAGAGGAAAGAACGGTTTCGATATTCGAGCAGGCCAGCCCGTCCGTCGTATTCATTACTACCGTTCGGCATGTCAGGGATTTCTGGACTCGCAACGTCATGCGCGTTCCGCGAGGGACAGGCTCCGGCTTTTTCTGGGATGACCGGGGGCACATCGTTACGAATCTCCATGTCGTACGCGGTAGCCAGGAAGCTCAGGTCAGGCTGTCGGATCAGCGAACCTTTCCCGCCACGTTTGTCGGAGCGAGCGCGGCGCACGATCTGGCCGTGCTTCGCATAGATGTGCCAGCCGACCTGCCGGATCCGATTCCGATCGGCTCGAGCGCCGATCTCCTTGTCGGTCAGGACGTTATCGCGATCGGAAATCCTTTCGGACTCGATCACACGTTAACGACCGGCATCATCTCAGCGTTGGATCGGTCGATCGACAACGATCGCGGTGGCGTGATCGAGCATCTGATTCAGACTGACGCGGCGATCAATCCTGGCAATTCCGGCGGGCCGCTCATCGACAGCGCAGGCCGCCTCATTGGCATAAATACCGCGATCTATAGCCCTTCGGGAGCCTACGCGGGGGTCGGCTTTGCGGTTCCCGTGGATACCATCAACAGAGTCGTTCCGAGACTGATCACCTATGGCCGCTACGTACGGCCGGCGCTTGGCGTGTCTGCTAATGACGAGCTTAGTCGGCGGTTGTTGCGCAGCTTGGGGGTCGAAGGCGTTCTCGTCCTGCGGGTCGCGCCGGGATCGCCTGCGCAACGCGTCGGCATTCGTGCTACTCAGTCGACCGTTGGAGGAAGTGTACTCCTCGGCGACGTCATTCTGGCAGTAGACGGTAACGAGGTAACCGAGTTTTCGGAACTCACTGAAATTCTCGATGGATATACCATCGGTGATACGGTCGAAGTAACGATCTGGAGAGGTGGGGAGCAGATTGCCGTTTCGGTCGAGCTTGCAGGTGCCTGATCGCCGAGCTTGGATTCATAGGGACCCGGAGGCCGCGAAATATCGCGACGCTCCGGGTACCGGGTTGACGCTATGAAACGTCGGTGAATGCACGCATCTGGGTGACGCCATCGTGCCAGGTTTCAGCTGGCCGGATCGCCGTCGCCGTAATCCAGCGACCTGGCTCCAGTTCGCTGATCCGCTCGCGATCGCTGGCAGGGACCGGAACGCGGAAATCGACATAGACGCCGTCGTCGCTCAACGCAATGAATTCCACCGGCATGCTCATTCTGTCAGATTCGACGTTCAGATCGGCGGACAGGCTGCGAATTCCGGCAGCGCGGGTGATACCGGACCAGGTCAGCATTAGCCGCTCGCCTTCAGCAACATCCTCCAGCCCCTCAGCACCATCGCGCGAGACGATTCGAGCACGTACAGTTGCCATGGAGTTTTCAGCATCGAACTCAATGAGCTCGGCCGACCAGCTGTACGAGACCCGATCATCATCCGTACCCATGGCGGCGTCGGCCAATCCCGCCCACGCCATCAGACCCAGCGCGACAACAGACGCGCGCTTCGCAATCAAAGTAGCATCCATCGTATTTCCTCCAGGGTGATTAGCTGAACGAATTTTTTTATAGGCATGAAGCGCTGGTTTTCAAGAGAAGGATCTGTCGGCAACCGGAGCAGGCCTTTGCTGCTTGAAATCCGCACACAAGTACCTACCTGAAGTGCATCGGAAATCAGATCTCCACGAAAGGAGGGAAAAATGTACACAGGCAACGCGATCGTTTCGCTAATGTTCGCCGCTGCGGCCGCGATGGCCTATGCCGCGGAATCCGATGCCGAAGTCGATTCGAGCTCGGCTAATGCAAGTCTTGTCGAGTTACAGGGTGATCAGCGGGAAGATGTCCTCGTGACACAGTTCGTCGGCAGCGGCGATCAGCGTACTCTTGGTTTTTCTGTCGGCGGATCCTGGGAACTGCGCTGGCGAGTCGAGCCGATGACACAGTTTGACCGCCTGGGCGGTTTTCGTGCGGATGTCTACGATGCCGCAACGAATCGGTTGCTCGGTTCTGTCGGCGACAACGCGCGTAACGACAGCGGCGTTGAGCGGATCGCAGGAGACGGGCGATTCTATCTGAATATCAACGCGAGAAATGTGAATTGGGAGATCGACGTCGTCGATGTCGCGGAGCCCTGGGCGACGGCCGGTTACAAAAAGCAGGCGGATTCCGCGGGACGCCTCGTTGTGATCGAGGATCCGGACGAGCTGGAGGCGTTGCGCTCGGCCGCAACCGGAGACAAGAGTAATATGTAAGATACTGATAAATAGAGAAAAAAAGGCCGCCCATCCGGGCGGCCGCTTTTGTGGATCTCGCCCCTTGAAACTCGAAAGAGCGACCCCATTCTCATCGCAGGAGCCTTTGGAGCATCCGACAAACAGATTAAATCCTGCATTTTTGAGGAGATCAGCTATGAGCATCGTTAATAGCCTTGCGGTACCTGGTCCTTTAGGGAACCTCGAAGCCTATAAGCGCCAGGTGCAACAGTATCCCGAACTTTCAGAACAAGAAGAGCGGCAGCTGGCCGAACGCTACAGAAGCCACAATGATCTGGACGCAGCGTTTCGCCTGATCGTTTGTAATCTTCGGCTACCGTTACGAGTTGCGTACCAGTACGCCGGCTACGGACTTCCGATCGAGGACCTGATACAGGAAGGAAACGTCGGTCTCATGAAGGCAGCCAAGCGGTTCGACCCCGACCGTGGCGTGAGGTTTTTCAAGTACGCGCTACTTTGGGTCCGAGCCGAAGTCCACGACTACATTCTGAGAAACTGGCGGATCGTACGTGTAGCGACAACGCAGGCGAAGCGAAAACTATTCTATAAATTGCGCGGCGCAAAGAAATCGCTGCGTTGGCTCTCGGAATCCGAAGCGAACGAAATTTCGCAGCACCTTGATGTGCCGGCACAGGACGTTCTGGACATGGACATGCGGCTTCATGCCGCCGACTCTCCGGTAGCAGAGCATCGCGACGATTCCGAGTTCTCGACTTCGACCTGCTCTTCTGTGGTTTTGGCTGACACTTCCATGGCTCCGGATCGTCTCGCGGAAGCTCAGGAGCATCAAGACCAGGCACGCGAACAGTTGATTGAAGCGATGCGTGAACTCGATATGCGCAGTCGGGATATCGTCGTTCGGCGCTGGCTTAGTAACGATAAGACAACGTTACAGGAACTCGGTAATGAATACGGGCTATCTGCGGAGCGGGTTCGGCAAATCGAAAAGTCCGCAATGGGCAAGCTGCGGAAAATAATGGCACGTTCAACCGGGAGTACGCGCTCTTGAAAAAATAGGTGAAATGCCTATTCGATAGGCAGATCCTGATTGGAGATAGCTTGGAGGTGAAAACCATGACTACGAAAACGTTACTGAGGGCCATCTGGGCCGGGGTAGCCGCGTTTGCGTTGTTTGTTACCTCACCAGTCCTGGCGCAAGAAAACGCAATGGACCCTGCGAAAGAGGTCTCTGAAGATGCGGTCGAGGCCGTCGAGAGCGCCGTTATTTCTGAGGAGCATGCGCAGACGGATGAGAGCCGCGATCGAATCATCCAGGAGGCGGTTTCCGCGCTGCAGGAGACTCGTAAAGCGCTGACTGCTCTCGACGAGGAACGGACGGAAGATGCGCTTGCGTCTCTGGCGCTCGCAACCGGTCAGCTCGAGCTAATCGTCGCGCGCGAGCCTGAGCTTGCGCTGGCGCCCACCAGTGTCGCGGTAACGACCCACGACATCTATGGTACGCCGGAAGCCATCGAAGCTGCGATTGAGGAGGCGGAAGATCTTCT
The DNA here is from genome assembly GCA_024638465.1 of Rhodospirillaceae bacterium. Classification (GTDB taxonomy): domain Bacteria; phylum Pseudomonadota; class Gammaproteobacteria; order Steroidobacterales; family Rariloculaceae; genus SMWC01. The sequence goes on along the minus strand of JAHEKF010000013.1, from coordinate 14,064 downwards.
TCGTGACGGAATGGTGCAGGCGGCTCGTCGACTTCTCGATGGAATCGCGAGTGAGACGATTGTCTCCGTGACTAACATCCCGCTCGCTACCTATCCGGATGCGATAAAGACGATTGCGCCTCTTATCGACGATGGCAAACTCGAGGAAGCGCGGTACGGATTGCAGTCGGTGCTGAACACGCTGGTGCAGACCGACCATGTTATCCCGTTGCCGGTAGTGCGTGCGCAGGCGATGCTCACGCAAGCGGAGTCGCTGACGGAGAAAGAAGATCGGAGCGCAGAGGAGAGTGAGGAACTTGCGCAACTTCTCTCGGACGCGCGAAGCCAGCTCGAGATGGCCGACCTGCTCGGTTATGGCGCGAGCGACAACTACGCCGATCTCTATGCTCACATCGAAGAAATCGAGATGAAGACTCGTGAAGGCAAGGCCGGAACGGGCTACTTCTCAGGCGTCAGAGAGTCCGTAGCCAGACTCTGGACGGCTATCCGCTCGTAAGCAGGGAAGCCTGGAGGGACCGGTCGATTCCTGACCGGTCCCTCATTCTTAAATTGTTGTCATCCCGCTACAGCCAACCATCTATCCGGCGCAATCGAACTGACTTGAAAATACGCTATCGCCAACCTATCAGATAGATATTGGGTCGAATCATGAGGTTGGTGATCGATGGCATTGTGGACTCCGAGACAACTCGAGTTGCTCGCTCGGATTTATCCGCGAGACATGCTGGCGTCCCGGATGGGCGGGCTTCGTAGTTTTAAGAGGCTCCTGGATGACCCGAAGTACCAGAAGGCATTCGAGCGCGGCGCGCGTGTGCTCAGTACGCATCGGCGCGGCGGAAAATATCTTGGCCCGGCTTCGCTGAGCGGGTCCACTCTTAGTCACGACGAACATATGGAGTTGGTCCGGTTGTGCAATCCATTTGCTGTCCAGAAGCGTTTCTCCCGTATGTCCAGGACAAAAAGCGCATTAAATCACTCGAACTTCGCGACGAAGGATTGAGCGAGTGCAATGGATTGGAATGAATTCATCGGCATCTCGAGTTTGCTCTATGCGCTAGCGAATCCGATCGGCGTCGTTCCTATATTCCTTGGATTTACCACAAGATTGGGAAACGCAAGAACTTTCTCTATCGTCGTTGTTTCGTCATTGGCGGTGTTTGGCTTTCTCGTCGCGACGATACCTTTCGGTCAGCAAGTGCTGGATTTCTTTAATGTCAGTCTGGATGACTTCCGTATAGCGGGCGGGTTGCTGGCATTGTTCATTGCCTTCGAGATGTTTCAGGCTCACTATGGCGAGTTCATGCAGACGGTTGAGGAGCTCGAAGAGGCGAAGGCGGATCTGCATAGCATCGCGATTACTCCTCTCGCGTTTCCACTACTTATCGGGCCTGCTGAATTGGGCGTCATGATCACGTTGGCGAATGATGCGGAAAACTGGAGTTACAAGGCTGCCCTCGTGGGAGCTGCAGCTCTCAATGCGGTACTTATTGCGCTCACTTTATTTCTGGCCAGTCCGATTAGCCGCATCATGGGGCAAACTGGTATAAACGTCGCGACTCGCGTAATGGCTTTGATCGTTGCCGCGATCGGTGTGAATTTCATCGTTACCGGCATCCAGAATCATTTCCCTGGGCTCGTGGGGTAGAAGAGGTGCGGCTTTCTTGCCGCCACAACCGTTAACTGAAGCGCGCTCAATGTCTTGCCTTCGAGGAACGAATGACAGCCGACAAAAACATTTCTCTGGTTCTTGGAAGCGGTGGCGCCCGCGGATTGGCGCATATCGGAGCTATTCGCTGTCTGGAGGCTCACGAGGTTGAAATTACCTACATATCCGGCTGCTCGATCGGTGCGCTGGTGGGCGGTATCTATGCTGCCGGAGAACTGGAGACCTACGCCGAGTGGGTTTGCGCGTTGGAAAAGCGCGACGTCGTTCGGCTTCTGGACTGGTCATTCAGTCGTGGCGCCATCTTTAACGGCGAGCGGATTATCAGCGTGCTCGAAGAAATGATTGGAGATCGTCGCATAGAAGACCTCGAGATCGGTTTCACTGCCGTAGCGACCGAGATCAATAACAAGCGCGAAGTATGGTTGAATCGTGGATCTCTTTTCGAAGCTATCAGAGCATCGATCGCAATGCCGCTGATCTTCGCGCCGGTGGAGCGGGGAGATCTCGTGATGGTAGATGGCGGACTCATCAACCCGGTACCGATCGCGCCCACGCTCAATGATATTACGGCGAACACGATCGCCATCGACTTGAACGGTCGCGTGGAGCAACTGGATGTCGACAAAAAGGAGGAGGGCGAAAGCGGGGCTGTCGCCATCCGGGAGCGGATCACTAACTTCATAGACGACCTGATTCCGAAGACCGCGCGAGAAGACGCTGGACCTCCCGGGGCCATCGAACTGGCTTTGCGCTCTATGGACACAATGCAGTCAACGATCGCGCGAATGAAGCTGGCCGCTTACAGTCCGTTGTTGACGATAGAAATTCCGCGCAATCTTTGCACCTTCCTGGAGTTCGATCGTGGCCCGGAAATCATCGAGTTCGGCTATCGACGAACAGAGCAGGCACTCGAACGCAGCGGCTTGTTCCAGGATTAATTGACGCTCTATCGAAAGTAGAGCAAAAAAAAGCCTGGCGAAGAGACAACGCCAGGCTTTTGGCCATCACTCAGACTCGATGTCAGGGGGAGGGTGAATCACTGAGTAATGGATAGAGTCTAACGCTCTGATACCGGACGTTGGATTAATATCCGGTTAGTTTATCGGGTCAACAATTGCACGATTCGTCCGCAAAGACCTCGTAAAAATGTCCTTTCGTTAACGTTTCCGGCGAAACTGCAGCCCTGCCTGCCGCTTCTCCGAGACATCTTTTTTCGACCGGCATTTGTTCAAAGACCCGTTCCTGAACTCGAGTTAATTTTACGCTTTCTCCGGGCAGGCGTAACTCGTCGAAAACAGCCGGACACTACCTGAGTCACCCGGCGGTATGAGCGTCGAGAAAATCCCCGGCAGCCTGAAAAATGCGTGCTCGTCGCGCGGCGTCCAGCCGATCAAGTGCCTTGGGCATCAGTGCCAGTCGGGGATTCTGGTCAAAGAACGCGCGGTGTTTGTCAATAAACCGCCAATACAGGCCGTCGACTACTTCGCACCAGGGTCCCTTGGTGTAGTCGCTCATTTTCAGCAGATAGTTGGATCCGCAGATATACGGTTTCGTCGCGAAAATTCCGCCGTCGCTGAAGAGCCCCATGCCATAAACGTTCGGACCCATAACCCATTCCGATGAGTCGATGAACATCTCCATAAACCAGCGATGCGCTTCGGTCGGTCGGATCTCGCAGAGCGTCATCATATTGCCAAGCACCATGAGTCGTGGAATGTGGTGCGCCCAGCCGCGTCGTTGCGCGGTTTTGATCGTATCGTCCAGCGGCGGAATGCCGGTGGTACCCTCGTACCAGGAACTCGTAAAATCGCGATTATGCCCCCAGAAGTTGCTGCGATCCTGTTCCTCGCTGTACGTCCGGTAGATTCCACGCACGAACTCGCGCCAGCCAATGACCTGGCGTACGAATCCCTCGAGACTCTGAAGGGGAATGTGGTCGGCACGCTTGATTGCTTCCTCGATGATCTCGGCCGGCGTCAGCAAACCCAGATTCATAGATGGGCTCAACAAGCTGTGAAAAACCGTTGCAGAGCGATTCGTGATGGCGTCTTCATATGGGCCGAACCGCTCCAGGCGATGCTCTATAAATTGGTCGAGCCAGACTAATGCCTGGTCGCGTGTTGTTGGCCAACAGAAATCATTGGCATCTCCAGGATGATCGGCGAACGTTTCTGCCACCAGCTCAATCACGTCATCGACGTGTGCGCTGGGTTCAGCCCAGACTATGGGTGGAGGGTCGATATTCTTCGGCAGCTTCTTGCGATTTTCCGCATCGAAACTCCATTGCTTACCGGCCGGTTGATCCGCGTCGTCAATCAGAATATTGAGCCTGCGCCGCTGCTGCTTGTAGAACTCTCCCATCAATAACCGCTTCGAATCTTTCGCGAAGGTGGCGAATTCGTCGCGTGAGCACAGGAACATGGGGGATCGCAGTTCGGTTCGCGCAAGTTGTCGCGATTCTGCGAAGTCGACGATACGCTCTTCCATCGCCTTGTCCTCGATCTCGAAGTGCAGCAGTTCGGTAACGCCGGTCGTCCGCAGCGTTTCCTCGAGCTTCGCCTCGTAGCTGCGGGAGTCGTCGCTATCGAGTTGCATGTAGTGGACATCGTAGCCGGCGGACTCGAGTGTCTCGGCGTAGGATCGCATCGCGGCAAGAAACAACACGATCTTCTGTTGATGATGTGTGACATAGGTACACAACCCCATGTCTTCGGCCATAAATACGCTAACCTCAGTCGCTGGCGGCAGCTTTTCGAGCGGAAACAACTGATTGCCGAGAACGACGAGGAGCGCTTTTGCTTGTTTGCGTCGTGCCATTACTAATGAGCAGCATATATTGCGTAATGGACTTCGGTCGAATTGTGCGCGGAGCGTTCGTCAGCACATGTACGCATGGCGCTTTTCAGCCGGCAGGTCCGTTACTTCTCGGTCGCAGTTTCGGGTATAGGCACGGATTGTTCCAGGCCAGGTATTTTTTTACACGCCTTACTCGAATCCGCGGATAATGGAGGACGGGCCTGTCGGCCAAAACGCAGAGGAGTATGCATGAAAGCCAGCGATTTGATGGTGCGCTGTCTCGAGACGGAAGGCATCGAGTACATCTTCGGTGTGCCCGGCGAAGAGAACGCCGATTTCATGCTGTCGCTGCAGGAATCCAAGCAGATTCGATTCGTGTTGACACGCCACGAGCAGGGCGCTGCGTTCATGGCTGAGACCTACGGCCGGCTGACCGGGCAGGTGGCCGGCTGTCTCGGTACATTGGGGCCGGGCGCCACCAATCTCATAACCGGAGTTGCCAACGCGAATATGGATCGCGCGCCACTACTGGTGCTGACCGGCCAGGGCGCGACGCAGCGGCTACACAAGGAATCGCACCAGATCATGGACGTGGTCGAGATGTTCGATCCCGTAACGAAATGGACTACCTCCATTCGACACGCCGACACCATCCCCGAAATCATTCGCAAAGCGGTTCGGATCGCGCGTACCGAGAAGCCGGGCGCCGTCCATCTCGAGTTGCCAGAAGACATCGCCGCGCACGATACCCACGCCGTAGAGATGACGCCGGTGCGATTTCGCCGCCCGGTTGCAGACGACAAGATCGTCGATCTGGCCTTCGAGCTGCTAACGGCGGCCGAGCGGCCAGTCATCGTTGCCGGCAACGGATGTATACGCCGTCGTGCCAGCAAGCAGTTGCGAATCTTTTGCGAACGGACAGGCATCGGCGTCATGTCGACATTCATGGCCAAGGGTGCCGTCGACCGAAACGCGGAGCACTGCCTGTTCACTATCGGGTTGGCTTCGAAAGATCTGCCAAGCGTGGTCATTGATCAGGCCGATCTGGTCGTGACGCTCGGCTTCGACATGGTCGAATATCCGCCCAGGCTGTGGAATCCCCACAAGGACAAAAAGATCATCCACGCGGATTTTTTGCCGGCAGAGATCGATGAGCACTATCATCCACAGGTCGAGCTGGTCGGTGACCTTGCGCATACGCTGTGGATGCTGAATGAGCGCGTTAGCGGATGTTCCGGCCTGAGCTTTGATCTGAAGGGCCAGTCGGATATGCGAAGCGCAATGCTCGCGGAGCTTGCCAATCACTCGGAGGATGATACGCAAGGAAAAATACGCCCTCAGAAAGTGCTGTGGGATGCGCGCGAAGCGCTCGGCCGGGAGGATCTGCTGATCTCCGACGTGGGGGCGCACAAGATGTGGATCGCGCGACACTACCATTGCGACGAGCCGAATACCTGCCTGATCCCGAATGGATTCTGCTCGATGGGTTTTGCTCTGCCGAGCGCTATCGCCGCGAGCCTGGTGTATCCGAAGAAGCGCATACTTGCGATCGCGGGCGACGGTGGTTTCCTCATGAATGTGCAGGAGATGGAGACCGCGAAACGTCTGCACAGCCGAATCGTGGTCATGGTCTGGGAGGACATGGGTTACGGACTCATATCCTGGAAGCAGGATCAGGAGTTCGGCCGCCACACGGAACTCGGTTTCTCAAATCCGGACTGGCGCAAGCTGGCCGACAGTTTCGGTTGGCATTGCGCAATCGTCAACCATAGCGGTGCGCTGCGAAAGGCGCTGGACGAAGCGTTCGACAACCCTGGACCGAGCCTGTTGGTCGTACCGATCGACTACGACGAGAATCTCAAGCTGACGCAACGCCTGGGTCGTCTGACACAGACCGAGGCCTGAGTGCGAAGAGAATTCCAGGGCTGTATGAGTCAGCCGTCGCCATAGACATCGGTTTTTTCGAGCAGGAGAGTCTTCCGGTTCGTCCGCAATGCACAAGAGGGCCGACCCGGGCTGAAATGCAATTACCGCTTACCGCTTACCGCTTCGTGATCTGTTTCCATGATTCGCAAAGCTTGTCGTGGCAACATTGACGTCTGATTCCACCGTAAGGCCGCAAACACAATGCGTATTCAAGAGATCCTGATCGGCGATCACCCGCCGGACGATGTCAACGTACTTATCGAAGTTCCGCTGGGCGGCCAGCCGATCAAATATGAGCTCGACAAGGCGGCGGGTACGCTGGTCGTCGACCGGTTTCTGTATACGCCGATGGCGTATCCGGGCAATTACGGATTCGTCCCCCATACCTTGTCGGACGACGGTGATCCGATCGATGTGCTGATTTGCAATACGCGTCCGCTTGCACCGGGATGCGTTATCAATGCGCGACCGATCGGCGTTCTCGTCATGGAAGACAATGCGGGGCAGGATGAAAAGGTTCTGGCTGTTCCCTCCCACAGGCTCACCAAGCGGTACGACAGCGTCAACAGCTACGAAGACTTGCCGCCGATTTCGCTACAGCAGATCGAACACTTCTTCGAGCACTACAAGGACCTTGAACCCGGCAAATGGGTGAAGCTTGGCGACTGGCGGGGACCCGACGATGCGCGCGCGCTGATTATTGAGGCGATCGAGCGCAATATCGAGGTCAATGGCAAGGTGCCATCGCGACGAGGCTCGGATCCGAATTTCAGTGGCTCTGGCGAATTGCCGCGGGAAGCGAGCGCCAGTAAGCGAGCGGTCTGACGCCAGAGCTGCAACGCCCGGACTTCGCGGGACAGGTTTCGCTCAGAAACGCCAGACGACCTCGAGCTGGGTAGTATCGATGCTCGAGTTGTCGACACCCCGACCCCGATCGATCTTGAGCGAGCCGATACTGCCGCGAACTCCGATACCACCGCGCGAGTCCCAGCGAAGTCCGATGGCCGCTCCATAGGACGGCTCGGTCTCGGTATAGGTTACATACGTTGTCTGGCATTGGAGGCCCCACCACGGGTCCCACCAACACCCGGTAATCGGCGGACGTTCCAGAATATTCGAGTCGATACGCGTCCAGCCATAGCCCACTTCTATGAATGGCGTCAGATTCGACTCGAGAAAGTAATAGACTCCCTTGAGATGGAGACGAGCCACATCCATGGTCGCATTGAGCGTTCGGACTGGTCCGGATCCGTCCGGGACAAACGTTGCTCGATAGTCCGCGCTTCGCCAGTTTGCTTCGATGCCTAGCGCGAGATGATTGGAGAAGTTGTAGGCGCCGGAGATGCCGTAGCCGAGGCTGCTCTCGACATCCAGCGAAGCGCCACGGAAGCCGGACAGCGAAAGCGAGGAAACATCGGCGATGTGACCGCCGGCTTCCCAACCACGCGCGCGCTCGCCCTGTGCAAACGCGAGCGATGGCAGCAGAACAACGATGCAGAAAAAGAATGGGCTCGATCGTCTCATGATTCCTCGATTGACCGTATCAGCAATGGTCCAGGCTGCGGAAACTGCAAATCAGTATAGCGCTGAAGAAGGTATGTAGTGGTGTGCTAGGGTTTTTTCAAGAGGGAAAACTTTCAAAACCAGAATCGAAATCCGGCTACGATCCGTGTGTCGTTTGCATCCGCGCCCATGGCCCGGGCAAGGTCTTCCGTTTCGCCGTACTTGCGAAGCCATTCGATACCGAGATAGGGCGCTAACTCGCGTCGGATCTGGTAGCGAAGGCGCAGCCCCGCGGAGACGTCAGACAGCCCGCTTCCAAGCCCTCGCTGGACGTCGCGCTGCCCATAGAGATTGGCCTCAATACGAGGTTGCAGGATCAGCTTCTGCGTCAGTAGCAGATCATACGAAGTATCGAACCGCAGCGCGCTTCGACCGGACTCGCCCAGGTACGCGGTCGCCTCTACCTCGAACCAGTAAGGCGCGAGCCCTTGAATACCAAAAGCCAGCCAGCGCCGATTCGGTCCCACACCGCTGTCGTAACGCACACCGAGCTGCGCGTCCCAGAACGACGAAACGGCGCGCCCCCACATGAGTTCGTTACGAGATTCCCGGATCTCACCGGTTGCTATTTCGCCTTCGCTCTTGAATACAACACGGTCGTAGGTGCGTCCGTACCAGGCCTGGACATCGTAAGGAGCCGAAGTCGCGCCGTTACTGCGCAGGACCTCGAGATTTTCGACAAGTATTTGTCCAAAGCTGCGGGTATCCGCGAGCTCGAGTTTTAGCGGGCCGAAATCCCGGCCGCCGGAATACGCATGGGGATCTCGAGCATCGGGCGGCGGTCGTCCACCCTGCATCGCCTGCCAGTCCAACTTCGCTGCGTTCTGCGGCGGTACTGCCTCCGCGCCAGCGTTAGTGTCCGGATTCGATGTGGGCGCAGCAGTCGGCGCCATGCCATGCCCGGCATGCGGATCCTCTGCCGCCGAATTCTGAGCGCGGACGGACGGAAGACTCAGGCCGGCTGCCAGGCAGGCGACTACCGCTAGCCGGATGCGAAACGTCATCGGCTTGTTGTGCCGGCTCACGCGACGATCACCTGGCGAAACATACCCGCTTCCATGTGGTACATGATGTGGCAATGCCAGGCCCAGCTGCCGAGCGCGTCGGCAGTAACCAGAAAGCTAATGCGCTGCGCCGGCTGCACATTGATCGTGTGCCGGCGTGCCATAAACGATCCATCCGAATTTTCCAGGTCACTCCAGAGTCCATGCAGGTGCATCGGATGCACCATCATCGTGTCGTTGACCAGAACCACGCGCAGGCGCTCGTTATGCCGAAAATGTACGGGCGTCGACTGGCCGAACTCCAGACCATCGAATGACCAGCTGTAACGCTCCATGTTGCCGGTAAGATGCAGTTCGATTTCCCGTTCGGCGCCACGCGCGTCCAGCGGTCCGCCGACAGTGTGCAGGTCGGCGTAAGTAAGGACGCGTCGGCCATTACTACGTAGCCCGATACCGGGATCATCGAGATTAGTACGAGGTGAATTCACGCGCATATCCACCGCAGGCCCGTATTCCGTCCTCGCGTGCCGCGCGCGTATTGGCTCGTCGACCGTGACAATCCCGGCGTGCGCGCTATGGTCCATCCCGATCATCGGCTGCATATCGGCCATGACGCTGTGATTCATTGCTCCCATCATGTCGGTCATCGTGAGCCACTGCGGCTCGTCCGGTTCCGGGACTGCGGCATCAAGGCCGGCACGCGGGGCAAGCGTTCCGCGTGCGAAGCCGGTGCGGTCCATGGATTGCGCGAAGATCGTGTAAGGCTGGTCGTTGTCAGGCTCGACGATGACATCGTAGGTTTCGGCAGCACCGATACGAAATTCATCGACTGTTACCGGCTCTACGTCTTGACCATCAACGTGAACGACAGTCATTTTTAACCCTGGAATGCGTACGTCGAAAAATGTCTGCGCGCCGGAGTTAATGAATCGAAGCCTTACCCGCTCGTTATCGCTGAACAGCGCCGTCCAATTGCCTGAGGGCGTGATGCCGTTCATAAGATAGGTGTAGGTATAGCTGGTTATGTCGGCCAGATCCGTCGGATTCATTCGCATCTGGTTCCACATCCGCCGCTTGCTCAGAGCAGAGGCGAGATCTTCATTCATGGCGTCCTGAACGAAATCCCGAGCGGTGAGTTGGTTGAAGTTGTAGTAGCCGCTTTCCTTCTTTAGCTTTGCGAAGACCTCCATCGGGTTTTCATCAGTCCAGTCGGACAACTGAACGACGTAGTCACGGTCTGCGCGGATCGTGTTGCCATGTACGGGATCTATAATAATTGCCCCGTACATGCCGGTTTGTTCCTGAAATCCGGAATGCGAGTGATACCAGTAGGTGCCCGACTGTTTGACCTCGAACCGGTAGGTAAACGTCTCGCCCGGTGCTATGCCCGGGAAACTGATACCGGGCACGCCGTCCATCTCAAACGGCAGCAGGATTCCATGCCAGTGTATGGAAGTGGGCTCCCGCAGACGATTACTTACCCGCAGTGTCACAGTGTCGCCCTCACGCCAGCGCAAAGTCGGTGCCGGAATTGACCCGTTGATCGTGGTGGCCATGCGGGGCGAGCCGGTAAAGTTGACGGGCGTTTCCGCGATCGTGAGGTTGAACTCAGTGCCGCTCAATACCGGTGCCGACCCGTGCGTCGAGCGGACTTCGTCCTGCGCCCGAAGATGCGCCCATGGGTGTAGACCCAGCATGACTCCTCCTCCGGCCAGGCCTTGCAGAAATCGCCGCCGATCCCGCAGGAAAAAAGCCGGAGGATTCATAATTTCACCGTGCGCAGGCGCAGTGCGTTGCTAATGACGGAAACGGAAGAGAGGCTCATCGCCACGCTGGCAATGACCGGTGATAGCAGCAGACCGAACACCGGATAAAGCACGCCTGCAGCGATCGGCACACCAAGCGCGTTGTAGCCGAACGCGAAGATGAGGTTCTGGCGAATGTTGCTCATCGTGTGCCGGGAAAGAAGTACTGCCCGAACGATACCTCTCAGATCCCCGCTGACCAGCGTGACGCCGGCGGACTCCATCGCTACGTCAGTGCCGGTACCCATTGCGATCCCGACGTCCGCCTGGGCCAGTGCCGGTGCGTCGTTCACGCCATCTCCTGCCATCGCGACGACAGCACCCTGAGACTGCAATCGCTTGACGTGTGCCGCTTTGTCTTGAGGCAACACGTCGGCCACGATGTCATCCACGGCTAACATGCGTCCAACCGCCCTGGCGGTCCGCTCGTTGTCTCCTGTCAACATCACGACGGAAATCCCGGCCTCGCGCAGCGCTGCAATCGCTGCAGGCGTCGTTTCCTTGATCGCGTCGGCGATGACAAGAATTCCTGCCGCTCTTCGGTCGACGGCGACATGGACGATCGTTGCGCCGGTTTCGCGTTCTTCGTCCGCGGTTCCGGCAACGCTTTCGATATCCACGTTGTGCAATTGCATGAGTCGCGAGTTGCCTACATGTATCTCCGCGCCATCGACCAGACCCCAAACGCCGAGCCCCGGATCGGACTCGAAATCCATCGCTGTGGACACAGCAATACCCTTCGCTCTCGCACCGTCGACTATCGCGCGACCAAGTGGATGTTCGCTAGAGGCTTCGATCGCCGCGGCCAAGCGCAATATTTCATCATTGTCGAAGCCTTCGGCGGCAACGACCTTCTGGAGGCTCGGCTTGCCTTCGGTCAGCGTTCCCGTCTTGTCCACGACAATTGTCGAGACCTTCTCCAGACGCTCGAGCGCTGCGGCATCCTTGATCAGCACACCTCCCTGTGCTCCGCGACCTACGCCCACCATGATCGACATAGGTGTGGCCAGGCCAAGTGCGCAGGGGCAAGCGATTATCAGCACAGAAACCGCCACGAGGAGTGCGTAGGCCAGTTGCGGGGGCGGGCCGAGCAATCCCCAAGCTGCCGCAGCGATCACCGCGACCAGGACCACCGCAGGTACGAACCACGCCGAGACCTGATCTACCAGACGCTGCACGGGCGCACGCGAACGCTGCGCCTGGGCAACCATGTGAACGATCTGCGATAGTAGCGTGTCGCTGCCGACCCGGTCGGCGCGCATGATGAAGGTGCCGGTTCCGTTGGTCGTTCCCGCCGAAACAGGCGTGTCCGCAAGCTTGCGTGCCGGTGCCGGTTCACCCGTCAGCATCGATTCGTCGACATGACTCGTACCTTCGATCACGATGCCATCCACGGGAATTTTCTCGCCCGGGCGGACCCGCAAACGATCGCCAACCTCGACATCCTCGAGGGGCACGTCTTTCTCGTTTTGCTCGTCGTCGACTCGATGCGCGATTTTGGGTGCGAGCGTCAACAAGGCTTTGATCGCGCCGGATGTTCGCGCGCGCGCTCGAAGTTCGAGAAGCTGACCCAACAGAACGAGCGTAACGATGACCGCAGCAGCCTCGAAGTAAAGCGGTGGGGCGCCCGAGGCGTCTCTGAACGACGCTGGTAGCAAGCCGGGGGCTATAGTCGCCAACAGGGAAAACAGCCAGGCGGAACCGGTACCGAGCGCGATCAAAGTGAACATGTTGAGATTGCGGTTCGTCACCGACCGCCATCCGCGCTGGAAGAAAGGCCAACCGCCCCAGAGTACTACGGGTGTCGCGAGAAATAGCTGCGCCCATGCGACGTTGGAATGTCCGAACAAGCTCATCGGGTTTATCGCCGGAATCAACTCGCCCAGCATGGACCATAGGAGCGGAACCGTAAGAGCGACGCTGACCCGGAAGCGGCGATTCATATCGATGAACTCGTGGTCATCCTGTTCAACGGCGGTCGGCATCAACGGTTCCAGTGCCATCCCGCAAATCGGACAGGCGCCCGGCTCCTGGTTGCGAATCTCCGGATGCATCGGGCACGTCCAGATTACTGCTTTGTCCGAGAGCACTTTCGCGCTCTGCGTATGCTTCGAATCTGAAGAGTGTTCGTGGGCGCAGCCAGCGGCGTGCCTGTTCTGGTCGTGATGATTGTGTTTGGAAGCAGTCCCGTTCATCTGCATATCCTCATAAGAAATCCACGGCTCACGTGGGGGTCGATGAGCGATGATGCGAGAGCAATCATCGTTCTCCGAAAGAAGAGGGTGTCTCGGGTTGTCGGCGCAGCGATCGCGGTGATCAGCGCTGGCTTGCGAAGATTTCTCGCAGCCGCGCGTGGCCAGCGCCGGTCAGGCCCGAGCTAAACCCGGATAGGAGGACGGTAGACTGATTGAGGCCGGGGGTCTGCGTAGAAACTGGCTCGAGGAGACAGGCGAACGGTGCGAGCGGAGCGCGACTCTGCGCTAATAGGAAGTACGATGGCTGTTACGCTGCACCCGGTCGGACAAGCGCACTCCATGCTGCAGTCGCTACATGCTTCGTCGTGGTCCGTGGAAGATGGCGAATGTTCGGTATGCCCGTCCGCGAAATTCTGATGGGCGTGATGGTCGGCAGTAGCTTCGCCGAGGTCCATCGGGCTGGATTCCGATCCGCAGTGAGAAACGGTAAAGCCCCACGAGGACAACGGAGTCGTCATCATAATGAGCATCATGAATACACTAACGAATCGCATACCGAATACGGTAGATCTTTATAGGATCGGGTGCAAGAGGGGCGATCTGACCCACGCTATCCCCTTAGCAACAGCCCACTGTTCTCGGCTCGGTAGGCTCGGGCTTCGCCACGTTCGATAAGGTGCCAACACCCGAAATAGTCGTATCCACCTGCTCATCTTTTCGCAGCAGTCTTTCCGGCTTCGGGCCGTCAACTGCGGGCACGCCCATGCAGATTACATCGCCGGGGAACATCGTTATGGCGGAAGAGATGTAAACGATGACTTCCTCGATCCGGTGGCGCATATCGGAAAAAGAGCCTAAGTGAACTACCTCGCCATCGATGCGCGTTTCGAGGGTTTGCTGATACGGATCGCCAACCTCGTCTTCGGTGACGATTGCGGGACCGAACCCGGAGGACAGATCGAACATTTTCCCCAGTCCGAACTGAGACGTGTGCTTTTCATATTCTTTAACGCTTCCTTCGTTATAAATCGAATAGCCGAATACATGACGGAGTGCGTGCTCGAGCGCGATATACCGGCCACCCCTGCCCAGGACGACCGCTAGTTTTC
>JAHEKF010000124.1 GCA_024638465.1 Rhodospirillaceae bacterium | reverse complement strand
GCATCATGGCCATCGACAGCGTCTCGGCGCCCCAGCGCGTTTCCTCGCCGTCGTCGTTCGTCACGGTGACTGTGAAAAGGACGTGCGGATTGCGCCACGTGACTTCCTCGATTTCGCCTGAAATCTCGATGCTCGCCTGGGTATCAAATTTGGCAGAGATTCCATGGTGAGCGGAAGCCAGAGCCGGCATGACGACTATCGCCGCGAAGGCGGTCTTGCGTCGCCCGAGCAGAGTGGCGTTCATCGTTCGTAACCTCCGGTATTGAACTGCTAACTCGGTGCGAGCGGGAGCTTGCAGTCGACCTCGATGAAATCCAGCCCCTCAGGGGCGTAGATCTTGACCCACCTGATGACCCACGGCTCGGTCAGATGTCCCGGGTCGGTAATCTCCATGCTCATCTCGAACATGGGCCCGAGCTCCGGATCGTCTACGCGCCGATAGGTCTCTACGGTCGTGGTCTGATCGCTGAGCGCGTTACCCCCGCCGCTCGCGAGGTTCGCGAGCAGCTGGCTCGACTCGATGACCAGCGTATTACCTTCGTATCGCGCCACGTGATGGCCGAAGCGCGTGTGTTCACTCGTCTCGGGTCCGCGCCCGTCGAGAAAGATTTCCCGGCGACCGCCGTGCTCCTCGTACTCGAAGACGATGCGGTCGTCGTACTGCATGATCCTCATCGGGTGCGGCGTGAATGCGACCTGGCGCACGAGGCCCGGATCTGAGCAGGTTGCGAATGCGGGATCGTCGAGCGCGTCGAACTCGGCCTGAAGTGCGGCTCCCACTTCGTTGAACGGCGGCGGTGGTCTGCGGCCGCGCGGTCCGCCGAGCCAGGTGCCCGTGAGGTTTATCCGGCCGTCTTCGAGCGTCAACGGCAGAGAAGCCAGTGCGGCGGGTTCGGCGGTTTCTGCGACGTCACCGACGATTGCGCGAACGACCGAGCCGTCCGACGGATCGAGTTCGAGAAACGTGCCGGCCTGAATGTCGTCGCCGACCATGACGATCATGGGCGCTCCCGTACGGCTCGTTCTGCCCCGGAGTCGCAGGTACTGACCGACTTCGACAGTGCTTTCCGACCAGCCCCAGCGGCGAAACGGCGGCGCCGCCGGACCGGTCGCCATCCATTCGGTCTCCACCCCGTCTTCGTCGGTCACCGACAACATGATGTTGACGTGCGGATTCTTGAAGTTGTATTCGGTCACATAGCCTTCGATCTCGGTGTACTCTTCAGTGAAGACCGCCGACCAGGCGTGATGTGCCTGCGCGGGTGCCGCGCCGATAAGGACGCCGGCACACGCTGCCAGAATTCTGTAACTCGTCATCTTCCCCTCCAGATCGCTCGTCACTCGACGGCAAAGCAATAAAACAAACCCGCCCCGCCGCTGGCGGCGAGGTTCTCCTGGCTGCAGCCTCTGCTGCTGTGCACCGAGTTCCACGATGCGCTCGGGCCGCCGAGCCGGTCGTGGTGACCGACAATGGCGTTGCCGTCGCTGTTACTCGTCCAGTTGTTGCATGTCGTCAGCGCGCCATTGCCCGGAACCAGGCGACCGCTCGAGTCGGACCCCGTGAGGATGTCGTGTCGATTGGGCTCGTCGCCAGAGCCGTTAACTTCCGCGCCGTTCTCGTCGAGCGCGGTGGATTTGCGGACGTTGTTACGGTCTTCGTGAAGGTCATCGACATTCCAGGCGATCGCGACGCCGTCGGCGTTGTACCAGGGGCCGGTGCCGATTCGATCTCGAGCGTTGATCAGCGGAAGGTTCGCGGCGGGTGCCTGGCTCAGATAGGCGCGCCACGCTGTGGTGCCGCGGCCCACCGACGCAGCAAGCGTCTGGCAATGGGAATCCGCGCCGGCGAGACCGCCCAGATTGCCTCCGTCGCCGAGTCCAACGCTCGTAACGAAGAAACTCATCGGCTGTTGCGGCGCGTCCTGCTGACCGAGGCACGGTATGGTGAACGCGCTAAGGATCGCGACAGCGGATGTGAGTACGGTTGTCCTAATGACGGCTCTCGCTTCGATGCTGGCGTCACTCTCCGGTGTCAGTCGTTGACCCAACGGCTCGTGTTCTCCGGGTCGCAATCGCCGTGCATCATCTCGAGATGCGGCGTGTGAATCAGCTGCCGGCTATGCACCATCGGCTCTGCCAGAAACTCGGGGTCCTCCAGCGTGAACTCGAGGTCGATGTGAGTGCCGTCCTCGGTCAGCGTGTAACGTTCCACGACGTGCTTCTGACCGCCCGAGGGCACGCCGATCTGGTAAGGCGATCGGTGATCCTCGAAGTTTGCGGTATCGACAACGAGCGTGTCGCCTTCCCAGCGCCCGATCGAGTGCCCCGTCACGAATCGCTCGCTGGGATCGGGGTGCTCGCGGCCGTCCATGTAGATCGTCCGCACTTCGTCGAACCATTCGCTCCGAAAGATGATGACTTCTTCCTGCTGGCTGAGGTCGATTTCCATGAGATACAGGCCCGTGGAGACCAGCGCCGCGGGAGTCGGCCGTCCGACACAGGTCGATTCGGGGTTGTCATCGGACAGGGGGTCGAACGCTGCCTGGGCTTCCCGGCCTTTGTCGTTGAGGACGAGGTTGGCATGGAAGAACCCGTCGAAGCCGCCGGGATAACGCTGCACCGTCGAGCGGTCGGTCTGCCATTTGCCTGCGAGGCTCGCTGCCGGCGGTGTCACTTCAGGAGCGTCCGCCGTTGCCGCCAGGGAAAAACCTTCCTTATCGATGTCTCGCAAAAGTCCGTAAGGGCGCCCGTTCGCCATCGGGACTGCTCGAACCGTGACCTCATCGCCCGGAACCAGGGAGTCTCGCCGCCAGCCGCGACGCGAGATGACGTTGACCGGCCCCATCTGTAACTCCCACTGGACGGGTTCACCGCTCTGCTCGGTCTCGACGACGACGTAGACATGGGGGTTCCGCCAGGCGAACTCCGTGACTGTCCCTTCGAAAGCGACGATGGAATCCATATCCATGCCCGCGTCGCTGTGATGGGCCGCCAGTGGCGAAGCGATGACGAGCGCTGCAGCGAGCGCTGCGGTGTGTCTCATGATATTCATCTAGTCAGGTACTCCCTTTCACAATTCAATCTCGCGGAAGCCGATCGCCCCCGGATATCGTTATCGCTATGTCGAATTCGGTTTCCGCTCCCGCCGGATCCTCGGCGACATTGGTGGGTTGCGCGGACACCAGTGCCGGTGCGCCAACGGCGGCGAGAATAGCGGTCAGAACGAACTTCTTCATCGGCGTTCTCCGGCAGACAGGATGAAGCGGCGCAAAGCAAATCCCCGGTACCATCGCGTGGCCCGGATCCGCTTGTTCTGTATACCATTTACGCCATGAAGCGCCTACTCATCATGTGTTTTGAGCATGATAAGATCCGGAAAAAGAATGCGGGAAAGTAGCGTCGACAGCCCGTTATAACGGCTGACGCATGCGTCCGGCCGAACTCGGGCATGTCGGCCATTAAAGTCGGGAAGTCACAGCGATTCTCAAGAGACGGCTGCGGTTGAGCAAGAAACAATCAGCAACTTCGAGCTTCACAGTCAATTGGATCACCGCTTCGGTGTTCGTGCTGGTCTGTTCGGGTTTACTGGTTGTTCCTCCGCTCTTCGGCGATCCATGGCTTTACCTGAAGGACCTGTTGATCGCGTCCTGGAGCCATCAGCTAGCGAGTTGGCAGAGTGTTACATCCGATTTTCGAGCGCTGTTACTTGGCGGCCCGATCATTCTCATTGCGATAGTACTGATCGAGCACGCTCGGCCCTGGCGCAAATCCCAAAAACGCTTGAGAAAAGGATTCTGGCTGGACCTGGTCTACAATCTGTTCGCATTCGCGTTGTTCGGTCTGATCGGCGGTAACGCGGCGTACGCATTGATCGTTATTCCGTTCAACGATTTCCTGGCCAACGTGTTTAACGTCGAATATCCGCTGGTAACCGTAATCGATGAAGTCCCGACGTGGATTCGCATCGTCATGCTGGTTCTCGCCTCGGAGCTCGCTTCGTACTGGGCTCATCGGCTCGAGCACAACGTCAACTTCCTCTGGCAGTTCCACAAGATTCACCATTCGTCGCTGGAGCTGG
This sequence comes from Rhodospirillaceae bacterium, assembly GCA_024638465.1. Classification (GTDB taxonomy): domain Bacteria; phylum Pseudomonadota; class Gammaproteobacteria; order Steroidobacterales; family Rariloculaceae; genus SMWC01. Next base: position 78 of record JAHEKF010000124.1, on the reverse strand, counting down.
ATGTGGTGAACGCTCAGCGTCTGCATTGGCTCGAGCTGCTCTGGCTGAGCCTGTTTTCCTACATCGCCCTGGGGGTCA
>JAHEKF010000123.1 GCA_024638465.1 Rhodospirillaceae bacterium | reverse complement strand
CGATGACGATGGTCGCAAGCGTAGAGAATGCGGCGCTTCTCGAGCGGCTGCGGAACCTCGAGCCGATCGGAAGCATCGTCGTCGGCACGGCGCAGCTGATGCCTTATCTCATCGTCATCGGCGCTTTCAGCTTTCTCTATGCCTTCGTGCCCAACGTCAGCGTCCGGATTCGATCGGCGTTGCTCGGGGGATTGTTCGCCGGCGTCTGCTGGGTATCGAGCGGCGCATTGTTCGCGCAGTTCGTCGCCAGCACGAATACCACGGTCGTGATCTACTCGGGCTTCGCGATAGTGATCTTTGGAATGATCTGGATTTACGTCTCCTGGCTGGTTCTGCTGCTCGGCGCGCAATTTACATTCTTCCACCAAAATCCCGAATACCTGCGGGTTCGGCGCAGATTCACGGAGCTCTCGAACGAGGTTACCGAACGTCTGGCGATGAGCGTCATGCTTCTCGTCGGCAAAGCTGACGAGAACGCCCCGGACGGGTGGGACCTGTCGGGCCTGGCGGCTCGGATCGGCATTCCGAAGCATACGCTCGCCCGTACCGTCGACGCCTTGCGTTACGCACATCTACTTGTAGAGACAACCGACGAACATCTTCTGCCGGCGAGAGATCTGCGCAAGATCGCGATCTCGGAGATCCTGGCGGCTGTCCGTACCCCGACTGACGAAAGCGGCGGCGGCGAACCGAGCCACTGGAATGCCGCTGTCGAGAACATCGCCGAGCAGGTCGATGCGGCGGTGGTCGCGGCCGTCAAATCCAGAACACTGGCCGATCTGGTAGACGATGATGCGGTCGCGGCCGAAGCGAAACCGGCCTGAAGCGCGCTAGTTTCCCGCGACCGTCAGCCCGTCGACGAGCACGGAGCCGCAGCGAACGGTACCGCGGAGATCGACATCGGAACCGATGGCCTGGATGCCCAGAAAGCAGTCCCGCAGATTCCCCGCTAGCGTGACTTCGTGAACAGCGTGCACGATCTCGCCACCTTCGACCCAGAAACCCGCTGCGCCGCGTGAATAGTCGCCCGTGACGGTATTAACTCCCTGGCCAAGCAGCTCGCCGACGAGGAAAACGGACGGGTGTTCGCGGAGCAACTCGTCGAGCCCGCCGGCCGTGGGTTTTACGACCAGATTGTGGACACCGCCTGCGTTTCCGGTCGTCACCAGACCGAGTCTTCGCGCAGAATAACTCGACAGCACATAACCTTTCAGGACGCCGCCATCGACCAGCATGCGTTTACGCGTTGCGACTCCCTCGTTGTCGAAAGGCGCACTCGCCATAGCGCGCGGAATAAAGGGATCCTCCTCAACCTGAACCGTCGACGGAAACACGGACTCGCCGCAGGCGTTGAGCAGAAACGACGCGCCGCGATACTGGTTCGTACCGCGAATCGCAGAGATCAGATGACCGAACAGGCCACGAGCGAGTTCGGCCGGGTAGACGACGGGGACCTGGCAGGTCTTGAGCTGACGCGCACCCAGGCGCCGCAAAGTTCTTGTGGCAGCCTCCGTACCAACCCGCGCGGGACTCTCAAGGCCACTCGACTCGCGCGCAGACGTATACCAATAGTCGCGCTCGAGCACGTTGTCACCCTCCGCGACGACGCCGCAGCTAATAGAGTGACTGGTCGTCGGATAACCGCCGCAGAAGCCGTGACTATTGGCGTACACCTGTACGCCGCCGCCGGTGCTGACGGTGGCGCCTTCCGAGTTGGTGATCCGCGAGTCATGCTGGCGCGCGGCATCCTCCGCTTCGAGACCAAGTTTCTCCGCAGACTCGATCGTGAGATCCCAGGGGTGGTAAAGATCGAGATCCGGTACTTCGCGCGCCATGAGCTCCGCATCGGCGAGGCCGGCATATTCGTCCTCGGTGGTGAAGCTGGCAATGCTCAGCGCCTTGGCGGCAGTCTCCTTGAGCGCCTGAGAGGATGCTTGTGTCGTCGTCGCACTACCCTTGCGTCCGTCGACATAGACGGTGATTCCCAGCGAGCGGTCGCGCTGTCGTTCGACCGACTCCAGTTCGCCCATGCGAACCGATACCGATAGTCCTTCGTCGTAACTCAAACCAGCTTCCGCGTGATCAGCTCCCAGCGACCGGGCAATACGAACTGCGTCGACGGCAGTCTCCTGCAATGAAGACTGCACCGATTGAATATCCGTTGGGCGATTCGAATTCGACATGAGACGTAGATTCTAACTGCTGTACAATACCCCGATGAAACCACTAGTCGGAATAATTATGGGCTCGATGTCCGATTGGGACGTCATGAGCCACACCGTAAGCACCTGCGATTCGCTCGGGATTCCCAGTGACGTCAGGGTTATCTCCGCTCACAGAACTCCGGATCTGCTGTTTGAATGGGCGACCAGCGCGGCAGACCGTGGCCTGGAGGTCATCATTGCGGCAGCTGGCGGCGCGGCGCACCTGGCCGGTGTCACGGCGGCGAAGACGGAGCTGCCGGTACTCGGCGTTCCCATGGAATCGAAGTCGCTGAAAGGCATGGATTCGCTGCTGTCGATGGTGCAGATGCCTGCCGGCATTCCCGTTGGCACGCTGGCAATCGGCAAGCCCGGCGCGATCAATGCGGCGTTACTGGCCGCAGCGATGCTCGCGGTGCATCACAGCGAGATTGCCGCAGCTTTATCGAAGTTCAGAAGTGAGCAAACTCAGCGCGGACTAAACACTCCCGATCCGCGTGAGGCGCAAACCTGAATCGCTTCGCACTCTGACCTCATCGACAGTCGATTTTTTCACCTCCCGTTTGATCTGGAACTTCGATGTACTGTGAGCTCTTCAATCTGAAGGAACCGCCATTTCGGCTTAGCCCGGACCCGCAGTTTCTATTCGCGAGCAAGCAACACGCACGCGCGAAAGCCTACATGGAATCGTCGGTGTGGCTGTCCGACGGGTTCGTCATACTCACCGGAGATATCGGTTGCGGTAAGACGACGCTGATCGAGAGTTTTATCGAATCTCTGCCGAAAGATGTCGTACTCGCGCATATTTCGCAAACACAGTTGTCGCCGGTCGAATTTCTCCAGGCACTCCTCGTCGAGCTAGGCTTCCGGCCGTTTGGAATGCGTAAAGTCGAACTACTGACTTTGCTCAAGGAGTACCTCATCGAGAAATACGATAACGGCAAGCGTGTGCTCATTATCGTGGATGAAGCTCAGAATCTGAGTCCGAATGTTCTCGAGGAAATCCGACTGCTATCGGGAGTCGAGGCACAAAAAGAAAAAGTTTTGCGCATCATCCTCGCCGGACAGCCCGAGCTCGGAGATACACTCGACTCACCCCGAATGGAGCAATTGAGCCAGCGAGTCCGGCTGCGTTTTCATCTTTCCACGCTGTCGAAAAGAGAAACGATCGAGTATATCTCCCACCGCCTGAAGATCGCCGGCGCCGGCAGCAACGAAATTTTCGATGAAGAGGCTCGAAGATTGGTATTTCGTTATACGGGAGGCGTGCCGCGTCTCATCAATATTCTTTGTGACTCAGCGATGCTATGCGCGTTCGCGGATCAGAAGAAGCTCGTCACAGAATCCGAGCTAATGACGGCCGTCGAAGAGCTGCAATGGGTCCCGTACATCGAGCGGGTAAAAGAACGTGAGCGAGCGTTCGAAAGCGGCGTCCGGCGTCACGCGACCGGTGTGCCGTTGGCCAGACTCAATGTTACTGAAGGCAAGGAAGGAGTGAAGCAATTCGACCTGCCCCCTGGACGGGCTATTCTCGGTCGGTCATCAGGTGCGGACATTGTCCTTCAAAGCAAGGTCGTCAGCAGACATCACGCGCAAATCGTGACAGATCTTCAGCAGTCCCAGCTCGAGGATCTCAACAGCACCAACGGGATTTACGTGAACTCGCAGCGCATTCGCAACCATCAGCTGGCTGACGGCGACATCATCACAATCGGGCGGCATCAGATCGTTTACCGCAACCTGCGCGGCTTCGATGCAGATCAGGAAACCGATACCGAGGACGATGCTGAATTCGCGACGGATACTACCGGGAACAACGCAGTTTCCACCGCGGAAGGTAGCGAAAACGCAGAGGAAAACGCGTAACGTCTATCCTGTCTGGGTTCCACCGACAGTCAGCGCATCGATACGAATCGTAGGTTGTCCGACTCCAACCGGAACCGATTGACCATCCTTTCCGCATATTCCGACACCGGCGTCGAGCTCGAGGTCGGAGCCGACCATCGATACTTTTGTCAGAACC
>JAHEKF010000012.1 GCA_024638465.1 Rhodospirillaceae bacterium | reverse complement strand
CGAATCCGCAGCCGCGGGTCCGGATATTCGAGAATTGGGAGACGCGCCATTGTGATTAGCCCAATTTTTCGTGTATAACGCTACGAAGTTTACTTAACCCTCTGACTTTACAGGAATAGCTGTAGTTCCTGAGTCGCCGAAACTCCGCGTAAAGCGTTCATTTTCGGGGGCCATGAATTATAGCAGTAACAGTCCGAGGGTCGCTGATGGAGCCAATCAGTAGGCCTCAAGGGAGACTGAAGCCATGTTCGACGCGAAGCTACCGACTCGTCGCCTGACTCGAATCGGTGTTACCGCGGCCGCGATTCTCGGAGTCGTAACGGCCGTTGGTCAGGTCAATCAATCGGAAATTCCGGTCAATCCGCGCCACCCGGACCGCTACGTCGTAGAGTCGGGTGACACGCTCTGGGACATCTCGGCGTTGTTTCTGCAGGACCCCTGGTACTGGCCGGAAATCTGGCAAGTCAATCCGCAGGTTGCCAATCCGCACCTTATTTTTCCTGGTGACATTTTATCGCTGGCGTACGTCGATGGTCAGCCCGTGCTTCAGCTGGAACGCGGTATCGCGAGCAGCGGTGTCGTCGAGCGCCTTTCGCCGCGAGTTCGCGTCGAGCAACTCGAGCAAGCGATTCCGACCATCCCGACCGAGCTCGTGCGAGCATTCCTGTCGCGCGCGGCCGTCATCGAGGAGAACCGCGTTGACGAACTCCCGTACATCGTTGCGCATCCTGAGGGCATTGTCGGCAGTGCCGGCGAAAACGTCTACGTTCGCGGTACTTCCGAGCCCGTCGGCTCGATTTTCGATCTCGTCCACCTGGGTGACGCCCTTGTCGATCCGGACACCGAAGAAGTTCTGGGCTACGAGGGGCTCTACGTCGGAGAGGGCAGAATCAGCCGGGCGGGCGACCCCGCTACGCTGGCGCTGATGGCGACAACCCGGGAAGCGCGCCGTGGCGATTATCTGCTGCAGGTCGAAGATTCCCTGCCGGCGAATTACTTTCCGCGCGCGCCGGGCGGCGATATCGAAGGCCGCATCATTTCCGTCATCAGCGGCCTGTCTCTGGTCGGCCAGTATCAGGCCGTCGTCCTGAATCGCGGCGCCGTGCACGGTCTCGAAGACGGCCATGTCTTAAGAGCGTTTACTGCCGGGCGAATCGTCGAGGACGAAGTCGCAAAAAATCGCTTTCGTGGCGAGTTAGTGCAGTTGCCCGACGAGGCTGCGGGGACGATGCTCGTGTTCCGAGTATTCGATCGTATGAGCTATGCCCTCGTCATGGAGGCAACGAGCGACATCCGCGTACTGGACGTCGTGCGAAATCCATAAGCTGCGGCCTGCCACTCCGGGGTTGAAGCCCCGGACAACTCGCGTCAGCATCGGCGACTATGTCACGTGATGCCTGGCTTGCCGTTGTCCACGCTTCCTACACCGGAGCGTCGGGAATTCGCTCGTTGCTGGGATCGGACTATCGCGTAACGGAACTTCTCGAACTCTCGAAGAAGGACCTGATAGCAGCCGGACTGGAAACGACGACCGTCGAGCGCCTGCGATATCCGGACGAGTCGCGAATCGATGCAAGCCGCGAATGGCTACAACAGAGTAACCACTTTTTCGTCACTCTCGACGACGCAGACTATCCGCCACTGCTGAAGGCGATCGCCGATCCACCGCTCGCATTGTGGATCGAGGGCAGCAACCTCGAGCTGTTGCACGCCCCGCAACTCGCGATGGTCGGCAGCCGCAACCCGACACAAGGGGGTGTAGAGACGGCGCAGCGCTTCGCTCGCTATCTGAGCGACCATGGCCTGACGATTACGAGCGGTCTCGCCACCGGGATCGATTCGGCCTGCCATCGTGGCGGGCTCCTCGGTGCGGCGGGTACAATCGCGGTTCTGGGCTCCAGCCTGGACCAGGTCTACCCGGCTGGCAATCGGGATCTCGCCAGCCAGATCGCGGCCACCGGCCTGCTCGTCTCGGAATATCCGCCTGCAACGGCCGCACGATCGATACATTTTCCGCAACGAAACAGAATCATTGCGGCGCTCAGTACCGGCACTTTCGTGGTTGAGGCTGCACGCCGCAGTGGATCGCTCATTACCGCTCGCCTCGCGGCGGACTACGGCCGCGAGGTATTCGCCATGCCGGGATCGATACACAGCCCGCTCGCGCGCGGCTGCCACCGCCTGATCAAGGACGGGGCGAAACTCGTGGAGGATGCATCGGACATTCTCGTCGAACTCGCCGCAATCCTGCAGCTCGGGACGGCACGCGAGCCCCGGCCGGCGACCAGCGTCGATTCCGGGAGCGCGTTAACAGAACAACCGGACTACTCTGAGCTGTTGCGGGCCATGGACTTCGGCCCCTGTAGCCTGCAGGACATAAGCGCGCGGACCGGATTGACGACAGCGGAGCTTTCCTCCATGCTCCTGCTCCTGGAACTAGAGGGATTCGTCGAGGCCTTGCCCGGCGGTCTCTATTCTCGCCTACCGAAGAGAACCGCATGAAGGAAACCGTGCTCGACGTGCTCATGTATCTGTTCGAGTCGTTCGTCGACAGCGAAGACGAGCCCGAGCCCGACCGAAACGAGCTCAGGGAAGAACTGGAGCGAGCTGGTTTCCGCGACAGAGAGATCGACCGTGCGCTGGACTGGCTGGACGGACTCAACTCGGCCGACGCCGTAGCCAATGGTCCCGGTCCGGGTTTGATGACCGTCAGGATCTTCGACCGATTCGAGCAGGAGCGCCTCGATTCTTCCTGCCGCGGCTATTTGCTCCACCTCGAGCAGATCGGAATTCTCACCCCCACGCAGCGTGAGCTCGTCATTGACCGCTTGCTCGCCCTCGACGCGACCGATATCGACATCGAGCAGGTGAAGTGGGTCGTTATGATGTTGCTCTTCAGTCAACCCGGTCAGGAGCAGGCATACGCCAGAATGGCGGATCTCGTGTTCGCAGACGACCCCGGTTGGCTTCACTGACTGACATTCCGCGCTCTGACCGTGCGTAGGCGCTTGTCGGAAGCCCCCGCCTCACTATGAGCAAGAATCTCGTTATCGTCGAATCGCCCGCGAAAGCGAGGACCATAGAAAAATATCTCGGCAAGGATTTTCAGGTCCTCGCGTCGTACGGTCACGTCCGCGACCTCGTACCGAAAGAAGGTGCAGTCGATCCGGACGCTGACTTCGCCATGAAATATCAACTCATCGAGAAGAACGAGAAGCACATCGAGAAGATCGCGAAGTCGATTGCCAAGGCTTCTACACTTTACCTCGCGACCGATCCGGACAGGGAAGGCGAAGCGATCTCCTGGCATGTGTACGAGGTCCTGAAGGAACGCGGCCTGCTCGAAAACAAGGAAGTCAGTCGCGTCGTGTTTCACGAGATCACCAAGCGCGCCATTCAGGAAGCGATCGATCACCCGCGCGAGCTTTCCGAGCAACTCGTCAATGCACAGCAGGCCCGGCGCGCGCTGGATTTCCTCGTCGGGTTCAACCTGTCGCCGTTACTGTGGAAAAAAGTTCGCCGCGGTTTATCGGCCGGCCGGGTCCAGAGTCCGGCGTTGAGAATGATCGTCGAGCGCGAGGACGAGATATCCGCATTCAAGCCGCGCGAATATTGGACCATTGGCGCGGCTGCCAAACACGATGAGGACGAGCTGACGGCGCGTCTTGCGTTATACGAAGGCGAGAAAGTCGAACAGTTCACTTTCACCGACGAGCCGACCGTGCGATCTGCCGAATCCGCTATCAACGCCGCCGCAACGGCGGCCGGTGAACTCGAGTCCGGCGTGCTGACTGTCGCGAACGTCGAGAAAAAGCAGCGGCGCCGAAATCCTGCTGCGCCGTTCACGACATCGACGCTGCAGCAGGAAGCTTCGAGAAAACTGGGCTTCAGCGCGCAGAAGACAATGATGGTCGCGCAGCGGCTGTATGAAGGTATAGACGTCGGCGACGGCTCCGTCGGCCTCATTACTTATATGCGAACTGATTCCGTAACAGTTTCTGCCGAGGCGCTCGGCGAGATTCGTGAACTGATCACCGACCGCTACGGCGAAGAGAATCTTCCCGAGGAAATCCGGCAGTACACGACGAAAGCGAAGAACGCACAAGAGGCGCATGAAGCCGTTCGGCCCACTTCGGTGGCGCGGCTTCCGGAGGACCTCAAACCGCATCTCGAAAATGATCAGTTCAGGCTGTACGAACTGATCTGGAAACGCACCGTCGCCTGCCAGATGAGCCCCGCACTTTTCGACACCGTCGGACTGGACCTCGCCGCCGGCAGAGACGCCGACTCATCGATTCGATTTCGCGCTACCGGATCCGTGCTCGTGAAACCGGGTTTCATGACCGTCTACCAGGAAGGCCTGGACGACAACGCGCAAAGCGATCAGGACAGAATCTTGCCGCCACTCAAAGTCGGCGATGAACTTGTGCTGCAGGAGATCGTGAGCGAACAGCATTTCACTGAACCTCCGCCACGATACTCGGAAGCCACGCTCGTTAAAGCACTCGAAGAGTACGGTATCGGCCGGCCTTCGACTTACGCTTCGATTATCTCGACTTTGCGAAACCGCGAGTATGTCGAGATGGAAAGCCGGCGGTTCATACCGACCGATGTCGGCAAGGTCGTCAATCGCTTTCTGACCCGATATTTCGCTCGATACGTGGACTACGAGTTTACGGCACAGCTGGAGAACGCGCTCGACGAGATCTCACGCGGCGAAAGCGAGTGGCTGCCGCTGCTGCGCGATTTCTGGAAGCCGTTCCACGAACTCCTCGAGCATACCGAGACATCCGTTTCGCGGGAAGAAGCCTCCCAGGCGAGGATCCTGGGCACCGACGCCAAGAGCGGACGACCGATCAGCGTGCGTATGGGCCGTTATGGCGCGTTCGTTCAGATCGGTACGCGCGAGGACGAAGAGAAGCCGCTGTTCGCGGGTCTTCGGGCCGGCCAGAAGATGGATGAAATAACGCTCGAGGAGGCACTGGATCTGTTCAAGCTGCCGCGCGCGCTCGGCGAAACGGCGGACGGCGAGCCGGTCTCCGCCAGTATCGGCCGCTTCGGTCCTTACGTCCGCTACGGCGACAAATACGTCTCCATTCGCGGCGACGATCCTTATACGATCGGACTCGAACGCGCGCTCGAACTCATCGAAGAGAAGAAAATTGCAGACGCGAACCGAATAATTCAGGACTTCGCAGACGACGGGATCCAGGTTCTCAATGGTCGCTACGGGCCGTACGTCACCGACGGCAACAAGAACGCAAAGATTCCGAAGGATCGGGAGCCTAAGGATCTGACCCTCGAGGAATGCAGGGAGCTGATCGCCAACGCGCCCGAGCGGCGCGGCCGGCGCGGCGCGAAGAAGAAACCCGCGACGAAGAAAGCGGCAAAAAAGACCGCGAAGAAAACCGCGAAAAAGAAGTCGGCCAGGAAGAAAGCGGCAAAAAAGAAAAAGAAGAAGAAGAAAACCGCCGCGAAGAAGCGCCGGACGAAACCAGCCGGCGACGACAGTGCGGCAGGCGCAGAGCCGGCGATGGCAGGCGCAGCCGATACCCTGGACTGACGCTCCCGACCTGGCGAGGTACGCGCGTTGAGCGATGCCGACGATAACAACTACTCGCCGCGATTCGAACGTGCCGCCCGGATCGTTGCAGCGGGCGGACTGATCGCGTATCCGACTGAGGCCGTCTACGGCCTCGGCTGTCTGCCCGGCGAGAGGCGGGCTGTCGAGCGGCTGCTCCGCGTCAAGCGACGCTCGTGGCGCAAGGGACTCATACTCATAGCAGCCGACTTCGAGCAGCTCGCGGAGCTCGTCATTCTGCCGCGGGCCGGCCTTCGCGACGAGATCCTTGCGAGCTGGCCCGGGCCGGTCACCTGGTTGCTCGAATCTCAGCGCGGGGTGCCCGCATGGATTGGCGGCGGGCGAGGCACACTCGCGGTACGCGTCACGGACCACCCGCTCGCACGAGCGCTGTGTCTGCGTGTCGGGGCAGCGCTGATATCCACTAGCGCCAATCGCGCGGGCAGGCTGCCACTGAAACGCCCGCTCCATGTGCGGCGCGAGCTCGGCCCGGAACTCGATGACATTCTCGTCGGACCGCTCGGGAGCCTCGATCGGCCGACAACGCTGCGCGACGGCCGCACCGGCGCGACCCTGCGCTGACGACTCTGCGAAGGCCGCGAGGCGGCTGTTGAACGCGATGCACCGTGCAATCGCGTCACGTGCTATGGTAACTTTTCAGAAATAACTCTTAACTGCTGGATAAAAAAGCAGATATCAGGCCCTCTCGATGGATCGATCGTGGCTCTTCACCACCCTGGCGGGTTGGATCTTTGTCGTCATTGCCTGGCCCGTTCCTGGCTCCGCGGCAGAGCATGCGACACCCTCCGGCCCGCTCTCGCTGGCGTCTCCGGTACGACCGATAAAAGGCCCGCGCGAGACCTATGTCGTTCAGTTGAGCGAAGCGGCGGTTCTGAATTATCGCGGCGCTAAGGCCGGCTTCGCGGCGACCAAGCCATCATCCGGCAGCAAGCTCGACCGCACATCGGGCGCCGTGCAGAGCTACGTCAGCTACCTCGAGGATTCCCACGACCGTCTGTTGGCGAGCGTCGGCGCGCAAGATTCGAAGATCTACAGTTTTCGTTATGCGCTGAACGGCTTCTCGGCGTCGCTGACATCGGATCAGGTATCCCGACTCGAGCGGAGCGGTGTCGTCGCGCGTATCTGGCACGACACAGAGCAGCGGATACAGACCAACAACAGCGCCGTGTTCCTGGGTCTGCAGAACGTCAACGGAGGGTTGCGTTCGGACCTGGGCCTGCGCGGCGAAGACATCGTTATCGCCGTCATCGATAGCGGCGTCGCGCCGAATCACCCGGCACTCGACGATACCGAAGATCTGATTCCGCGCGGCTGCACATCCGAATGGTCGGAAGCATCGTGGCTCGGGTTGTTTCTCTGCAGCTCGGTCCGGCGTAATCCGCCGACGGCGCTGCGCTTCGAACCTTATGCGGGGTTCACGGGAATTTGTGAATCCGGCGACGGCTTTCCTGAAACGTCCTGCAATAACAAGCTCGTTGGCGCCCGTTACTACCTGGACGGATTTCTGGCGCGTAACGAACTCGACCCCGGCGAGTTCCGGTCGCCCAAAGATGCCGACGGGCACGGTACCCACATCGCGACGACGGCAGCAGGCAATACCGTGACGGCCGAGCTGTTCGGAACACGCATAGGCCAGATAACCGGAATAGCGCCGCGTGCAAGAGTCGCCGTCTACAAGGCATGCTGGCTCAAACCCGGCGACACGCGCGCAACCTGCAACACTTCGGATCTGACTCGTGCGATAGACGACGCAGTCGCAGACGGCGCCGATATCATCAACTACTCGGTTGGCAGTCTCGAAACCGAGATCGCCGCGCCCGATGATATTGCACTGCTCAATGCGATGGAGGCGGGCGTGTTCAGTGCCGTTGCCGCCGGCAACGACGGACCGAATCCCGCGACGATCGGCTCGCCGAGCGGCGCTCCATGGGTTCTGACAGTAGGTGCTTCGACGCAAACCGGGCGCCGCTTCGAGGAGGCGATCGAGATCACCGCGCCGGATTCCCTGAGCCAGCTCATGGCGATGAGGGAAGCGAGCTTCACGCCTCCACTACGCGACAATGCGATTGTCTCCGCGCAGCTCACACTCGTCGACGACGGCGAAGCGCTGCTCAGCGATGGCAGTACGGGATCGATACGCGATGCCTGCGAGGATCCCGGCAACGCGGATGCGCTGCAGGGCCAGATTGCGTTGATCGAGCGCGGCGGCTGCGACTTTCAGGTAAAACTGGATAACGTCGAGCGCGCCGGCGCAATCGGTGCCGTCGTCTACAACACGAGCGGCGACCCGATCGTCATGAACGGTGACGCCAACACCGTCGGAATTCCCGCGGTGATGATCTCTGCAGCGAAAGGTCAGACGCTCGTCGACGAACTGCTCGCCGACACCGCAATCACTGTCGAGCTCAGCAAGGGAACGTTCCTTCAGCGAAACGACTCGGGCAATGTCATGGCCGATTTCTCGTCGCGCGGACCCTACCCCGGTGGTCCGGATTTCGTTAAACCTGACGTTACGGCACCCGGCGTCAATATCCTCGCCGGCCACACCACGGACGTCGCCAATGGGCTCACCGGCGAGAACTACCAGTACCTCAGCGGTACGTCGATGTCGACGCCGGAAGTCGCGGGAGTCGCGGCCCTGATCAAGGAGGCGCATCCGGACTGGACTCCGAGTCAGATCAAATCGGCACTGACGACCTCAGCGTATCAGGGAGTCGTCAAGGAGAACGGCTCTTCGGCCGCCGATCCGTTCGACGCCGGCGCCGGCCACATCGATGCGAATGCAGCGATCGATCCGGGTCTCGTCTATGACGTCGATTACCTCAACTTCGCGGGGTTTCTCTGTGGTCTCGTAGAGCCGCCGTTCCCCGATACGGATTGCGCCATCCTCGGCGCCGCCGGCTTCTCCCCCGAAGGTAGAGCCCTGAATCTTCCGTCCGCGGGTGTCGCGGAGCTTATCAGTGGCGACACGATTTCCCGGCGAGTGACCAACGTCGGCCCGTCCGCCACTTACACGGCGAATATCAACTTGCCGCTCGGTGTGGATGTGATCGTTTCCCCGGCGAGTCTGAATCTGAATCCCGGTGAGATCGGCGATTATTCTCTGACTTTTCAGCGCCAGGGGGCCGAACTCGATACCTGGAGTTTCGGCAAACTGACCTGGTCCGACGGCGAGCACTCCGTCGCGACACCGCTTGCGGTCCGACCGGTGACGTTGCGGGCGCCAGACGAGATGCTGCTTACCGGAGCATCGGGAAGCACCGAGATCCCCGTCGCATTCGGCTACGACGGGCCCTATCTGGCGGACGTACACGGGCTGCGCGAGCCACTCTCGGACTTCTGTTCCGACGAGAACGATATGCCAGCGCCGTGTTTCGTCGAAGAGGACGAGAGCAACACGTTCTCGTTTCGCTTCGATAACGGCGTACATGCGCTATTGATCGACATGCCGCCCGACCAGCTCTTTGCGCGTTTCTCGTTATTCGACGAGTATACCGACGGCAATGACGATCTCGATCTGTATCTGTTCTTCTGCCCGGGTAATCAGTGCACCCAGATTGCTGAAAGCGGGACTTTCACTTCAGAAGAAGAGATCAATCTGACGTTTCCGGCAGCCGGTACCTATGCTGCACTGATCCACGGCTTCGAGACGGACCCGATTGCCGGAGGCCCAGGTGCCGAGTTCACGTTGTTCGCGTGGTCGGTTGGTAGCGTCGACGTCGCAGGAAACCTGCTGGTAACTTCGCCAATTAACGTCGCCGACGGTGACCGGACGTTTCTCGATGTCGACTGGGGAGTTCTCGATCCGGGTATCCCTTATCTCGGAGCGATCTCGCATAATACGCCGACCGGCCTTTACGGCCTCACGATCCTGCGCATCGACTCCCCGTAACAACCGTTCCGGAATCGATATACGCGGTAGAATCGTCCGGACGGACGATTTTGAATGAAAGATTCTCGCAGCATACATCTGGCAGTGGGCCTCGCCATTGCGGCTCCGCTTCTGGCGTTGTCGTCGGCAGCCCAGGACATGCCGGCGCGAAGTATCACGCAGATCAAAGAGCAGCTCTATCGCGCCCGGAATAATTTGCACAACTCCGTATTTCTCGTCACAGATGACGGAATCGTGCTCACGGATCCGATCAACGCCGACTTCTCGGCCTGGCTGAAGACAGAATTCGACGCGCGATTCGGCGTACCGGTGCGGTACGTGCTTTATAGCCACCGCCACGCCGATCATGCGTCGGGCGGCGAAGTATTCGCCGAAACCGCCCGGTATATCGGCCACGAAAATATGGCTCGAGCGTTGCTCGCCGAACCCGATCCCGGCATTGTGCCACCCGAAATTACCTATTCCGATCGTATGCTCGTTACGCTCGGCGGAAAGGAAGTAGAGCTCATCTATACGGGCGTGCAAACACATACCGACGATATGAGCATCATCCGGTTTGCCGGCGAACGCACGATCTATGTCGTCGACTACGTCAGCTTGCGCCGGGTGCCGGGATGGCCTGTCGATGCAGGACTTCTCGATGCCTGGCTGAATGCACTGCGACTCACGGAAGCGCTCGACTACGACACGGTTGCTCCCGCACACGGGATTGTCGGTACGCGCGAGCACGTGACCGAGATGCGCCATTACATCGAGAACCTTCGCGATCAGGTCACCGCCGCTATTACCACCGGCCTGACGCTCGACGAAATCGAGCAAGTCGTCGACATGTCGGCATACTCCGACTGGACGAGGTATGACGCGCTTCGGTTGAGCAATATCGAAGGCATGTACAACATGCTGACCAACTGACCGCTTACAACGACGATAAACCAGGGATCGAAATAATGAAAACGACAGCAGCTACAATCCTCGCCGGTACGCTCTTCCTTTCGTCGGCTACGAGCGCATTGGCACAGGTGGACATACTCGACTATCTCGATTCGCGCTACGAGGATACGGAGTCGATTGCGATGACGCTCTGGGATCTTGCCGAAGTGGGCTACCAGGAAGAACGAAGCAGTCAACTGCTGCAGAACACCCTTGCGGCCGAAGGATTCTCGATCGAGGCTGGAGTCGCCGCTATTCCAACGGCATTCGTGGCGAGCTACGGTTCCGGAGAACCCGTGATCGCGATTCTCGCCGAGTACGACGCTCTGCCCGGTATCACGCAGGCCGCATCGCCCGTACGCAGTCCGCTGGAAGACAAGCCCGCTGCTCATGCCTGCGGCCACAATTTGTTTGGAGCAGCCTCCGTGAGCGCCGCGATCGCGGTAAGACACTGGCTCGAGGAGACCGGCTCCCGGGGCACGATTCGCCTTTACGGAACACCCGCGGAGGAAGGCGGCAGCGGCAAGGTCTATATGGTACGCGCCGGACTCTTCGACGATGTCGACATCTCGCTGCACTGGCACGCGTCGGGCGACAACACGGCTGCGGCACTGACGTCCCTGGCAAACCGCTCCGCCAAATTCCGTTTCCACGGATTATCGCAACACGCTGCACGCGCTCCGCACGATGCGCGGTCGGCGCTCGACGGCGTAGAAGCTTTCAACTATATGATCAACCTCATGCGCGAGCATGTACCGCAAGAGACACGCATCCACTACGTCATTACGGCCGGCGGCTTCGCTCCCAACGTCGTTCCCGACTTCGCCGAAGTGTATTACTACGTTCGCCATCCCGAAGCTCGCGTTGTCAGCGAAATCTGGGCGCGGCTCGAAGACGCTGCGCGCGGCGCAGCTCGCGGAACCGGAACCGAAGTCGACTGGGAAATCATCCATGGCAATCATCCGCTGCTCGTCAATGAAACGCTGGCCAGGATGATGGACGAGAAACTTCGCGAAGTCGGCGGCATCGAGTACACGGCGGAAGAGCGGGCGTTCGCCGAGCAGATCTACTCGACTTTGCAAAACCCGCTGTATCAGCTTGGCGACGAGTCCAGAATTCAGCCCTACGAGGTCAATCTCGGCTTCGGCTCGACAGACGTCGGCGACGTCTCCATCGCGACGCCGACCGTCGGTCTTCGCGTCGCCACCTGGGTGCCCGGGACTAACGCGCACAGCTGGCAGGCCGCCGCCGCAAGCGGAACCAGTATCGGCGTCAAGGGCGCGCACAATGCCGCGAAGACGCTAACCCTGGCCGCGATCGAATTGTTCGAGAACGACGATCTGCGCGCCACGGCACAGGCTGAGCATCGCGACAAGATTGGCGATAACTTTCATTACGAAGCGCTGCTCGGCGACCGCGACCCGCCGCTCGACTATCGCAATTAGGCACGCTTGCGGCGGGCTCTCTTGCACGCTTCGTAGCGGAAACAGCTGATGATGTGATCGTTGACGAGACCGATGGCCTGCATATGCGCGTAAATTATCGTCGAGCCGACGAAGCGAAACCCGCGTGACTTGAGATCCTTACTCAACGTGTCCGATTCCTTGCTGGTAGCGGGAACCTGCTGCTGCCGGCGCCAGCGATTCACGATCGGCGCGCCTTCGACAAATCGCCATATGTAGTTATCGAAGCTGCCGTACTCTTCCTGCACTTCGAGAAAGGCGCGCGCATTGGTAATCGCCGAAGCGATCTTGAGCCGGTTGCGCACAATGCGGTCATCGTTCAACAAGCGTTTTTCCGACCGCTTGTTGAACCGCGCTACTTTCTCGGGATCGAAACCGGCAAACGCCTTGCGGTATCCGTCGCGCTTTCCGAGTATGGTCGACCAGCTCAGTCCGGCTTGAGCGCCTTCGAGTAACAGAAACTCGAAATGGGTTCGATCGTCGTGGACCGGTACGCCCCATTCCGTGTCGTGATATCGAATATAGTCGTCACCGACACCGACACTCCAGGGACAACGCTTCTCGGTCATGAAGTGACTATGCGCGGCGGTCTATACGCACACCAGTTTCGTTTCGATCGTTTATGCGAAGGAATGGCTTAGATCGACCATTCAACGGACGCGCCAAGCCGATCCCTTATCGGCGTCATCGGCTCGCTGTCCGAGCCCATGATTGCGATGCTGCCATCCCCGTGCGGGACTATGACGCCCGAAAGACCTTCTTCCGGCAGCTCGAGCGGAAGCGGCTCGTCGACGACTTCATTCGGTAACAGCAGGAGCATGACCGGGCCCTGCTCTCCCTGGAGCACGAGATGCGGTACCCACTCGCCGCGCACGAAGCAGGACTGCGCATAACTCAGCAGCCCGAGCTCCGCGATATCAATCTCGGCCTGGCCGCTTACAACCTGCTCCAGCGACGCCGCCGATACCTGCACGTCAGTCTGAACCCAGGAGCCGGGCTCTTCGTACCAGTGACCAACGACTTCCGCGACAAGTCCGGCCGCGTCGGCGTTCGGATCCGCCTGCATTCCGAACCAGACGGCTACACCGAGTACCAGCGCTGCAGCGAATCCGCTGATCGCAACGCGGTGACGCGCCCAGGGCGAGTCCGCGACAGGCGTTTTGGTGGCGCTGCGCCGGAGAGCCGTCACATCGAAACGCAACGCCTGATTAATGAGCCGCTCCGCGTTATGCACTCGATCGGCATAGGCCGAACACGCCGTACAGTGCTGCAGATGTGCGACGGTCGCGTCATCCAGACGCGCCGGATCGCTTTCGATTCTTTCCCTGATCAGTGTGCAATCCATCGTCAATCCTCGGAAATGACCGAAAGACCCGGCCGGACCTGCTCGATGAGCTTTTTCCGTGCCCGGTGCAATCGCGTCAATACCGCTCCTTGCTTGATCTCCATCGTCACCGCAATCTCTTCGGTAGTGAGTCCGAACATGACCTGAAGCGCCAGCGGTTCTCTATAGCCTTCGTCCAACTCGAATATCGCCTTGCGCATATCGTCGACGTCGGTATCACTGTCGTTACCGGTCGCAATCAATGCTGCCTCGGCAGCACTGAGCTCGTCGATGTCCTGGGTCTCCAAGCGCTTACGTTCGTAGACCCGCGCATGCTCCCGGCGGGTAATCGTCAGCAACCACGCCTTGACGGAGCCCTCATCCTTCAGGCTGTCGAGCGACCGGAACGCTCTGAGCATGGCCTCCTGGACAACGTCTTCGGCGAGATCGGGGTCCCGGCACAGCCAGAAGCTGTACCGGTACAGGTCATCCCGCCACGGCGCCACGAGCCGCTCAAATCTGAGCCTGCGTACGTCGCTTGGGCCTGAGTTGGGCATATCAGTCGACCGGGCAGGGTGGGGGTTTATTACAGGATGGCTGAGCTTGGAAAGGTACAGTAAACAGGCGAAAATCCAACCCCTGCCCAGTCCTGACACCGACTATGGACGCTACCGAGCCGAAACCCGATCGCTACGCCGTTATTGGCCATCCCGTGGCCCACAGCCGCTCACCGATGATCCACGCGCTATTCGCGCGGGAGACGGGCGAGAATATGACTTACGAGGCCCTGGACGTCGAGCCGGCCGACTTCGAGGTTGCCGTTCGAGGCTTCGGCGCCGCGGGCGGCAGGGGCCTCAACATCACGGTGCCGCACAAGCAGGCGGCGTTCGAACTGGCAAACCAGCTTAGCGACGCTGCCAGGCGTGCTCGTGCCGTGAACACGATCAGCTTTCTGCCGGGCGGCACCATTCGGGGCGACAACACCGATGGAGTCGGCTTCATGCGCGATTTGACCCGGAACCACGGCCAGGAAGTCGCCGAAAAAAAGATTCTGATTCTGGGCGCCGGCGGCGCCACCCGTGGCATCCTCGGCCCTATCCTCGAAGCGGCTCCCGCCGCCGTGCTGATCGCTAATCGCACGCCGGAACGCGCCGCCGAACTCGTTGTCGAGTACATGAGCGACGTGCCGTTGTCCGCGTGCCGATTCGGCGATCTCGAGAACAAGGATCGCGCGGATCTTGTCATCAACGCGACGTCGGCCGGTATTCGCGGCGAAAGCCCGCCTTTTCCACCAGGCTGCATCGGCGCCGAGAGCTTTTGTTACGACCTCGCTTACGGTCTCAACGGGACGCCCTTCGTCGACTGGGCGCGAGAGCATGGCGCCGGTCAGGCAGTGCAGGGCTGGGGCATGCTCGTGGAACAGGCAGCGGAATCATTCCAGATCTGGCGTGGTAAGCGTCCGGATACACAGAAGCTTCGCTCGGGTGTCGCCGCCTGATCAACGCATCGTAACGATCTCCTCCGCGCTGGTCGGATGAATAGCCACGGTGTTGTCCAGATCGTTCTTTCGAGCTCCCATCGTGACGGCAACGGCAAAACCCTGCAGCATCTCATCGGCGCCCGGACCGATAATGTGACAACCGACAATACGCTCGTCCTCGCCTGTCGTAACCAGCTTCATGCTCGTTTTCGGGCGAACCTCGGATAGCGCGTACTCGAGCGGCACGAACTCGGACGTATAGATTGTTACGGCTTCGTCGCCAAACCGAAGGCGAGCCTCCGACTCCGTCAAGCCGACCGTACCGATAGCCGGATGAGAAAAAATGACCGTAGGAATATTCTCGTAACTCAGATGGCGATCAGTCTGACCGTCGAAAATCCGATCCGAAAGTCTTCGGCCAGCGGCGATCGCAACCGGCGTAAGCTGCGCCTTTCCCGTAACGTCTCCTACGGCGTAGACGTTTTCTGCATTGGTATTCTGATAAGCGTCAACCACAACGTGACCCAAACCGTCGGTTACCACCCCGGCAACGTCGAGCGCAAGGGATTCGGTGTTCGGTGCTCTGCCTATCGCCCACAGGACACAGTCGAATCCGTCGAAGCGACGGCCGTCCTCGGTGACAATGGTCAACGACGAGTCGTTCGCCAGCTCAGTGGGTGTCGCTCCGGTCACAATGTCGACTCCGCTCTCGCGCATGAGCTTCATCAGGTTCTCGCCGAGCATCGTGTCGAAGCTGCGCAACACGCCGTCGTAGCGCACGAACTGCGTGACTTCGGAGCCGAGCGCATTGAGTACGCCGCCGAGTTCGACCGCAATATAGCCACTTCCGACGACAGCAACTTTTTTCGGTCTCTCCTCGAGGGCGAAGAAGCCGTCTGACGTGATGCCAAAGCCGGCGCCCGGAACGTCCGGCGCGGTCGGGTATCCGCCGGTCGCGATCAGTACGTGCGCTCCACGGTAAACGTTGCCCTGATCGTCCACGACTTCCCGAGGACCTTTGAAGCGCGCATGACTGGGGACGAACTCGACCGATCTGTTATCCAGATTTCTTTTGTAGATCCCGTTCAGACGCGTCACGAAAGCGTCCCGGGAAACCTTCAGCGCGTTCCAGTCCAGGGAGCGCAGTTCGACGTCGAATCCGAATGCGGCAGCATCGTGAATCGTGTGCGCGACATTTGCCGCGTTCCACATGACTTTTTTCGGAACACAGCCAACATTAACGCATGTGCCGCCGAGTGGACCATGTTCGAAAACGACCGCTCGCGCGCCATACTCCGCCGCTCTTTGCGCCGACGCGAGGCCGCCGCTACCGCCACCGATTACAATGTAGTCAAACTCGCGCACGAACGGCCTCCCTAGCCGCGCTAACGTGCCGGGAGCTTAACAGGAATCGATCCGCCAGCTGCAAAACCCATCGTAGGATTGATCACGACTATCGTGATAGATTGCGGAATCCGAATCGAGCATGACCGTGAGCAATCCACTTTTAGAAACGGCCGGACTCCCGGCATTCACCCGCATTCGTCCTGAACATGTCGAGCCCGCCGTGACAGCCGTGCTCGCGCAAGCTCGCGAGCGAGTGAAGCAGCTGGGCCGAACGGATTCCGTAACCTTCGACTGGGCACTCGAGCTCGAGCGAATTAATGACGCCGTGCACCGCGTCTGGGGCCCGGTAACGCATCTGAACTCGGTGTTGTCCAGCCCTGAACTCAGAGCCGTCTACAACGAATGCTTGCCGTTGATCACCGAATTCGGCACCGAGGTTGCGCAGGATCGAGCGCTGCACCGTCGGTATGTCGATCTCGAACGGCATGTCGATGAAGCTGAGAGGATCGAGCGACAGCTTATCGCGCACGCTCTTCGGGATTTCCGTCTGGCCGGTGTCACGCTCGATGACGACTCGCGTCGCCGCTTTGCGACGCTCGCGCAGGCACTGGCGCAGCTGCAGGCGAAATTCGAACAGAACCTCATGGACGCGACGGATGAATTCCAGCATCACGAGACGGATGCCAGTGCGCTGGCCGGGCTCCCGGCGGACGTTCTCGAACGTGGCAGGCGGGGGGCGGCAGAGCAGGGCCTCGATGGCTGGTTGCTTGCGCTGGATCCGCCCACCTTCGTTGCCGTTCAGACCCATGCCGAATCCGAGCCATTGCGACGGCTTTATTACGAGGCCTGGGTCACTCGCGCCTCCGATCAGGGTCCGCACGCCGGGCAATGGGATAACGGTTCGCTCATTGACGAAATCCTCGCGTTGCGGCACGAAGCTGCCGAGCTATTGGGCTTCGCGAACTATGCCGAGCTCTCGCTCGCGACGAAAATGGCGGCCACACCCGGAGAAGTCCTCGAATTCCTCGAGAATCTGGCTGTAAAAAGCAAGCCTGTTGCGGAACGGGAGCTCCGTGAGCTGAATGAATTCGCGGGTCATGAGCTCAATGCCTGGGATCTGAGTTTTTACGCCGAAAGACTGAAGCAGAAGCGGTTCCAGCTCTCCGAGGATGAGTTGCGTCCTTACTTCCCACTGCCGCGGGTTCTCGGCGGGATGTTCCGCGTTGTCGAGTCACTGTATGGCGTGACGCTGGTGGAACGACGTGACATCGATGCCTGGCATCCCGATGTGCGCTTCTTCGATCTAGAATCGGCGGATGGCGACCGGATCGGCGGAGTGTTCGTCGATCTTTATGCTCGCCCCAACAAGCGCGGCGGCGCGTGGATGGACGAATGCGTGGTCAGAGCCAGGCTCGCCGGACTCGAGCAGGAACCAGTTGCCTATCTCGTCTGCAACTTCAATCCGCCTGGCGAGGATCAACCTTCATTACTCACCCACAACGATGTGGTCACATTGTTCCATGAGTTCGGACACACGCTGCATCATCTGTTGACCGAGATCGACTTCCCTTCGTTATCGGGAATCAACGGGGTTCCCTGGGATGCTGTCGAGCTACCGAGCCAGTTCTTCGAGAACTATGCCTGGCTGCCGGAAGTGCTGCCATGGATATCGGGTCATGTCGACAGCGGAGAGCCGCTGCCGGCGGCGAAACTGGAAACGCTGAATGCTTCGCGAACCTTCAATTCCGGTCTTGCCATGGTTCGCCAGCTCGAGTTGGCGTTGTTCGACTTTCGACTGCATACGGGCTATGAGCCGGAGGCAGGAGCGCGTGTCGAAGAGGTGTTAGCCGCTGTGCGCCACGAAGTCGCCGTCATTCAAACGCCGGATTTCAATCGCTTCGCGTGTACTTTTTCGCACGTCTTCGGTGGCGGTTACGCGGCAGGGTACTACAGCTACAAGTGGGCCGAAGTTCTCGCGGCCGACGCGTTTTCTGCTTTCGAACAGAATGGCAGTTTCGATGCGGATACAGCTCAAAGCTTCAGGCGATCCATACTCGCGGCTGGCGGTAGCCGCGACACAATGGACGCGTTTACGGAGTTCCGCGGCCGGGCGCCCAGTCTCGAACCGCTGCTTCGCCAGGCAGGAATTGCTACCGGGCACGAAGGCACGGCGTGAAGATTGCTACCTGGAACGTGAACAGTCTTCGCGTTCGAATCGATCACGTTTGTGACTGGCTAAACTCTGAGCAGCCCGACATTCTCGGCCTGCAGGAGACGAAGCTCACCGACGAAAAATTTCCAAAAGACAAGCTTGCCGAGCTGGGCTATGGCTGCGCTTTCAGTGGACAACCAACCTACAACGGTGTTGCGCTGCTCACGCGAGAACCGGCGCAAGATGTCCTCACGGATATCGATGGATTCGAAGATCAGCAACGTCGAATACTCGCAGCAACAGTCGGTGATGTCCGAATCTTCAACCTCTATGTTCCGAACGGACAGGCCGTTGGAACCGAGAAGTACGCATACAAGCTCGCGTGGCTGGAAGCGCTCACAGCGCAGCTCGCCAATGAATTGAAGCGTCACGAGAAAGTTGTCGCCATGGGTGACTTCAACATCGCCCCAGCCGACCAGGATGTTCATGACCCGGACGCCTGGCGTGGCAAGATCCTCTGCAGTGACGACGAGCGCGCAGCACTGGCACGTATCACGGATCTGGGTCTGACTGATACGTTCCGGTTGTTCGACCAGCCGGAAAAAAGTTTCAGCTGGTGGGACTATCGGGCCGCCGGCTTTCGTCGCAATCTGGGACTCAGAATCGATCTGATTCTGGCATCAGCAGCGCTGCGTGAAGTCTGTTCAGCGTGCTCGATCGACAAGGAACCGCGCCGACTCGAAAGGCCATCCGATCATACCCCCGTGGTGGCGGTTTTCGATTCCGGATAAGGTTTGTTTTTCCACTAGTTTCCCGCGTTATTACAATGCCTTACACTAGTATGCTCCAGTAATCCGGGGACGCCCGATCGACGACATGTTTCAAGACCGTCGAAATGACTACGACGTGACGAATCGCGTCCAGGTGTCTTCGCCGGTCATCGTCCGAAATGCAGTACGCGATATTTTCGGCGAGCTGTATCCGTCGCACGCCTTCGACGCCGTGTGGATCGCGTTTCACGATTTCGAGCGTTTCTTTCTCGGCCTCGAGCCCGACTACCATGCGGTCGATACGACCTACCATGACATCCAGCATACGCTGGACATGACGCTCGCGTTAGCTCGACTGATTGCCGGGCACGAGATCACGGTTCAGGCGAGCGACAGGCTCGGTGCCGAACGCGCCAGCCTCGCCGTCATCACGGCATTGTTCCATGACTCAGGCTACCTGCGTCATCGTCGAATAGATCATGACAGTATCAGTGGAGCCGAGTTCACGCTTTCGCACGTGTCGCGAAGCGCTTCCTTCCTCTCGAGCTACTTGCCGCGAATCGGTCTCGATGACCTGGTGCCGGTCGCGACGCAGATCGTTCACTTCACCGGTTACGAGAAGAATCTGAACGACATCGAACTCGACGACCCGAAGGACAGCATTGCTGGTCATCTCCTCGGCACGGCAGATCTGATCGCGCAGCTTGCTGATCGATGCTATCTCGAAAAATGCCGCGACCGCCTGTTTCCCGAATTTATTCTCGGCGGTATCGCTGTGGAACACGCGCCCGACGGCACGCTGGTCAGGTATCGCTCTGGGCTCGACTTGCTGGCTCAGACACTGAAATACTACCAACACTACGCGCGACGCCGGTTGGAGAACGACTTCAACCGAGCGTACCGTTACGCCGAACCGTTCTTCGAGGGTATCGATCCGTACATGATCTGCATCGAGAAGAATCTCGCGCATCTGGGCCAGATTCTACTGACCAGCGACTGGGGCAAGCTGCGCCGCCACCCGGTATGCGTCGTGCCGGATGAGGCCGGGGAAGCGAAGCTCATGAACCTGGCTCTAGAGCGCATTCGCGCAATGGCAGAGATTCCCGACGGATCTCATAAAACGCCTGGCCCGGGTCGGCCGAGGCCGGCGATCGGCTTCTGAAGTCTGATCGAGGTCACGATCTGATTGAGCGCAGGTCGGCCTGCTGCTCGATAGCGAAGTTTTACGGGCCGCGAAGGATAAACGGTGCGGCGGCAGGGCTGCAGTCATAGCGAGGTGACGGCAATTCATCGACAGCGTGGCTGAATCCGATAGCCCCGGCCTGGAGTTGCATGGGCTCCGCGGGTTCCGCAAGTCCGCGCGAGGCTGAATGACTGGTCAGGCCAGCGCAGTCTCGAACAACGTCAGCAGTCGGCTCCACGCTCGTTCAGCGCTGGCTTCGTTATAGACATGCGAATCCGGGGGGCACCATCCGTGCAAGGTCCCTGCGTAGACTTCGATCTCGGCCGGCAATCCAGCGGCCGCGAATTCCTCCCGCAGTACGTTCTTTGCGTCCGGCTCTTCCGCATCGTCGTTCTCGGCGATCGCGAAGAGGTAGTGCGCCTGCATGTCGGGAATCAGCAGGTGAGGGCTGTCAGGTCCATCGGTAACCAGTCCGCCACCATGAAATGATGCGCCAGCGCCGATCCGTTCGGGAACCGCGGCCGCCGTCCGCATCGTTATCGGACCACCCATGCAGTAGCCCATGGTGCCGATCTTGCGATTGCGGTCCACAGAAGCCTGGCTGTCGAGGAAGCTGACGAAAGCTCTCGCATCGGTTGAATGAGTCTCCGGGCTCAACGTGCCTGCCAAAGGGAAGACGGTATTTCGAGTCTCGTCCTGGGCCATGTTGGCACCTTCCGGCACAACGGGCGCCCGTTGCACTCGATAGTAGGGGTTGACTACCAGTACTGAATAACCGGATTCCGCGAGTCGCCTGCCCATCTGCCTGAAGGCGGGCCTCAGGCTCATAATGTCGGGCCAGATGATCACACCCGGGTGAGCACCGCTCGACGGATGCACGAAGTAGCAATCCGCGACGCCGTCCGGCGTCATCACTGCGACCTCCGATTCCGTAACCTCCTGGGCATCAGCCGCGCGTGGCAACAGGATGGATAAACCAGCACCGGCAGATAGAGCGCCGAACTGCCGTCGTGTTAACTCTCCCGAGCGGTTCATCAATTCCATGGATTCTCTGATCGTTCTCTCGTCGCACATACATTCTCTCCTTCGGAAGATTCGCCTGGTCTTTTTGTACGTCAATCGGCATAAAGAGGATAACTGGCGCCAGCCGTTAACGCAGCCATTTCGCATCGTCTCCACCGTGGTAGGCTACACGACAGGCAGATGATGTGATTTCCGGCAGGTGGCTCCAATGATCGATTCCGCACGTATTCGCTCGGCGCTTACGGTACTGACGATGCTTTCACTCGGACCGGCTATAGTCTGGGCGCATCACGGCTGGACGGGATACAACAGTGACGTCGATGCCACTCTGGTGGTTACCGAGCTTCGTTTGGGCAATGCTCATGATCAACTGACCGCGACCGACCGTGACGGTCAGGAGTGGGATTTGGTCCTGGCGACTCCCAACCGCAATCGTCGCCTCGGCTTCGATGAGAACACACTATCGATTGGAGACGAGATAGATATTTTGGGGCGCGGACACCCTTCCAGGCCGGAAATTAAAGTGCACTGTATCTATATCGCCGGGGAAACGGTTTATACCTATTACGACTGGGATGGAACAACGAGTCTGTCCAAGCATAGCAACAGGGATGAGTGTTAGCTCCGCTGCGAAGCAAATCGCCGAAGCCCGACCGCCGTCTCAGCGAGTAGCGATCCGCCCCACCTCGCCGTTGCTGAAGCGAACGTCAGCCGCCTGGCTACGCGAGCGCCACAATGTTACATAATAGCGATAGTTCTTACGTCAACAGGCCCATTCAGTCGCTTAAGGATCTTGCATAACTACCTCTAAGGCCTCGAAATAGACGCTGAAAACTCCTGCTGATTCTCGCGCGACTCCTAACCAGGCGCGCCTTGTAGCCTATATAAAGTAGACTCGTGTAATGAGAGTCAATTCGGCAAACGACCTGACTCGGGCTGGTATTCAGATCGTCGCTTGGGAGAGAACATTGAAAAACGTGATCATCGATTTCCTGCGAGATGAGAGTGGCCTCACAACCGTCGAGTACGCAGTTGCGGGCACGCTGATCACCATTGCTGTAGTAGGCGCTTTTGCCGCGCTGGGCGGTAGTGTCTCCGGCACCATAACTATCATGGATGGCGCACTGCCGGGCTGAAAGAAACGCCGAGCAATCATTACTCGCTCGACGGCCGGCTCGCGCTTCGATCGCTGCCGGAATCTGCGCCGAAGTCACCTAGTCTTCGGCAGCACGTGAGCAATCGTAAACACCGACTTCGGCATCCGGATACCAGACCCAGTGTTTCGTCAGCGTTCGCGGCTGAAGAAATGTCTCGGGATCGGTGAGCGTCATCGAATAGTCGAGCCGATCGCCCAGCGGGCTCAGGGAAAATCGCTCGACCGCCACTGCTGCCGCACTTAGCGGAATACCCTGGCCGTCGAAATGCCCCCAGCCCATATTTGTCGTCGTGACCACAAGCGTGCGATCGTCTTCCCAGCGACCCGTGGAATACCCGAGAAGCGACGGTTCCCGGGCGTCGGTCGAGGCGTCGGGCGCCATGTGAATCTGGCGCACCGTATCGTATTCCTCGATCCGCCAGATGATATTTTCGTCTGCCTGCGTGAACTCCGCCGGATACGGTGATTCCATGATCAGTGGCATACCCTTGAGCGCGCAGTCCTTCAGCGGGTTGTCCCGCTCCCAGACAAACGCATCGACTGCGGCCAACGCCTGCGGAGTCAGGTTCGCTCGACCGGCTGGGGTTTGACCGTAGTCTCGCTGCAGAAGCCGCTGAGAGTTGCCAGGTGTGTCCCACACGCGAAAGATTCCGAGTTCCGGAGCCGACGTATCGCCAATTCCCAGTCTGCGATTCTCCGCGATCCCGATGGTCGGCGCTGACCATCGCGGCTCGGTCCGCATGCCAAGCACGACTTCCTCTCCACCGCTGGTAAGAATATTTCTTATATAGAGGCTGTGCTCCACGCGACGGGCCAGATCGCCGGCTACCCGGATACTGTCGCCCACCTGAATGAAATTCGGGTCAATTTTCCATCGGCGCATGTTGCTTACCGAGTCCATTGCCATTTCCCAGAGCTGCTCATCTCCGTCTGCGCCGATAACGCGCATCGAGACCTGGACATGAGGATTTCGCCAAAGCACATCCGTCACTTCGCCCTCGACCTCGATGATCATTTCGGGATCGTAATTGCCGGCTATGGAGTGATGTGCGCCGCCGGAAATCGGTAGTATTAATACACAGAAGAGAATCGGTCTGATAATGATATTCATGATAAATCTCGGTTCCTGATCTACGTTTTAGCCGACTGGCTGATTTAAAGCTGACTTCTGATCCTGCGCGCTGGATACCTGGTCAAAGACAGCGGCTAACGTCTCCGGTAGCTGCGCTCCTGAAATTCCATAGCTTCGGTTGATGATGAAGAACGGCACACCCGAAACCCCACTGGTGGCAGATCGAGAGATTTGTTCCTTTACCGGATCTTCGTCGTCGCCCGCGACCAGCTTTGAACGTACGCCGGATTCATCCATCCCCACTTCGCCCGCAACTCGCGTCAGAACTTCGATAGCGCCGATGTTCTCGCATTCGATATGGTGCGCATTGAAAAGCTTTTCGGCGAGCGCATTGATGTCAATATTGTCATCCCCGGCGGCCCAATACATCAGCACGTGGGCAGAAAGCGTATTTGGCGCTATCGCGTCCGGTTCATCGCAGAATCTTATTCCCTCGCCGGCTCCCGCGCTGTTTAAAGTCTCACGCAGCGTTCTGGCTCGCTCATTTCCGAACTTGTCACGATAATACTCGCGCCTGTTGCGGCCTTCGCGTGGCATATTCGGGTTGAGCTGAAATGGCTGCCAACTCAGCTCGAAATCCAGAGCCGGCCGCTGAGCGATCGCCTTTCTCAAGCGGTGCAGGCCCACTAGACACCACGGACAGGCGAAATCCGATACCACCTCTATCGTGATCACTTCAGAAGTCATCGCAACCAGCTACTCGACATCTCGATATTTTCGCATTCAGGCGCTAATGCCGCACAGTCTCGAATGGCGCTCCGACAGAACGCGAATCGGGCTCGATACGCTGGCGACCGGCTCGCGGAGCAAAAAGATGCATCGAACCTGCAGTGTGCCAAGTAAGGCCGGGTCCGGAGTGAATTTGAAGTGTCGACCCGGAGCGCATGTGTCCAAGTATCAGTACGGTCTCGAATGTTCTGCCGACTCGCCGCTCGTATTGACGGTAGACCGAGGCAGCGGCCTTCCGAGCCGCGGCTTTCATGTATGTCCGGCAGCCGTCGGTCATGGTCATGTACAACGATCGGTAACGGGTCGATTCGAGACTATAAGACCGATTCCAGCTCGACCTCAAGGAATGACCGGGCTCTCACGGCTGGCTGGCTGCCTCCGGCGAGGCCTCGGAACTCGGACCGGGGACCCTCGTGAGTGGAGTCGAAATCCGGGGTTAAGTAAAGTTCCCGTCCGGAAAACTGAACGTCCAGATCACAATCGTACCGGTTCCTGAAACTGTCCCGGCGTGTGAACTGCTACGTTTTTTGGCCAGATCGCGATGGGTACACTGGCAAGATTGAGCCCGGGAATTCGAAAAGGAGAGCTGCATTGAGATATTTCCACGTTATTGCACTGGCATTCGGCCTTCATTGTTCCAGCGGTTTTACGCAGGAAGCGCTAGGCACTTCCATTGCGCCAGAGCCGTCGATGAATTGTGAACAGGCGATTACGATATTTCATGACGTTTCGGGTTTCGGGCGCAGGGACCGCGCGGCCCAGAAGATGACCGAGAGGCATGAAGAGATGGCACTCACCGGCTGGCGTTTCGCCGATATGCAGATCTATACCGAGAACGGTGACCTGGAAGGCTTCTACGTTTCCTATACTCGACCCGCTGCCTGCCCGGCCGAACCCGTAACAGAAAGCTAGGTTTCGCCGAATTATGTGTCGCGACGACGGCGATCTGTCTGGATGAAACCCGGCTATCGCGGTCGATAGCCGGACCTTACTCGACGGTAACGGACTTCGCCAGATTTCGTGGCTGATCGACGTCGGTGCCTTTCAGCAGCGCAACGTGATACGCGAGTAGCTGCAATGGCACGGTATAAAGTATCGGTGCCTGGATGGCTTCTGCGTGCGACGGCATGCGTACAATATGAACGCCGTCGCCTTCGTCCAGGCCCGCCCTGAGATCTGCGAATACGAACAGCCGTCCGCCACGCGCCCGTACCTCCTGAAGATTCGATTTCAGCTTCTCGAGCAGCTCGTTGTTTGGCGCCACGGTAACCACTGGCATGTCGTCGTCAACGAGCGCAAGCGGACCGTGCTTGAGCTCGCCGGCAGCGTACGCCTCCGCGTGAATATAGGAGATCTCTTTCAGCTTCAGTGCGCCTTCCATCGCGACGGGGTTCAACACGCCGCGACCGAGAAACAACGCATGGTCCTTGTCGGAGAACTCGCGTGCGAGTTCGGCGATGTCCTCATCGAGCGCCAGGGTCTGCTCGACGAGGCTCGGTAGCTCCGCCAACTGATTGATCAATAAATATTCGGTCGCCTGCTCCAGTCCTCGGGCCTTTGCCAGTGCCACAGTTACCAGCGCCAGGGCCGCCAATTGGGTCGTGAACGCCTTCGTCGAAGCAACACCGATTTCCGGCCCGGCTCGCGTCATCAGGACGAAGTCCGACTCCCTGACGAGTGAACACTCGGGAACATTACAGATGGCGAGCGTACCGAGATAGCCATAGTCCTTCGCCGCGCGTAGCGCAGCCAGTGTGTCCGCAGTTTCGCCCGATTGCGAGATGACGATCATCAGAGAATTGGCCGGCACGACCGGTCGGCGATAACGATACTCGCTGGCGATATCGACCATGCATGGAATTCCGGCGAGTTCCTCAATCTGGTAGCGCGCCACCAGCCCTGCGTGAAAACTTGTCCCGCAGGCAACGATGTGTACGCATTCGACTCGCGGAATGACGTCGCTCGCTTCCGGACCGAGAATATTGTCGAGTAACTTGCCGTCGCCGATACGGCCTTCGAGAGTGGCCGCCACTGCGCGGCCCTGCTCGTGAATTTCCTTCTCCATGTAGTGGCTATAGCGGCCGCGGTCGTTCGAATCCGCTGTAAGTTCACTCTCGATGACGGGCCGCTCGACGGAATTACCGGAGCGGTCGAAGATTGTCACGCTGCGACGCCGTACGAGTGCAACATCACCGTCCTCGAGGAACTGGAAATTTCGCGTCACGGGCAGCAGCGCCGCGATATCCGAAGCAACGAAGTTTTCTTCATCGCCCAGACCAATGACGACGGGTCCGCCTGACCGAGCCAGAACCAGCGCGTCCGGATCACCGGCATACATGACTACCAGCGCATATGCACCCTTGAGCTCCGCTACGGTGGATCGAACGGCTTCGAAGATCCCGGCGCCTTTACCAAGGTAGAAACGGATCCGGTGCGCGATGACTTCGGTATCCGTTTCTGATGAGAAAACGAAGCCGGCATCCTTTAATTCCTGCCGTAGCTCGCCATGGTTTTCGATGATGCCGTTGTGAACGATGGCGACATCGTCACCTGAAGTATGCGGATGCGCGTTGACTTCGTTCGGGACGCCGTGAGTTGCCCAGCGCGTATGCGCGATGCCCTGCTGACCGGATAGCGGCGAGTCCTTCAATGCATCGGCCAGCTCCCTGAGCTTGCCCTCGCGGCGCATCCGCTTGAGCGTCCCATTCTCTGTCAGGGCGACTCCGGCGGAGTCGTAGCCTCGATACTCGAGGCGTTTGAGTCCTTCCATGAGAATCGGCATGACATCGCGATCAGCAACCGCGCCGACTATTCCGCACATGCTCTAGGAGTCCATTCTGAGTAAGGTCGACATGGGCCTAATCGCTGGTTAAGAGTCGCTACAGGATGCTCACTTTGCGGGCTTTTGGGGTCGTTTCCAACCCTTGACCGTAACTTGCTTTGCACGGGTAAGCGTCAGTTCGTTCGCCGGAGCGGTCTTCGTCACAATAGACCCGGCACCGATCGTCGCACCCTCGCCAACTTCGACGGGAGCAACCAGCATCACTCCCGAGCCGATAAAAGCGCCGTCGCCGACGGAAGAGCGATGCTTGTAGGCGCCGTCATAGTTACAGACGATCGTTCCGGCGCCGACGTTTACTCCAGCGCCGACGGCCGTATCGCCGATATAGGTCAGATGATTTACTTTGCTGCCGGCGGCGATTTCACTGGCTTTCACTTCGACAAAATTGCCGATTTTTACCTGCGCGGCAAACTCCGTACCCGGACGCAACCTCGCAAAAGGGCCGATCTCGCACTTCGGCCCCGCGATGACTCCGTGCAAGATCGAGCTCGGGTGCACGAGACAATCGTCGCCGAGTGTTGTGTCCGAGATGACGCAATTCGACCCGATCGATACACGATCGCCCAAAGCGACTTCGCCCTCGAATACGGCTCCGGCATCGATAAACACATCACGCCCGACGCTCAGCGATCCACGCTGGTCGAATCGCGCCGGATCCGCGAGTGTCGCGCCTGCGCTCATCGCCGCGTCGGCATAGCGTCGCTGTAAAACCCGCTCGGCTACGGCGAGCTGCGCCCGATCGTTGATACCGAGCAACTGGCCGGGATCGCCGGCCGGGACCGCCGCAACCTCTGCGCCATCTGCTATCGCTATGGCGATAATGTCGGTCAGATAGTACTCGCCCTGCGAGTTGCCGTTGCCGATCCTGTCGAGCCATTTTCCAAGTTTTCCACCGGGTATCCGCATCAGTCCCGTGTTGATCTCCGCGATAGCGGCTTGTTCGGGAGTCGCGTCCTTTTGCTCCACGATACTGACGACGCTGCCGTTCTGACCTCGAACAATCCGGCCGTAGCCGCTCGGGTCTTCCAATTCTGCCGACAGCACGACGACTTCGCTGCCATCGCCATAATCTGATAACGGCTTTAAGCACTCGGCTGTGACGAGTGGTACGTCACCACAAAGTACGAGTACCTGATGATCGTCCGGAATCGACGGCAACGCCTGCGCCACGGCGTGGCCGGTACCGAGTTGCTCGGCCTGGTGGCTCCAGGCCAGATCGGCATCCGGAAAGCATTCGCGAACCGAATCCCCGCCATGTCCGTAAACGACATTGATGGCGTCCGGTTTAATATCGCGGGCAGCGTCCAGGACATGCGCGAGCAAAGCGCGGCCTGCCAGAGGCTGAAGAACCTTCGGCCGATCGGAATTCATGCGCTTGCCCTGGCCGGCGGCCAGGATGACAGCTGTCAGAGGCATCGATACCCCACCCGAGTCGCGACAACGTCGAATGATAGCGCGGTGCGACGATAATACGGCGACCGGGCGCCGGTCGCCGCAGCCAAGAGGCTACGGTTAACCGCGCCTGCCCCTGAGTTTCTGTGCCGCACGATATCGAGCCTCGGCTTCGACTAATTCAGCCTGCGCCTGCGCGAGATCTATCTCGCCGTGCCGGCCCTCGAGCGCTTCGCGAGCGCGTTCGCGAGCAGCAAGCGCGACATCTTCGTCAAGCTGATTCGCGTGCAACGCGCTGTCGGCCAGGACCGTCACCAGGTGAGGCTGGATTTCCAGCACGCCGCCTGTGATATAAAAAGTGCGCTCTCCGCCGTCCGCATCCTCGACACGAACCTCGCCTGGTTTCAGATCAGTCAGCAACGGCGCATGACGTGGCGCGATACCGATTTCACCCATCTTCGCCGGCGCGAACACCATCGCAGCCTCGCCTGCAAAGATTTCGCCTTCGGCGCTGACGATGTCGACGTGAATGGTTGCCACGATATCAAGCTCCGCCTATTGCAGCTTCTTCGCCTGCGTTTCAGCCTCTTCGATGCCGCCGACCATATAGAACGCCTGTTCGGGCAGATGATCGTAGTCGCCGTCGACGATAGCCTTGAAGCCCCTTATCGTATCCTTCAGCGCAACGTATTTTCCGGGCGATCCCGTGAATGTCTCCGCGACAGTGAAGGGCTGCGACAGGAAGCGCTGTACCTTACGCGCGCGCTGCACGATCAGTTTGTCGTCTTCCGACAACTCGTCCATACCAAGAATCGCGATGATGTCCTGCAACTCCTTGTAGCGTTGCAGTACGGCCTGCACCGAGCGCGCCGTATCGTAGTGCTCCTGGCCGATGACGTTCGGATCGAGCAGGCGCGACGTTGAATCGAGCGGGTCGACGGCCGGATAGATACCGAGCTCAGCGATTTGCCGAGACAGCACGAGCGTCGCATCCAGATGCGCGAATGTCGTTGCCGGCGACGGATCGGTGAGGTCGTCGGCAGGAACGTAGACGGCCTGGAAAGAAGTGATCGAACCCGTCTTCGTCGACGTAATTCGTTCCTGAAGCACACCCATTTCTTCGGCGAGCGTCGGTTGATAGCCTACTGCCGAAGGCATGCGTCCAAGTAGCGCCGATACTTCGGTTCCGGCCAGGGTGTAGCGGTAGATGTTGTCGATGAACATGAGAATGTCGCGGCCTTCATCACGGAAGTACTCGGCCATCGTCAGGCCCGTCAACGCTACCCGAAGGCGGTTACCGGGCGGTTCATTCATCTGCCCATACACGAGCGACACCTTGTCGAGAACTTCGGACTCCTTCATCTCGTAGTAGAAGTCGTTACCCTCGCGAGTTCGCTCACCGACACCCGCGAACACGGAGTAGCCGCCATGCGCCTTCGCGATATTGTTGATGAGCTCCATGAGCGTGACGGTCTTGCCAACACCCGCGCCGCCGAACAATCCGATCTTGCCGCCTTTCGCGATCGGCATGATGAGATCGATCACTTTAACGCCGGTTTCGAGAAGCTCCGTGGAGGTCGCCTGATCCTCGTAGGAGGGCGCCTTACGATGGATAGGCCAGTGCACCTCCGCGCCGATTTCGCCGGCATTGTCGATCGGCTTTCCGAGCACATCCATGATGCGTCCGAGAGTCTTCTCGCCGACGGGAACCGTGATCGGTTCACCCGTATTAGTGACCGGCAGGCCGCGCTTCAAACCCTCACTCGAGCCCATCGCGATCGCGCGCACGATGCCGTCACCCAGTTGCTGCTGCACTTCCAGCGTCAAGTCCTCCTCGACCAGGTGCAGTGCATCGTACACTTTCGGGATGGTCTCCCTTGGAAACTCGACGTCCACCACTGCGCCGATGATCTGAACGATAGTACCCGTGCTCATGAGTGCCTTACCTTCCGTACGTAATCTGTTTTAGACCGCGGCTGCGCCGCCCACAATTTCAGAAATTTCCTGCGTGATCGCCGCCTGCCTCGCCTTGTTGTAAACGAGCTGCAGCTGATCGATGAACTTGCCCGCATTGTCGGTCGCAGCTTTCATCGCGACCATCTTCGATGCCATCTCACAAGCGACGTTTTCTACAGCCGCACGATAAACCTGCGACTCGATATAGCGATCGAGAACATTGTCGAGCAGATCGACTGCATCGGGTTCGTAGATGTAATCCCAGTTTTCCTGCAGTTGTTCGCCGTCCATGGCTTCGACCGGAATCAGCGTCCGAATTTCCGGCGTCTGGCTCATGGTATTAACGAATACGTTGTGTACGAGGAACAAACGATCGATCTTGCCCTCTCGGTATTCGTCCGTCATCACAGCTATCGTGCCAACAAAATCGGCCACCGTCGGCGTGTCGCCGAGATGACTTGTCGCAGCGACAACGTTCGCCTTGAGGCGGCGGAAAAATGCGATGCCTTTCGCGCCAACGATGCAGATGTCTATTTCTACGCCCTTGGCCTGCCATTCGCGCATGTCGTTCAGCATCGTACGGAACAGGTTGACGTTCAGCGAACCGCACAGACCGCGATCGGTCGTGATGACGATGTAGCCGACGCGCTTGACCTCGCGCGAGTCGAGATACGGATGCCGGTAATCCGGGTTCGCCTCGGACAGATGACCGATTACCGTTCGTATGCGCTCGGCATAGGGACGCGACGCGGCCATCCGGTCCTGTGTCTTGCGCAGCTTGGATGCCGCGACCATCTCCATCGCTTTCGTGATCTTCTGCGTATTCTTGACGCTGTTGATCTTGGTGCGAATTTCTTTGCCGACTGCCATGCTCGATTCCTAGTAAGCGCCGGTCGTCTTGAAGTTTTCAATGAGTTTCTTCAGGCCCGCTTCGATGTCGTCGTTGAGATCACCACTGGCGTTAATTTCGTCGATCAACTCGGCGGCATTAGCGCGAGCGTGGGCATGCAACGCAGCTTCGAACGCCACGACCCGGTCCGCTTCGACATCGTCGAGATAGCCTTCGTTGACCGCGAACAGCGAGATCGCCATTTCCGCAACCGATAGCGGTGAATACTGCGGCTGCTTCATGAGTTCCGTCACACGCTGACCGCGCTCGAGCTGCTTTCGTGTCGCCTCGTCGAGATCGGAAGCGAACTGTGCGAACGCGGCGAGTTCGCGATACTGCGCAAGTGCGAGCCGAACACCACCGCCGAGTTTCTTGATGATCTTCGTCTGCGCGGCTCCGCCGACACGCGACACGGAGAGGCCGGCATTGATGGCCGGGCGAATACCCGCGTTGAACAGGTCCGTCTCGAGGAAAATCTGACCGTCCGTAATCGAGATTACGTTGGTCGGCACGAATGCAGAAACGTCGCCTTCCTGGGTCTCGATTATCGGCAACGCGGTCAGCGATCCGGTCTGTCCCTTGACTGCCCCGTTCGTGAATCGCTCGACGTAGTCCGCGTTGACGCGCGCTGCACGCTCGAGCAAACGCGAATGCAGATAGAATACGTCGCCCGGATACGCCTCGCGCCCGGGCGGTCGGCGCAGCAGCAGCGATACCTGACGATAGGCCCAGGCCTGCTTCGTCAGATCGTCGTAAATAATGAGGGCGTCCTGGCCGCGGTCCCGGAAGTATTCACCCATTGCGCAGCCGGCATACGGCGCGATGTACTGCAGTGCCGCCGATTCCGAAGCGGAAGCCGACACGACGATCGTGTGCTCCATCGCACCGAACTCTTCGAGCTTGCGAACGACGTTCGCGACGGTCGAGTTCTTCTGCCCGATAGCGACGTAGATACATTTAATACCCGTGCCGATCTGGTTGATGATCGTGTCGACGGCGACGGCGCTCTTGCCCGTCTGGCGGTCGCCGATAATGAGCTCGCGTTGCCCTCTGCCGATGGGAACCATGGCGTCGATCGACTTGAGCCCGGTCTGCACAGGCTGATCTACGGATTTCCGGTCGATAACGCCCGGCGCGACTTTCTCGATTGGCGAAGTTTCAGCCGCGTCAATCGGACCTTTTCCGTCGATCGGCGTACCGAGTGAGTTGACGACGCGGCCGAGCAGCGCCTCGCCTACCGGAACCTCGAGAATACGGCCCGTCGTCTTGACGGTATCGCCTTCGGAGATGTGCTTGTATTCACCGAGCACGACAGCACCGACAGAATCCTGCTCGAGGTTTAGCGCCAGGCCGAAGCTGCCGCCGGGGAACTCGACCATTTCGCCGTACTGAACGTCGGTCAGCCCGTGAATGCGGACAATACCGTCCGTCAGCGCAATAACCGTACCGACATCGCGGGATTCCGCCGTGGCATCGAAATTTTCGATGCGTTTTTTGATCAGCTCACTGATTTCAGAAGCTTTGAGTGCCATCAATATCCCCTTACGAGATCAGCGATTCAGCGAGCTTCCGCAACCGCGTCTTCACCGAACCATCAATAACCATATCCTCGGCGCGGACGATCGCGCCGCCCAGAAGCTCGTCGTCAATCTCGAGCTCCAATTCAACTTTTCGCCCGAGTTTTTTCTCCAGGCTTGCCGAAATCCGAGCTGCGAAGTCGGATTCCACATCCGCGGCCATTACGAGCGTCGCCTTAATGGTGTTTTCCGCCTCTGCCTTGAGCGCATCGAAACGCGTCGAGATATCGGGCAACGCCAGGAGTCGGCCGTTCTCGACGAGCAGGCGAATAAAGTTCTGACCGCGACTGGAGCTGACGAACCCGGCTCCGGCTGCGCCCGCTTCCGAACCGACCGCCTGCAGAAACTCCGCACGCGCTTCCGCATCGATCTCCGGGCGCATCAGGAATGCGCGGGCATCATCGTCGGCCACGATCGTCGCGAGAGCCGCCAGCGACTCGGACCACTGCGAAAGCAGATCTTCCGCCGAGGCGATGTCGAACAGCGCCTGCGCATACGGCCGCGCTATTGTGCTCGTGTCGCTCATGTCTCAGACACTGGTCGCTAGAGCTCGGCCGCCAGGCCGTCGAGCAAGTCTTTATGCGTGCCGGCGTCGATCTCGCGCGACAGGACTTTCTCGGCGCCCGCAACCGCGATCGCAGCAACCTGGCCGCGCAGCTCATCGCGCGCTCGATTGATCTCGACCTCGATCTCCGCCTGCGTCGACTCCAGTTGGCGACGCTTCTCGGCCTCGCCATCGACCCGGGCTTCGTCAACGATATCGGACGCGCGCGCGCTGGCCTGATCGACGATCTCCTTCGCCTGACCGCGTGCTTCGGAAATGATCGACTGCGCTTTCGACTCGGCTGCGGCCAGATCGCTCTTGCCCTTTTCGGCGGCGGTAAGACCGTCGGCGATCTCCTTCTGCCGTGCCTCGATCGCATCCATGATGTGCGGCCAGATGTATTTCATACAGAACCAGACGAAGAAGATCATTGCGATCGTCTGGCCGATGATGGTGGCGTTGATGTCCACGCGGGCTCTCCTAGGGTGCTATCAGCCGCCGGCGGCTTGCAGCGCGCCAACGAACGGCTGCGCGAACGCAAAGTAGAGCGCAATACCGACGCCGATCATTGCCACGGCATCGAGCAATGCGACAACGAGGAACATCTGGGTTCTCAGCATCGGCGCAAGCTCCGGCTGCCGTGCGGCACCCTCCAGAAAACTGCCGCCAAGGAGGCCCATACCGATGCCGACGCCAAGTGCGCCGAAGCCGATCAGAATCGCCGCAGAAACGGCGGTCATAGCAATCACAAGTTCCATTAGTGTCTCCAGTCCGAGTTCAGAACGTGTTCAGGTTGATTGATTCATTCGCGTGTTGTCTCAGTGTCCCGTGTCATGCGCCTGGCTCAGGTAAACGATCGTCAACATCATGAATATGAAGGCTTGCAGCGTAACGACAAGTATGTGGAAGATCGCCCACGCAAAATGCAGGGGGAGCTGATAAAAGCCGATCAATGCGATCAGTATGAATATCAACTCGCCCGCATACATATTGCCGAACAGCCGCAGGGACAACGAAATCGGTCGAGCGATAAACGCGACGGTTTCCAGAATAAAGTTGAAGGCGATGATCACCGGGGCCGCGATGAGGCCGATGCCGCGTGTCGGCGGAGCGATCGGATGCATCGTGAATTCTTTGGCGAAGCCACCGATACCCTTGACCTTCAGCGAGTAGAAGATCGTCAGCAGAAACACCGAGATCGACATCGCAAACGTGATATTGACGTCGGTCGTCGGCACCACCTTGAGATACGGGATTCCGATCATGAGTCCGATTTCGGGCAGCCAGTCGACCGGGATCAGGTCCATGAAGTTCATCAGGAACACCCAGACGAAGATCGTCAGACTCAGCGGCGCTATGACTTTGCTGTGGCCCTGAAACGCATCCTTGATAGCCGTGTCGACGAATCCGACGACAAGCTCGATGGCAGTCTGGAGCTTGCCCGGCCGGCCCTTCGACGCCTTTCGGGCAACGCTGCCGAAAATCGTGATGAAGAGAATGCCGAGTATCACCGAGAAGAACATCGAGTCGAGATTCAGCGCCCAGAAATTCCCCTGACAATGGCCGACAACCCATTCACCGTGGTCCCGGCAGAGTGTCAGGTTCGTCAAGTGGTGAGTGATGTAGTCGGTTGCCGATTGCCCGGCCCCAGCATGCTCGTCCATTGTCTAGTTCTTCGTCACTGCTTGTTCGTTCCCAACCCAACCGCTGTACGCCAATACGCCGATAGCGGTCATTTGCGCGGTGATAAATCCACCGAATACGGCCAGTGCCGACAGCGGCCTGACCGACGCGAAGATCACCGCGAACAGCACGACCGTAATAGCGAACTTGCCGATCTCACCGACCCAGGCAGCCCTGAGCAATGCTTTCGCATCGGCCCGCGCACCGAGCAGCCTTGCCGCCAGAAACGCATTCGGAGCCACTGCTACCAAAATCCCGAGCAGCCACGAAACGGCTACTACACGCCCCTGAAAGATTGCGAGCACGGCGCCGAGGCCCAAGCCCAGACCGGCCTGTCCGAGCACGGCCAGTCGTACCTGCCATTCCGGGGTTAGCAAG
Source organism: Rhodospirillaceae bacterium (assembly GCA_024638465.1). GTDB lineage: Bacteria > Pseudomonadota > Gammaproteobacteria > Steroidobacterales > Rariloculaceae > SMWC01. Next base: position 20,262 of record JAHEKF010000012.1, on the reverse strand, counting down.
AACAGACTCTCGTTGATGCCTTGGACACCGTTGCCGGCGGTCAAAAAAATAGCCACGGCTTAAGACGACCTGGCTAAGCCGCCTAATTGTAAGCAGAGGTAGGGGCTGATTCAACCGAGTTTCGGGACACTTATTTAATGTGAGCGATGATTCCGTCGAGCTCGTCCAGACTGTGATAGCGGATCACGATGCGGCCACCCTTTTCCGAGTGCTCGATGACGACATTGGCGCCGAGCCGGTCCGCGAGATCGGTCGCGAGCCGCCGCACGTTCGGGTCCTGGACGCCGGATTTTCCGGGCCGCGGGGCTCTGCGGCGCGCTTTCGGCCGGTTTCGTATGGCGCGCTCCGTGTCGCGAACGCTCCAGCCTTCCTTGACGACGCGCCGCGCAAGATCCAGCAACTCATCCGGCGACTCGATCGCAAGAAGGGCACGGGCGTGCCCCATACCGAGCTCGCGGCCCTCCAGCATCGCCCTGACGGGCTCGGGCAGGTCCAGCAGCCTGAGCAGGTTGCTGACCATGACGCGGGAGCGGCCGACGGCCTCGGCCGCCGACGCATGAGTCATGTCGAACTCGGCGACGAGTCGCTGCAGCGCGCGCGCCTCCTCCATCGGATTCAGGTCTTCGCGCTGGATGTTCTCGATCAGCGCAACGGCTACGGCCGATTGATCGGGGATATCCCTGACGATCGCGGGAATCGTGTGCAATCCGGCCAGCTGCGCTGCGCGCCAGCGCCGCTCTCCGGCAACGATCTCGAAGCGCTGCTCGCCACTCGCGGTCTGCAACGGCCGCGCCACGATCGGTTGAACGACTCCCTGCGAGCGGATCGATTCGGCGAGTTCGGCGAGCGATTCCTCGCGCATGTCACCGCGCGGCTGGTAGCGGCCCCGTTGCAGCAGGTCTACGGGCAGCTCCCTGAGGTTGGCGCCGCTCGTTTCGACGTCGGGGATCGTTTCGGTGCTCAGGAGTGCGTCGAGCCCTCTTCCCAAGCTCTTTCGTTTGGCCATCGTGGTGCCGGGTGGTGATGTTGCGTCCAAGTGTAGCTCAAGCTCCTCAGTAGCTGGTCAGACGGCCGCGGCCGTCTCACGCCGGTTGATTTCTCCCGCGAGCGCAAGATAAGCCAGCGCCCCGCGGCAGTACTTGTCATGATACAGCGCGGGCATGCCGAAACTTGGCGCTTCCGCAATTCGCACGTTACGCGGGATGACGGTCCGGAACACGCGATCGCCGAAATGTTGGGTCAGTTGTCGCGAAACCTCGGTAGCCAGATTGTTGCGCGGATCGAACATCGTCCTCAAGATCCCGAAAACGCCGAGCCCCGGGTTCGCGCCGCCGCGAATCTGGTCGATCGTGCCCAGCAGTGCTGAAATTCCCTCCAGCGCATAGTACTCGCACTGCATGGGAATGAGGACACCGTGCGCCGCGGTGAGTCCGTTGACCGTCAGTATATTCAGTGACGGCGGGCAATCGATGAGTATGTAGTCATAGTTGTCGACGACCGGCTTGAGCGCCCGCGACAGGCGATACTCACGCTCCGGCTTGGTCACGAGCTCTACTTCGGCGAGCGTGAGCTCCTGATTTCCCGGAAGCAGGTCGAGGTCGCCGTCGCACACGGACTGAATCGCGTCGGTGACCGCGGCGCCGTCAAGCAATACGTTGCAGACGCTTCGCTCGAGCGCGTTCTTGTCAACGCCGAAGCCCATCGTCGTATTGCCCTGTGGATCGAGGTCAACGACGAGCACGCTGCGGCGCGTCGCAGCGAGAGATGCGGCGAGATTGACGCAAGTCGTCGTCTTGCCGACCCCGCCTTTCTGGTTCGCAATCGCGATGATTTTTCCCATCAGTTCTCTGCCGTCTCGATAATGACAAGCGCGCCCTTGAGCGAGCGTGTAACCGGGTCGTCCGCTATGTGCGCGGTAAATCCCTCGGCGGGCAGTTCTTCTTCGTAGTTCGCCCGCGTCAGAATCAGCAAGATACCTGCTTCGGCCCGCAGTTGCTGCGTGAGTTCGATGAGCTCCGAAGGCGCGGCTACCGCGCGCGCCAAGACCGTAGTAAATGGTTGCCGTGGCGACAAGTCTTCGGCTCGGACGTGTTCCACAACGACGTTGCCGAGTTCGAGCGCCCCGCGAACGTGCTCGAGAAATCGCGCTCGTTTACCACGACTTTCGATGAGCGTGAACTCGATATCGGGCCTGGCAATCGCAAGCGGGATACCAGGAAGGCCTGCGCCACTTCCGACGTCGGCAACACGTTCCCCGCGCAGATAAGGCGCGCAGGCGAGACTCTCGACGAGATGGCGATCGATCATCTCGTTCTTATCGGTAATCGACGTGAGGTTGTGGACTTCGTTCCAGCGGAGCATCAACTCGAGGTAGGAAGAGAGCTTCGCAGCCTGCTCCTCGCTGACAGGGATGCCGGCCTCCGTCAGCTTGTCGAATATCCTTTGCTGCATTCGCGCAGTATACGGCCCGCTGTGATCGAGGCTTCAGCCGCGACGCAGGTCATCGGCCCGGTGGCAGGCCACGAGAGTCGAGTCGAGTAGTTCGAGTTTCGGCGTCTCCGCGGCACAGCGATCGATTGCGTAGCGGCAGCGCGTGCGAAAGCGGCATCCCGATGGCGGGTCCAGCGGTGACGGCAGATCGCCCGACAAGAGCTCGCGTTCGCGCGATCGCTCCAGATCGGGGTCGGGAATCGGCACGGCGCTGATCAACGCACGCGTATAAGGATGCGCCGGGCGCTCGTAAAGATCCTCACGGGATGCAACCTCCATGATCGTTCCGAGGTACATGACCATGACCCGATGGCTGATGTGACGCACCACGGCCAGATCGTGCGCGATGAAGACGAGAGCGAGACCGAAATCCGACTGCAGATCCATCAGCAGATCCACGATCTGCGCCTGGATCGAAACGTCGAGCGCGCTGACGGGCTCGTCGCAGATAATTATCCGGGGTTTCAGCACAAGAGCGCGCGCGATTCCGATTCGCTGACACTGCCCTCCGGAAAACTCGTGCGGGTAGCGGTTAAGCTGGTGGCCACCGATGCCGACACGCTCGAGCACTTCCGTAACGAGCTGGCGCACCGAACCCTTATCGAGCTCCGGTCGATGTGTCCACAAGGGCTCGCTTACGATATCGCCAACGGTCATGCGCGGATTCAGCGAGGCCAGCGGGTCCTGAAAAATGATCTGCAACGACCGGCGCATTTCGCCAAGTGTCTCGCGGTCGAGGGCATCCATTTCGCGTCCGAGAAGACAAACGCGCCCGGCCGATTTCGGAACGAGTTTCACGATGGCGCGAGCGAGCGTCGACTTACCGCAGCCCGATTCGCCGACTACGCCGAGTGTTTCGCCGGCCGCCAGCGAGAGACTGACGCCATCGACGGCCCGGAGCTGCCGCGTACCAGCGAACAGGCCGTCACCCGGGATGCCGAATTGCACTTTGAGGTCGTCGACCGTCAGCAGCGCCTCCCCTGCTTCGGGAACAACGCCCGAGCCAGCCCCCGCCGCGAGCTTCTCCACCCGCTCCTCGTCCAGCCTCGGAACGGCATCGAGCAAACGCCGCGTGTAGTCATGCTGTGGGCGATAGAAAATGTCGCGGACTTCGCCACGTTCCTTTAGTTCACCTTCGTGCATCACGAGAACGCGCTCGCAGAGCCCCGCGACGACGCCAAGATCATGCGTGATCAGGATGATCGCCGTGCCGTAGCGATCGTTGAGGTCGCGCATGAGATCGAGAATTTGCGCCTGCACCGTAACGTCCAGCGCCGTCGTTGGTTCGTCCGCAATCAGGATTTCGGGGTTCAGCAACAGACTGCTCGCGATCATGACGCGCTGGCGCATACCGCCCGATAACTCGTGCGGGTAGCGATTGAAGCGTGCTTCGGCTTCCGGAATCCGGACTGCCTCGAGCATCTCGATACAGCGTTCGCGCGCCGCCTGCCTCGTCACCGTTTCATGCTCACGCACGACCTGGGTCATCTGGTCCGCAATGGTGAGATAGGGATTCAGCGACGTCATCGGATCCTGGAAGATCATGGAGATCCTGCTGCCACGAATTTCGCGCAGTTCGCTCTCGGCGAGCGCCAGCAGGTCACGATTCTCGAAGCGTGCGGTCCCCGCAGCACGCCCGTTATCGGCGAGCAGTCCGAGCAGACTGAGAACGCTTTGACTTTTTCCGGAGCCTGACTCGCCAACAATGCCGAGCGTCTCGCCTTTCGCGAGGTCGAAACCAAGGTCCTTGACCGCGTGAACTTCGCCATCCGGCGTCGCGAAACGTACGTTCAGCTTTTCGACCGTTAACAGACTCACGAACGGTCCTTCGGGTCCAGCGCGTCGCGCAAACCATCGCCGACGAAGTTGAAGCAAAACAGCGTCGTCGCGAGAAACACCGCCGGAAAGATCAGCATCCATGCAGCGCTTTCCATTTCTTCGGAACCGTCCTTGACGAGCGCGCCCCAGGACGTCATCGGCTCCTGCACACCCAGCCCGAGGAAGCTCAGAAACGATTCGACGAGGATCACCTGCGGTATCGTCAACGTCACGTAGACCGCAACGACGCCGAGAAGATTCGGCACGATGTGGCGGCGGATTATCGCGAACGTGGCGACGCCCTGCGCTTCCGCAGCTTCCACGAATTCGCGATGCTTGAGCGTCAGCGTCTGCCCGCGGACAATGCGCGCCATGTCGAGCCAGTTGATCGCACCGATAGCGACGAAGATCAGAACGATGTTGCGCCCGAACAGCACCATGAGCAGGATCACGAAGAACATGAAGGGCATCGCGTAGAGGATGTCGACGATACGCATCATGATGTGGTCGATTCGGCCACCGAAGTATCCCGCCGTCGCACCATAGCTGATGCCGATTACGAGGCTCACGAAGGTCGCAACGATTCCGACCATGAGTGAAATACGTCCGCCGATCAGCGTCCGCACGAACAGATCACGACCGAGCGTATCGGTACCGAAAACGTGACCGGTCGCCAGATTCGGCCCGGTCGACAAATTGCTCCAATCGGTAAAGTCATAGGCGTAGGGACTCAAAAACGGGCCGATCGCAACAAGCACGGCCATGACGGCAATGACGATCGCGGAAACGACCGCCGCCCGATTCCGCCGCAACGTCCGCCACGCATCCACCCACAGGCTTCGGCCCGAACTGCTTTCGGGGACAGCCGTTTCCGCAAGGTCGGCGCTCATGCGTATTTCACCTTCGGATCGAGCCAGGCGTAAGCCAGGTCGACGAGCAGATTGAAGACGACGATCAGCGTGCCGTAGAACACGACGACGCCCATGACGAGCGTGTAGTCGCGGTTCAGCGCGCCCTGAACGAAGAAGCGGCCAAGCCCGGGGATACTGAAGATTTGCTCGATTACGACCGAGCCCGTTATGACGGCTGCGGTCGCGGGACCGAGGTAGGAAACGACGGGCAGCAACGCGGGCTTCAGCGCATGCCGCAGCAGTATTTTGCGCTCGGGCAGACCTTGCGCGCGCGCCGTTCGGATAAAATTGCTGCGCAGAACTTCGATCATGCTGCCGCGCGTCAGCCGCGAAATGTAGGCGATTTGCGGCAACGCCAGAGAGATGACCGGCAAGACGAGATTCGCGAATGAGCCGTCGCCGAGCCCTCCGGCCGGTAGCCAGCCGAGGTAAACGGCGAACACGAGTACCAGCATCGGCGCCATGACGAAGTTCGGGATCGAGATTCCGGTCATGGAGACCGACATGACCGAATAGTCGATGCGGGTGTTCTGTCTGAGCGCCGCGATGCTGCCGACCGTCACGCCGACGGCCAGCGCAAGCAGCATCGCCAGCCCGCCAATGCGCAACGAGACCGGAAAGCCGGCCATGATCAACTCGGTGACAGTGAAGTCGCGATACTGGAATGAGGGTCCGAAATCGCCCTGAAGGAGTCCTCCCAGGTATCGAAGAAACTGGAGATAAAGCGGCTCGTCGAGATGATAGACCGCGCGCAGGTTTTGCTCGATCTCGGGAAGCAGTGCCCTCTCGGCATCGAAGGGCCCGCCCGGCGCAGCGCGAATCATGAAGAATGCGAGGGCGATCAGGATCAGGAGCGTCGGTATGGCTCCGAGCAGCCGGCGAACGGTGTAACGTAACAACGGCGCTCCTAGTGATCGAGGATGTAGTAGTCCTTGCTGCGGTGATGATCCATGATGTTCGGCGAGAATCCGCCGACCCAGGGTTTCACCAGCCTGACCGTCACGTAGTGATAGATCGGCAGAATCGGCATTTCTTCGAGCAGGATCGCCTCGGCTCGCTGCAGGTAGTCGGCTCGCACGGCCAGATCCGCCTCGGCGGATGCCAGGCCGAGCAAACGGTCGTATTCGTCGTTACCCCAGCCGGTGTTGTTGAGACCGCTGTCCGAATGATAGAGCTCCGCGAACGTGTAGGCGTCGTTGTAGTCGCCGATCCAGGCATTGCGAAACACCTGCGTCTCGGTGCGCGCCTGACGCGTGTCGAGGAAGACCTTCCATTCCTGATTGCGCAGTGTCACTTCGGCCCCGAGCACCTGCTTCCACATGGCGGTCGCGGCAAGCGCAATACGGCGGTGATCGTCCTGCGTGTTGTACAGAAACTCTGCGACGAGGGGATTCTCCTCGGAGTAACCAGCCAAAGCATAGAGCCGTTTAGCTTCCGCTTCGCGCTCGGCCTGCGTCCACGACGCCTCGACCATCTGCTGGTTCTCGTAATCGGACAGCGGCGGCACCCAGCCGAAAGTCGGAATCTCGCCCGATGTCAGTACCTGATCCGTAATGATCTCGCGATCGATCGCCAGAGCCAGCGCGCGTCGAAGCTCGGGTCCGTCGTTGAACGGCGGTCTTAACGTGTTGAAGCTGTAATAGTAGGTACCGAGATAGGGAGCGATAACCAGTTGGTCCGGAATATTCTCGCGAATCCAGGGCAGCTGCCGGCGCGCGATCGTCGCGTAGGTGATGTCGATCTCGTCGGCTCGATAGCGCCGGATCTCGCCTGACTGATCTTCCGTATTGTGAAAGTAGACACGGTCGAGAATCGTGTTTTCGTCATCCCAGTAGTAAGGATTTCGAACCACCTGCACGTTCGACTGCACGACCCACTGGTCGAGCATGAACGCGCCGTTCGAGACCATGTTGCCCGGTCGCGTATGCTGTTCCCCGTATTGCTCGACGCTGGGCCGGTGAATCGGAAAACTCGCCGAATGCGTCAATAGCCCGAGGAAATACGGTGTGGGACTCTCCAGCTCGATTTCGAGCGTGAACTCATCGAGCGAGCGGGCGCCGAGATCGATGATCGGCCGTTCGCCCGCTGCGATCTCGCGCGCATTCACGATCGGATTCAGGATAAAGGTGTAACGCGACAGCGTCGCGGGATCGAGGCTGCGGCGCAGGCTGTAAACGAAGTCCTCCGCAGTAACAGGATCGCCGTTCGACCAGCGGGCGTTCCTGCGCAACGCGAACGTATAGGTCCGGCCATCGTCGCTGATCTGCCACGACTCGGCGGCACCCGGGATCAGGTCGCCGTTCGGTGCTTCGTTGACGAGCCCTTCGTAGAGATCTCGCTGGATATTGGATCCCGGCACACCGGAGCCGGTATGTGGATCGAGGGTCTGCGGCTCTGCACCGTTGCCCCAGTGCAATTCCTGGACCTCGGCGAGTTCGGTTCCGGTTGCGCCACCGATCGGGCGGCGCTGCGCCTCTGCGCCGTCTTCCGAATCGCCGCCACCACAGGCGCAGAGCGAAACCGCGATAACCATCGCTACCGGCAGACGCAGACTCACTGTGGTTCTCATTTCTTTCCGTCCGAGATGGTGGTCAGGCGCTGCGTCTGAGCTCGCGCTTCTTGATATGGATGAGCAGCAACGACAAGGCCGCGGGCGTCATGCCGGATATCCGACTGGCCTGGCCGATACTCGCCGGTCTGATTCGTTCGAGCTTCTCACGAACCTCATTCGACAGGCCCTTCACTGACGCATAGTCGAAATCCGCAGGAACCGGCATCACCTCGTTCTTGCGCTGGCGTTCGATTTCGCTCGTCTGTCTCTCGATGTAGCCGTGATAGCGAGCCTGGATCTCCAGTTGTCGACCAACCTGTGCCGCATGTTCCTTGCCGAGATCGAAGCAGCTTTCAGCTGCACCGACGCGTGGCAACGCCGTAACGTCGCGATACTGCATCTCGGGTCGCCGCAGAAGGTCGTAGGCCGTCGCGTCCCGGCTCAGCGGTCCGACATCGCTCTCCGCAGGGACGTCTCGCGGGCGCACTACGACGCCTTTCAGGCGGTCGGTCTCTTTTTCTATAAGCTCTCGCTTCGCCGAAAACACCCGCCAGCGATGTTCGCCGACGAGGCCGAGTTCGCGGCCTCTCGGCGTCAGGCGCAGATCGGCATTGTCCTCGCGCAGCGACAGGCGATACTCGGCGCGTGACGTGAACATGCGATACGGTTCCAGCGTGCCCCGGGTGATGAGGTCGTCGATCAACACGCCGATGTATGCCTCGTCACGCTTCGGGCACCAGGGCTCATGCTCGCGCACGGCGAGTGCCGCGTTGGCGCCGGCCACGAGTCCCTGAGCGGCCGCCTCTTCGTAACCCGTCGTACCGTTGATCTGGCCGGCGAAGAAGAGCCCCGCGATCGCTTTCGTCTCGAGGCTGGACTTGAGATCACGCGGATCGAAGAAGTCGTATTCGATCGCATACCCGGGCCGCGTGATCTCGGCACGCTCGAAGCCCGTGATCGAGTGCACGAAATCGAGCTGGACATCGAAAGGCAGGCTCGTCGAGATGCCGTTCGGGTAAATCTCGTTTGTATTGAGCCCTTCCGGCTCGACGAAGATCTGATGTGAATCCCTGTCCGCAAAACGCACCACCTTGTCCTCGATCGAAGGACAGTAGCGCGGTCCGGCCCCTTCTATCGCCCCCGTGAACATCGGCGAGCGGTCGAGGCTTCCTCTAATGATTTCGTGAGTCCGTTGAGTCGTGTAGGTGATATGACACGCGATCTGACGCGGATGCTCACTGCGCTGCCCGAGGAATGAGAACACGGGTGCGGGCTCATCGCCCGGCTGCCTCTGCATTTTCGAGTAATCGATACTGCGGCCGTCGATGCGTGGCGGCGTGCCGGTCTTGAGCCGGCCAACCGCCAGGCCGAGGCCGCGCAGCCTGCCGGCGAGCGTAACGGCAGCCGGATCACCCATTCGGCCACCGGACGAGCTTTGCTCGCCGACATGAATCCGGCCCGCCAGAAACGTGCCGACCGTCAGCACGACAGTCGTGGCCGAGATCTGAATACCCGTCTGCGTCACGACGCCACGCACTTTGCCGCCATCGATCAGCAGATCGTCGACACCTTGCTGTAGTAACCTGAGATGAGGCTGCGCTTCGAGAATTTCCCGAATCGCCTGTCGATAGAGCACTCGATCCGCCTGCGCGCGCGTCGCGCGAACTGCCGGACCTTTCCGCGAATTCAGCGTGCGGAAGTGGATCCCTGCGCGGTCGATCGCGCACGCCATCGCGCCGCCGAGCGCGTCGACTTCTTTCGCCAGATGTCCCTTGCCGATGCCGCCGATGGCCGGGTTGCAGCTCATCTGGCCGAGCGTCTCGAGATTCTGCGTAATGAGCAACGTGGCCGCGCCCATGCGCGCGGCCGCAAGCGCAGCTTCGGTCCCGGCGTGGCCGCCACCGACGACAATACAATCGAATGTGTTGGGATATTTCATAAAACCAGTTCGCTCGGAGCGAATTTTAGGTTGATTCCGGCGTTCGCGGCTAGCAAAGCACGATGGATCGCGCCAACATAGCGTCCCAATGAGGCTCCTTGCCATCTGTTGGGCAGCCGTTATCGGGCTCGCCGGCGTCCCGAGCGCATCCGCTGAGATAGAAACCAGCGACTGCCGCCTGTCCGAGCGCTGGCTGCCATCGGTATCCGCCCGCTGCGGCTCCCTCACGGTCGCCGAGAACCCCGATGATTCCGAAGGTCCCGCGATCGAGCTTTTCGTCGCCATCGTACCGGCACTGAGCGAAGCGCCGCTCCCGGATCCGCTGCTGTTGATCGCCGGCGGTCCCGGCCAGGCGGCGACGGATCTGTACCTGACGCTGCGCGGCGCCTTCGAGCCGATTCGTCGGGAGCGCGACATCATCGTCGTCGATCAGCGCGGCACGGGGGAGTCCGCCCCGTTGTCGTGCCCTGCGGCCGCGGCCGACGACCTCGAGACCGCCGAAATCGACGAACTCGAGAATCTCGTCGCCGAATGCGTCGCAGAGCTCAATGGCGACCCACGCTTCTACACGACTTCGGTCGCTGTCGGCGATCTCGAGCGAGTCCGTCGCGAACTCGGGATCGAGGAATGGAACATCTACGGCGTCTCCTACGGCACCCGCGTCGCTCAGCACTATTTGCGCCGCTACGAACAACACACCCGGGCCGTGATCCTGGACGGTGTTGCGCCTCCCGGCATAGCCCTCGGGCCGGAGATCGCCGAGATCTCGCAGCGAGTGCTCGACAATCTGTTCGAGCGATGCGCGACTGACGAACGCTGCAATGCCACTTTCCCCGATCTTCCGGCTGGCTTCAGCTCGCTGTTGCGGCAGCTCGCCGAAGAAACACCCGTCATTACGATGCCCGACCCGCTCACAGGCCAGATCATCGAGCAAGATTTTACGGCGAGGCAACTGCAGGCTGTGGTCCGGCTCATGAGCTACGCGCCCCAGACGTCAGCGCTTCTGCCGCTGCTGCTCAGCGAAGCGGTTGCCGGTCGTTTCGCGCCGCTGGCGGCTCAGGCCCATATGATGGTCCGCGGGATCGAAGACTCCATCGGTTTTCCGATGCATAACGCCGTGGTCTGTACCGAGGACGTCCCTTTCTATGACGGCGACGACCGACCGGGGCTCGATTCGACTTACCTCGGGTCGGCTATCGTCGATTCGCTCCGCTCGGCTTGCTCGGTGTGGCCGGCCGGCGTCATCGACGCCGGGCTCAGAGAGCCGCTCAGTTCCACGAAGCCCGTTCTGCTGCTGTCCGGCGAGCTCGACCCCATCACGCCGCCGGAATACGGCGCCGAGGTCCTGGAGACCCTGGCGAACGCGCGCCATCTCGTTGGCCCCGGACAAGGCCACGGGATTGCGGCCGTAGGCTGCGTGCCGACTGTCATGCGCCGCTTTCTCGACGACCCTGACCCGGCCGGCGTTCCGGCCGATTGCCTCGAGCGCGAGCGCGCTTCGCCGTTCTTCCTCGATTTCACCGGGCCTGCGCCTTGATCGAAGTCAAGGGCATCGCGAAGCGCTTCGGTGCGGTCGAGGCACTCAAGGAAGTAAGCTTCGTCGCGCGCGACGGTCGGATAACCGGTTTGCTCGGCCCGAACGGCGCCGGTAAATCGACCTGTCTGCGCGTGATCTGCAACGTCCTGAGGCCCGATTCCGGGGCAGCGACGGTAGACTCGATCGACGTCGTTGCGGATCCGTTAAACATCAGGCGCCGTCTCGGCGTTCTGCCGCACAGCGCGGGACTGTATCCGCAGCTGACTGCGCGCGAGAACATTCGTTATTTTGGTCAGCTGCACGGTGTGGCACGGGAAACGCTCGAACCGCGAATCGACTCGCTGATCGAACGCCTCGAACTTAACGAGATCGCGGATCGCCGCGCGAAAGGTTTCTCTCAGGGTGAGCGGACCAAAGTCGCCCTTGCCCGCGCGCTCGTTCACGAGCCGAGTCATCTGCTCCTCGACGAACCGTCGAACGGGCTCGACGTCATAGCGACACGGTCGCTGCGAGGCTGGCTGAACGAGCTCAGGCTGGACGGCAAGTGCATCGTCCTGTCGAGCCACATCATGCAAGAGGTCACGGCACTGTGCGATGACATCGTGATAATGGCCCATGGCCGCGTCGTTGCCGAAGGAACGGCGGAAGACCTTAAGCATCGATTCGGTCAGGCCAGCCTCGAGGACATCTTCGTCGAAACGGTCGGACACCCATGAGTAGACCGCTACTCACCGTTTGCCGTAAGGAAATCGTCGAGAACTCACGCGATCGCCGCGCGATATTGTCCATCCTCTTTATCGGGCCGATTCTCGTTCCGGCGTTATGGGCGTTCATGATCAACGTCTCGGCTTCACGCACATTTCTGGGTGGCGATGAGCCGGTGTCCGTGCCGACGGTCGGCCAGGAACTCGCGCCAAATCTGATCGACTTTCTGAATCGTCGCGGCATAGAAGCCAGCGACGAGCTCGGTAGCGTTGACGAGGCCATTCAGGCCGTTGCCGACGGCACTCACGATGTCGCGCTCATTATCGAACCTGACTTCGCCGAGAACTTCAGGGCAGGCGGCGACGCTCGGGTCACGGTCGTTTTCGATCAGTCGCGGGCCACGACGCTCGCGGACACGCGGCGGGTACAGGCAGCGCTCGAGAGCTATGCGCAGCAACTGAGTGCGCTGCGCCTGCAGGCCCGTGGGATCAGTCCACTCGTGCTTCGACCGATTACGATTGATCAGTACGACGTTTCGACCGCTGCGAGCAGATCGGTTCTGATCCTCGGGGTGCTGAGTTACCTACTCGTCGTATCGACGATGATGGGCGGATTTTATCTGGCGATCGATTCGACCGCGGGGGAGCGGGAGCGCGGCTCACTGGAACCGTTGCTAACCGCTCCGGCGACTCGAGCGGAGTTAATGCTGGGGAAACTCGCCGCGACCGTATTTTACATGCTGTTGTCGTTGGCGTTGACCGTCACGGGCTTCGCGATCGCCATCCGTTTCGCACCGCTCGAAGCACTCGGGATGAGCTCGGGTTTCAACGTTGTCATGGCCGCCAAAATCGTTTTGATCGTAGCGCCAATCGCACCGCTAGGCGCCGCGCTGATGGTGTTGATCGCATCGTTCACGCGCACGTACAAGGAAGCGCAAACCTATCTTGGATTGACGTTGCTGGTGCCAACGCTGCCGTTGATTGTCGCCAGCGTCCTTTCGGTAAGACCAAGCCTGGAACTGATGCTGATTCCGAGTCTGAGCCAGCACCTGCTGATCACTCAGATTATCAGTGCCGAACCGTTAAACGGTGTTCACGTGCTGCTATCGGTGTTTTGTACGCTGGCCGCCAGCGCGGTGCTGGCCGTGCTCGCAACGCGACTCTATTCGAGCGAGAAACTGCTCGGCTGAACATAAGAAAACTTTTTCGCGCTTACGCCAGTTATGTAAAGGCCGGGTCATCGAAATCGCGAGCGCGATCACTGCGAACGGCGACCGTTCAGTGCACGATGAAAATTCTCCATCGTTCACCTGCAGGTCCAAGTGTCAGCTACCTTATCGCGTAACCTGTCCGAAGTCAGAGGTACGGGGAATCTTCAGCTCGACCCGCTGACCGGCGCTTTAACCCGCCAGGCGTTTTTTCACCAGATCATCGACAGGACGGCAGCTGCGAACACCAGTGCTCGAGTCTTTACCGTTTGCCTTATCAACGCCGATCAGTTCAAGAACGTTAATCATCAACACGGCCAGCAGACGGGTGATGACGTTCTCGTTCAGGTCACGAATCGAATTCGGCTCGACCTGGCCACAACAATGGGAGAAGTGCGCGAATTCGATCTCTGTCGTTACGACGGAAACGGTTTCGCGCTCCTGATCCCGGATTCGAATCTCGAGCAGGCAGCCACTGCAGCGGAAAGTTTCCGACAGGCTGTCGGCGAAACCGATGTGCAACTCGGGCTTCGCGTCACCATATCGGTCGGGATCGCGCAGTATCAGCTCTGGGAGTCGGCAGAGGACACCCTGTCTCGCGCCGAACACGCGCTTCAGCTTGCGAAGCAATTCGGCCGCGATCGCGTCGAAGTCGCGCATAGCCCGAAGAGCTCGCCCGAAGCGGCCGACGTCGTGCCGTTGGAACGATCCGCCTGAGGATTCGGGACCAGGCCCGTGGACCTGGTCCGTCCCTGAAATCTATTTCGCGAGCGGGTCTGGCCGCATCTGGAAATGCACAACCAGCGGCCGCGTTCCCTTGCCGCCTTCCTTGAGCCACGGCGTGCGGTCGCCGCTCGGCACCCAGAGACCACGGCCTTTCCAGCCGGCATTCGGATCGTCGATACGACCATCGAAGCCCTTGCTGTAGAAGCCGAGCGGGTAAGGAATCCGCATCGTGATGAACTCACCGTCAACGAGCGCATGCACGCCATCGAACAGATTGGCGGTTGACATCGGCACGTTGTCGCCGAGCCCCAGTGAGTTGCGCTGATCGACCCAGCTGTAATAGCTCGATTCGACACTGAACTCCGGAAGCTCCGGAAAACCCGGTCCGGGATAGCGATGGAACGTCCATCCCTCCGGACAGTGGTCGCCCGTGGCCGTGGGACCATTCAGCGGACCTTCGCATTTGCTGCGATCGAACTCGCCTAAATGACCGCTGCCGAGTGATACCCAGACGACGCCGTTGCGATCGATATCGGCGCCACGCGAGCCGAAGCCCGGTAGCGGCACGTTGTAGACCTCGGCCAGCGCGGTCTGCGGTGGATTCGAGCCCGGATCGAGGCGAATGATTCTGCCCGGGTACTCGAAACTCGTCGTGCCCCAGACCGAACCGTCAGCCGGATTCGGCATGATCGCGTAGTAGCCGGCCGCGATGCGCATGTCCCTGTCGGGATCCATCGGCTCTCCAGGCTCCGTCCACTCGTCCTGTTTACCGTTGCCGTTGGTGTCGAGAATCAGCGGCGCCCAGCCGACAGCGGCTTTCTCGTCCCCGGTCTCGAGGAACAGCTTCGAGTCCAGCCAACCGACCACGTCGTCGCCACCGCTGGTCCAGAGGGTGTTGTTTTCATCCTCGGCGAACTGCAGATGATGGGTCGAGTAGCAGGTATCGATCGTCGTGTATTCCTCCGTTTTCGGATCGTAGACGGAGAGATGGCGATTCGCGCGCTCCGTCGGGAACAGTTTTGCGGACGGGTGATCGGAGCCTTCCCGGCACCAGTCCGGGTTCTCGGGTCCGCGCACTCGCGCGGTGTACCAGACGCGACCGTCCTGATCGAACATCGGATTATGCGAGTTTGCCTTGCTGTCCCAGATTCGCTCTTCGCCCCAATAAGGCGATGGCTGGACGACCGGTGCACTGACCGTAGACGGCGTATCCGGATCGCGCACGGGCGCATCGTAGGTCCAGTCGGTATTGGCGATCGGATCGAGGATCGGGAAACGGTCGGTACTGAGTTCGGGCGAACCGTAAATCAAGCCGTAGCCATTGACGGTCGGATCGCGCCGGTCCGACGAGGTCAGATCGTGAAGATAGGTCTTCGGATCCGCCCAATCGCGCACGGTCGCGACGACGTTGCGTTCCAGGCCCGTCGGTCGCGGCGGAGTCCACGATGGCGTCTCACCGTCGGCAACACGATCGGTCCAGTCGGCAAGATACTGGAACGGCACGCCGCCCAGCAGCCCGGCCAGCGGGTTGATCATCTGGCCTGCGGCCTGACCCGACTGCACCCGGCGCACCCACGCATCCCGGGAGTTGTCGAAATCACCGAGTGCTTCCGGAATCGTCCGCGTCGCTTTCTGCCCAAGCTGATGGCAGCCAACACAGGTTTGATTCTTCATGATTCCGAGATACTGATTGAGACCGCCCGGAACGTGCCCGAGCGCACTTTCTGCGGGCAAATGCATCATCGCGTACCAGGCCGCGGCCGGATAGACCTCCGCGGCGACAGTTTCGTTCGGCGCAACGATCGCCGTCAGGTCGACAGTCGCGCCACGCGCCGCAGCGACTTTCTCCGAATCCGCAAGCCCGTAGCCTCGCACCCAGAGTTCGTAGTTCGCTTCCGGGAGATCGGGAACGACGTATCGCCCGTTGTCGTCCGTTACGACGATCTTGGCGAAGAAGGTATCGAACTCGTCCGTTTCAGCGATGACCCAGACGCCCGCTTCGGGTCCGCTCTCGCTCGTTACGACGCCGCCGATATCGTCGGCGTCAATCTCGACGTTCTGCGCGCCGGCCAGCATGGGCAGCAACGCCAGTGCGGCAAAGAAACGGCTGATCGTTGTTCTCATGTTGTTGCTCCGTAGATTGGTGGATGCGATTGTGTCGCCTGTTCTCCAACGCCGGGGAGCGCCTTGCGCGACGCGGCCAGCGGACCGGCGTCCGAAGTCATGTCGCACCAATTCGTTTTCCCCTCGTTCTCCCCTCGTCATCGAACCCGGCGGGTCTGCGCACACCGAATTCAGACTCGTTATTATAGGCCAATAATTCGCCGCTTCCGCGCCCCGTCCAGGTCCGGATCTGGTTAGAATTCACGACAACAACAGGATCAACCTGCGAGGGGACCGACATCATGACCACGACGAGCTCTGTCGCGAGGGCGTTTCTCACTGCTGCCTCGATCTTGCCGCTGACGGCACTGGCGCAACCGCATCAGGACCTGCCAACGGATTTCGAGCGTCCTGTAGAGGGCCCGTTGCCGCTCGCACCGTTCGAGCGCTATTACCCCAACCCGCCCGGGGTGAGCGTCGAGACGTTGCTGACGGGACTGGATGTCGTCTGGAGCCTCGAGTTCGCCGCCGATGGCCGGCTGTTCCTCACCGAGAAAGCCGGCCGGATTCGGGTCGTCAATCCCGGCCAGGGTCTCGATTCGACGCCCTGGGCGGTGATCGGAGACGTCAACGCGGAGATCCGCGAGCGCGGTCTGTTCGGCCTCGCGCTGCATCCCGAATTTCCGGAAGAGCCGTGGGTCTACGTGATGTACGCCTACAACGCTGGCCCCGACTGGACGGCGAACCGCGTCAGCCGGTTCCGTGAAGTCAACGGCCGCGGCGTCAACGAAGAAATCCTGCTCGACAACCTGCCCGGCGCAACCACGCATAACGGCGGACGAATCAAATTCGGTCCTGACGGCATGCTTTATGTCGGTACGGGTGACGCACGCGACCGCCGTCGCTCGCAGGACCTCGCCGACCCCGCGGGCGCGATTCTTCGCATAGAGGATGACGGCGATATTCCGCGTGACAATCCATTCGATGACAACCCGATCTATGCGACCGGTTTTCGCAACCCGACCGGAATCGCGTTTCGCCCGAGCGACGGCGCACTATTCGTGGCCGATCACGGCCCGACGGTCGAGTGGGAACCACGAATAGGCGCCTACGACGAACTCAATATCGTCGAAGCCGGCGGCAACTACGGCTGGCCAATCGTTGTCGGCGCGCCGGCGGACCCGAACTACGTCGATCCCATTCTGTCCTGGATTCCGTCCGTGCCGCCCGGCGACATGGTCTGGCGTGGCGACGAGCTATTCATGAGCGCGCTCTGGTCCGAAGCGCTGATCCGCGTGCAATTCGACGATCCTGCCGATCCGAACCGTCCGACGAACGTGGAACGATGGTTCAACGACCGCATCTATCGCGATGGTGTCATGCCGGAATCCGCTTACGGCCGGCTGCGCGCATTGACGGTCGGCCCCGATGGCGCGCTTTATCTCGGCACGACCAACCGTGACGGACGACTCGAACCCCGGCAGGGCGATGACAAGGTCTTGAGAATCGTTATCGACGAATAGAGCTTACGGCGCTCGGGCGTCGATCTGTCGGCAGGTCGTCAATCATTCCACCGGCTCGATACGCAGCACGGCGCCCTGCTCTTCGTCGGTTGTCAGGTAAATGAAGCCGTCGCGGCCCTGGCGAACATCGCGTATGCGCCTTCGCCAGTCGACGAGCAGTTCCTCGCGGCGCAGCTCTTCCATGTTCTCGTTGAACAGGATGCGCTCGACATGTCCGGTTCCCGGTATCTCCCCGGTTCGCAGTCCGCCGACGAACACATCGCCTTTCCAGCGCGGCAACGCATCGCCCGTATAGAAGGCCAGGCCCGATACGGCGATGGACGGCATCCAGAACACGACGGGCGGCTCGAAATTCTCGTGGTTCGGGTACTCTGCGCGCCAGGGTCCGGGGTAGGTTCTGCCGAAACTCACGATCGGCCAGCCATAGTTCAGACCCGGGCGGATCACGTTGATCTCGTCGCCGCCGTTCTCGCCGTTTTCCGCCTGCCAGAGTTCGCCCGTTCCCGGATGCACGGCCAGCCCGAGGCTCGTGCGCGTTCCGTAGGCGTAGACTTCGGGCGCGGCGTCGGTGCGGCCCACGAATGGATTGTCGGCGGGGACGCTGCCGTCGTCGTTGATTCGCAAGATCTTGCCGCCGTGGCTGAGGAGGTCCTGAGAATCGCCGCCGTTGGTCGAAAAGAACAGCGTGCCGTCCGGGGCGAACGCGATTCGCGACCGGTCGCCGGCATTCGGCATGAAAATGTCCTGCATCTCCGTCAGTGAGACACCGTCCCATACACCACGAGCGAGCGAGAGCGCCGTCGCCCCGTTGGCCAGCGGCTTGGTGTAGGTCAGATAGACAAAGCGCGTGTCCTCGAACGCCGGATGCAGCGCGATATCCATATAGCCGTGATAGGCGCCGGGCACGCCGGAGCGGCCGACGAAATAGGCCTCGGGGCCGCCGCGGACGGGTTCGGGATCGAGCACACCGTCGCGGATGATGCGCAGCTTACCCGCGCGTTCCGTAACGAGGATGCCGCCGTCCGGGAGAAACGCGAGGCTGTAGGGCCAATCGAGTCCACTGGCGACCACGGTTACCCTGATGTCCTGACCTTCGGCCGTCGCGTAGACGACGGGCTCCTCCGGCAAAGGCGGAATTGGCAGTCCGCGCGGCAGTACCGGACGGCCGCCCTCGAACGGCACGGATTGCTGCGCCACGACGATCGGAGCCGAGGCCGAAACCAGCAATAGCAGCATCCCGACGGACCGGGTCAGAGATAATTTCGTCGCGCGCACAGCTTCGGCCTCCCCGATTCGATAGCAGTCGATTGCCCGCATGATATCAGCGCCACTGGCAGCGCATCGCACGGGGAGAAATCGGGCGTCGCGGGGTCGGGAAACAAGCCGGTGCCAACGGATCAACGACCCTCGTCGGTGTTCGGAGACTTGCGGCACAACGGCCCGCTAGCGGACGTCAGCGAGCGGTGAGGACTGCCGACAGGATCTGGCCCGGAATCTGGCCGCCGTCGACCGGCGCTGTTGCGAGATTCGCCTGCTGCGGGGCGCCGGCTCGCCACTGGCTCGTCTGGCGCACAACTTCTGCGGTCGCCGTTTCGTGCGTCTGCTCACGCAAGTCATCCGCGACGGGGATTCGAAGCGTCGCCCCCGCGTGGAGAACATTGATGTTGCCGCTGAATGCCCGTGGATTGGCTCGGAATAGCGCCATCATCATTTGGTTCATCGAAACACCGTCAGGCGCAACGCGGCTCGCAATCACGGAGAGCGTTTCCCCAACGGTTACCGGCCCATAGCTTTCAGTGCCGGCATCATCGCTCGTTCGGGCGTACTGCGGCGTGCCGTCCCGCCAATCGCTCGCATGCCGCGCAACCTCAAGCCCCGCCGTCGCTGGCGTCTGCTCGAGTATGGCACTCCGGTTCGGGATACTCAGGACTGCTCCGGCCCGAAGGACGTTGATATTGCCGCGAAAAGCTCCGGGATTGGCGTCGAACATCGCGATCATCAGCTGATTTCTGGTCACGCCATCGCTCAAATAACGTTCCGCAATCTCGGAGAGCGTTTCGCCGCGCTGCACCGGGCCGTGGCTTGCGGCATCAACCGGCGCGCGTGAGGAAACTACGTCCGCAGATGGCTGCAGTGGCGGCTCAGGCTGCTCGATACTGCGCCTCTGCGCGAGCCGGGCGGCCGAGCGGACAGGCGGGCTCCAATCCGCGCTGGAGCCGATATTGATCGTGATGTCTCCGGAATCGATGCGCACGCTGACAGATCGCGCACCGATGGAGAGTATCCGGGCCCCGCCCACAGACTCTCCCTCGCGATAGCCTCTGCCGTTTATCAGGGCCATTCGTCCGGTCGCAGATGAGACGATGCCGGCGACGCGGTAGCTCGACGTGCCAGCATTGCCGGATGTGGCGCGGTTGCCACTATTCGCGTCGATTTCCTGACTCGAAACCGATGCACTGGCCAGCACCAGAAAGAGTATCGAGATCAACGGCCGCCAAATCACTTGTTCGCTCCCGAACTGGAAGCAGTGTGTGCCATCTGACCGCGTCCCGCATCCAGGGACAATGCGCGGTAGTCACCCACGGCTTCGCCTCGCCAACTTGCCATCGCCGCTCGCATCAGCGTCGACGGCACATACAAGTACATCCATCCACACGGAAATACTCCGCTTGCATTGAACTTAATACGATGAAAGCTGGAAATCTGTGACCCGCGTCCCGTTATCGAGCAGGCGTTCCCCTAACGGGCTTGC
>JAHEKF010000122.1 GCA_024638465.1 Rhodospirillaceae bacterium | reverse complement strand
CGTCATGCGAGACGGAGCGGTTCGCGAGATAAAGCGTGGTCGGTTCGCCGAGTTTGGGATTGAAGATGCGCGCCCAGTCGTGGTGCGTGACGTACTCTTCGCGTTCGTCGACGTAACGCCATACCACGTTGCCGCCCCAGTCGAGCTCCAGGAAGGTATTGCTGGTCTCGTCGTCGTCCGGCGTGTCGAGCAGGTTGCCGTTGTCCAGCAGACGCGGATGCGCACCCACGCCGCGCCAGTAGTGAACGACATTTCCTTCCATATCAAGAAGATACGTCGTCTTGTTCGCGTCAGCTCCGAACAGTGTGTAGCCGTTGTAGGCGAGACCTTCATCCCAGTGCGTAAGACTTGTTTCCTTGCGCAGCGAATCAGCCTGCGCGATGCCTGAAAAAATCGACACGAGCGCGGCGGCTAAACTGAAGATGAATCGCTGAGAGACCTCGTCCATCGCTTTCCCCCAAGCGCGGCAGCCAGCGCGTTTCAGCAGCGGCAGGTTTTTCGTCGGCGTGATGGCGCGAGGGCCTTCACTCCGGGTAATACAGCAGTTTGACGTCGATGCTCTCGTCGTGCGGGAAGAACGCATCCGGGTTGCGGCGGTTGCCCGTGAAACCGGTGCGCTGCGACGGGTCGTAATGCGGGTTCACGACCGGGATGTCCGCGTTGACGGAGGCCAGATAAGCATCGAGTCGCGCCTCGAGTTCGGCAGCCTTTTCCGGCATCTCGCGGACGAGATTGTGTTTCTCGCCGATGTCCGTCGAGAGATCGAATAACGCCGTCAGATTGCCCTCGTAGTATTTGATGAGCTTGTAGTCGCCAACGCGTATCGCCGACTGTGGGCTACCGACCTGATAGTGCGGGAAGTGAAAGACGAGCTCTTCCCGTGGCCGGTTCACTGCGCCAGTACCCCCGTTCGCGACGATCGACGCGATGCTGCCGCCCTCGATGCCGTCGGGGAGATTGTCTGGGTCGATCTCGGCCCATTCCGCGTAGGTCGGGAACAGGTCGAAACCGACGATCGGCACGTGCGACCAGGAGTTCGCCGCGATACCGGGTCCGCGGATGATGAACGGAACGCGAATGCCGCCTTCGGAGACGTTACCCTTGTCGCCCACCAGCGGCGCAGGATTGTCGGCGCGGTTGTTCGCCATGTTGTTGTCGCCGGGCCGGTGACCGTTGTCGCCCATGTAGATGACGTAGGTGTTGTCGGTGAGCTCCAGGTCTTCGAGGCCATCGAGCAGCACGCCGACACCGGTATCAAGATCCTCGGTGATGGCGGCGATCAGCACGTCGGAGTGCACCTTGCCGCGCTCGCGCGCTTCGACGCGCGCGATCGTTTCCGGCGACGCGTTCTCCTGCACATGCAGCGGGTAATAGGAGATCTGCACGAAGAACGGCTCGTTGGCCTCGTCCGCGCGGCGCATGAAGTCCAGCGCGCGACGCGACATGCCGATGACGTCCAGCGGATTTTCAGGGTCGTCGAGCGGGTCCGCATTGCCGTTGCTCGTCTCGCCGTCGGATTCATCGTAGCCGTGCATGGCGGGCCCGCCGCCCGCGAGATGCCACTTGCCGTAGTGCGCGGTCCGGTAGCCCGCTTCCTGTAGCACCTCGCCGATCGTGATCTCTTCCTCGTAGAGGACCTTTCTGTGCTGCACAGGGATCAGCGGGAAATTGTTGTCAGCCGCGGCAATCGGCGCCGCCTTGGTCCAGCGATTCTTCGCCGGGCTCATTCCAGTCTGCAGGCTCGCTCGAGTCGGCGAGCAGACTGTGGCCGGGGCATAGGCGCTCGAGAAGCGCATCCCCTCTGCCGCGAAGTCCTCGAGCCGGGGTGTGTGGTAGAAATCGCTCTTCGAGTTCGGCATGTCCGGGTGCATCTGCACGGACAGGCCGTACCAGGCCTGGTCGTCCGACAGCATGAGCACGATGTTCGGCCGGTCGGCGGCATGTCCGGCGCTCGAGAGCAACAGACCGGCCGACACGAATACAGGGATCGCTCGCAGCTTCATAATGACTTCCCTTAACTAGCGGTTATAGGCTGGTGCAGAAAAATTATACAGTTTTTCAAGCACTTAGGACTGCCCCGTAGGCTATAATAATTTCCGCTCACTGCCTAGTTTTCCGTCTTGCTCGCCGAGCCGGAAAGCGGGTTCAGCTGTTCGAAACAGTGGCAAAAACTTAGGGGAATCGTATGTTCGACTCGCGATCGCTCGGTATCGCAGTCCTATTGTTGGGAGTTCTCGGTGTAGCGGCCGATCGTCTCGGCGCGCAGACCGGTGACGGCGAGAACATCATTCTCGGTCGACCTACCAGTAACTCCATCGTCGTTCATGTTCTCGCCGAGGAAGGCACAGACGTTGCCGTCGAATATGGCGATGCGCAGGGCCAGCTCTCGGAGCGAACGGAATCCATTTCGGCTTCCGAAGACGGCACGGCGGTGGTGACGATCGACGGGCTTCAGCCCAATAGCTTCTACCACTATCGCGTGACCTACACGGATGCAGACGGTAGCCGCGCCGGATCGGAATACTCGTTCCATACGCGGCGGTCGAGAGGCACGTCATTCAGCTTCGGCGTTCAGGGTGATTCCCACCCCGAGCGTCGTACCAACATGTACCACCCCGACCTCTATGCGCGGACCATGGCTCTCGTCGCGGACGCGCGACCGGATCTTTACTTCATGCTCGGTGACGATTTCAGTATTTCGAACCAGGTCCCGAACTTCTTTCAGGGCGATCGCAGCACGCTGACGCAGCGTTTCGTCGATGATATCTACATCAATCAACGCCGCTTCCTGGGGTTAATGGCGAATTCCACGGCGCTTTTTCCGGTCAACGGAAACCACGAGGAGGCGCGGCGCAGCCTGCTCGGAACCAAGCTGCACGACGTGGCGATTTTCGCGGGGCGTGCCCGCAATCGCTACTTCCCGGTACCGTTTCCGAACGAGTTCTATTCGGGTAATCCCGAGCCCGTCGAGGGCATCGGCCTGCTCGGCGATTACTTCGCCTTCGAGTGGGGTGACGCGCTGTTCATGTCTCTCGATCCGTACTGGCACTCGACGCGCGTCACGGAGAGTATTGGCGGCATGGGTGCCGGTATGGGCGCGGAGCCGCCGTGGGAGGAGATTGTCGACGAATGGAACGCGCTGACGCGTCCTACTGGAAATCTCTGGGATGCCACCATCGGTGATGCGCAATATCAATGGTTCAAGAGGACCCTCGAAGAGAGCGATGCGAAATACAAGTTTGTATTTACGCATCACGTGCTTGGCACGGGGCGCGGCGGGATAGAGCGCGCGACGAGATACGAGTGGGGCGGTTACACGAACGACGGTGTCTGGGAATTCGACGAGCAGCGTCCCGACTGGGAGCTGCCCATTCATCAGGTCATGGTCGAGAACGGCGTCACGATCTTCTTCCAGGCTCACGACCATATCTTCGTGCGCCAGGAACTCGACGGCGTCGTCTACCAGTCCGTGCCCAATCCCGCGGACGATACTTACACGGCGCGCAATCGAAACGCCTATCTCTCCGGAGATATTCTGGACAGCTCGGGGTATCTGCATGTTTCCGTCTCACCCGAGAACGTCACCGTTGACTACGTCCGGTCCTGGATGCCACAGGACGAGAGCGACGAGCGGCGCCACGGCGAGATCGCCTACTCCTATACGGTGCCGTAAGAGAGGTCGATAACTATATATAAAACAATGATATAAGCGACAAACCTCAGAAACCAATAAGGTATTCTCAATGAGATCGTTAGCAGTCATTCCGGGTCTGATCTCGCTGATCGGATCCAACGCAATCGCTCAGGTCGCCACGGACTTCGATGGCGACGTCATTCTCGGTCGTCCGACGGATACAAGCATGTCGGTCAGCGTCATGAGCTACGCTGATCAGTACGCGTACGTCGAGTACGGCGACCAGCGCGGCGAGTTCGACGCGAGAACCGTAACGATGGAACTCGCGGCCGAGGATCCCCATGTGTTCGAACTCACGGGCCTCGCTCCCGATACTGAGTACTTCTATCGGCTGCGCTTCAGGCAGCCGGAAGCGGACGTGTTCCAGACTTCCGCGGAATACGACTTCTATACGCAGCGACGCCGCGGCTCATCGTTCAATTTCGCGGTTCAGGCCGACCCTCACATGGGGGCACGAACGAGAACGCAGAAGTGGTGCGGCGACCGCTGCAATCGCGAGAGCGCCAACGACCTGACCTTCAACACGACCGCCGCGAACATGGTCGCCAGGAATCCGGATTTTCTGGTCGATCTCGGTGACACGTTCATGACGAGCCAGAATC
>JAHEKF010000060.1 GCA_024638465.1 Rhodospirillaceae bacterium | reverse complement strand
ACCCGTAGCGCCTGGCCTCGACATCGAATCGATCGGCCAGCCGCCTGGCCTGATCGTCGCTGAAGTGGTTCTTCCAGTCTCCAACGATACCTTTGCGTACGAACGCCGGCATCCCATCCGGACGCCGGCTCGACCAGCGTTCCTGAGCCTCGCTCATTCGCGAGAAGCTGCTTGACTCAGCGACTCGGGACAGGAACACCGGGTCGGCTGCTTCGGGCAGCGACAGAAACCGGGCGATCTTCGCCACGGCTTCCGTCGGATCGCGCTGCATTTCCTCGTAGATCAGAAACAGCACGTTTCGCTCGCGACGAAGCTCGTACCAGGGCCCGAGGTGATCGAAATAATCTCCGGAATCGACCTCTCCGCTGATAAAGCACTCGAAGTACTCAGCGAACGTCCCTTCGGCGAAGTCATAGTGCTTTACGAATCCGCGCGTGTGATGGAAAAACGATACCGCGCAATCGAAGGGGTTGCGCGCGACGACGACATAGCGGGCATCGGGATGACAGGGCGTCATCTCCCGCGTGAAATGGGTTTTGATCGCGCGAGGTTTCGGCAGCTGCGCGGCGACCGCTGCCCCCACCTCCTCGAGATGCGGGATCGCAGCGCCCAACGATTCACCTTCACGCAAGGGCTGCGCATCGTGCAAGAGCAGATAAATGATGTACTGCACCCAGGTCGTGCCGCATTTCGGATAAGTCGACAGAATGATGTCGCCTGCTTCGGCGCGATAATCGAGCGCGGACAGGAAATTCTCGACCGGGAACCCCAAGGGCATTCGGTAGCCGTCATGTAATCTGTAACGGGGCCTCACACTCATTCGCACGCCTGATTAAACAGCGTTTAACTTTGTCCTTAACCCGTTATTAACCGGCTAATTCCTTGGGTTTTCTTGAGAGAGCCGATGCGTTTTCCGATTATACTCATACCATGATTTGGCGAGATTCAGTCTTTGCGTTTGCCCTGCTCGGAATGTATTCGGGTGCGTTCGCGCACACCCCTATCTGCGACTGCTACGACAATGGCGACGACACGATTACCTGTGAAGGCGGGTTCTCGGACGGCGCGTCGGCGGCAGGCATAGCCATGCGCGTGTTCGACAGCAGCGGCCGGATTCTGCTGGAAGGCGAGATGAGCGATCGCAGCGATTTCACGTTCGACAAACCCGACGGCAACTTTCGCGTCGAGTTCGAAGGCGGCGACGGACATCTGATTCAGATCGACGGGCGCGACATTGAAGAATAGAGCGCCATGGCACGCGCCGGGTCCGAACCGGCGTATTGCCGTTCTCGCAGCGCTGTTGTGGCTCGGCGGCGCAGCTCCGGCAGCGGCACATTTTCAGCTTCTCTACACCCCGGAGGCCGCACTGCCGCAATCGCAGGCATTGCCATTGGCGCTGGTCTTCTCGCACCCGTTCAATAACGGCTACACGATGAGTATGGGCGAGCCGGAAGCGTTCTATGTCGTGAGCCAGCGCGGCGCCGAAGCGGTACGCGAAACCACGGACCTGATGGAGTACCTGGAACCCGTCATGTGGTCGGGCGTCGATACCTCCGCGGAGGCTTTCGTGGCCAACCCGCCACGGCGAGTGACCCGGTCGCTTGGAGACTACACCTTCGTCCTGACGCCGGCGCCGTATTACGAGGAACAGGAAGACAAGTACATACAGCAGATCACGAAAACCGTGGTCAACGTCGGCGGACTCCCGGGCGCCTGGGACGAGCCACTCGGTCTGCCGGTAGAGATCGTCCCGCTCGACAAGCCCTATGCCAATTGGGTCGGCGGGGTGTTTCGAGCCGTCGTGCTTGCCGGCGGCGAGCCGGTCCCGCATGCCGAGATCGAGATCGAGTACCTCAATCACGAGCCACAGATCGACCAACGTCGCTTCGATCCCGAAGCACGCGTTACGCCCCCGCAAAGTTCCTTCATCACGCTGAGCATCCGCGCCAACGCGCTCGGCGAGGTCACGATCGGTCTGCCGAAAGCCGGTTGGTGGGGAATATGCGCGCTCGATCTGGACGATGGCCTGATGCATAACGATCGGGATCTTTCGCTCGACGCGGTGCTCTGGGTCAAAGCTGCGGACATGACGCGCTAGCCGGAGTCTTGAGATGAGCAGCACGACGATCGACCTGGTGCGCCCAGCCGGAAGCCGCTACGAAGGACTCGTTCTTCTTGCCATCGCGCTGATCTTCGCGGGCGGCGTTGCGCTGTATGTCGACGACTCGGGATCGGGCGAACTCGAAACGATCTATGAATGGCAGGTCAGCGCGTTCAACTCTCTGACCGGCGCCGACCAGGCGATCTACAACTCGCTGTACACGGTAAAAGACGAGATCCCCTACATCTACGACGACATCAACTACTTCAACGCGCCAGGCGAGAAATTCCGCTGGCCGAATCTCCAGGATTTTCAGGACTACCTGTTGCCGCCTTTTCTTCAGGATACGAGCTGGGAGCAAAACGGCTCGCTGAAATGGAGCCTCTATGAGCCGTTACCCGAAGGCGAGATGCAGGGCTCGACCATGTATCTCGGCACGGACGGAGCGCTACCGGGGCAAGGGTCGTTTCTTCTCGTCATCGGCCACGTTCACGCCGGTTTTTATAACTCCAACTCGATCGTTGTCTGGTGGAACGAGGCGAACCACGCGGAGATGCCGGAGAGCGGATTCCGCGACTCCCTGATCCTGCAGGGCTGGCGCGAAGTCGTCGCCTACAGTGGCGACCAGGAAGTCGAACGGATCTACGGGGAATGAATCAGTGATTCGCGCCATGACCGCAGTGCTTCGGAAGTTCGTGTGCATGCTCGGCCTGCTGCTGGCGCTCGCGAGCGGCGAAGCGACCGCGCAGGGTCTCAAGATCGGAATCACTCTTCACCCCTACTACAGCTTCGTTGCCAACATCGCGGGAGACCAGGCGGAGGTCATACCGCTGATCGACGCGGAGGCGAATCCGCACGGCTATACGCCGCAGCCCGACGACATGATTCGAATGACCTCCATGGATGTGCTGGTCGTCAATGGAATCGGTCACGACGCATGGGCATTCGAAATTCTGGACGCCGCTGGCGTCCGCGACTCCGTTGAGCTGATCTACGCGAACGACGGTGTCTCCCTGATACCGGTAGCCGGCGACAACAGCGGTGAGAAAATCGTCAATCCGCACACGTTTATTTCAACGACCGCAGCGATACAGCAGGTGTACCTGATCGCTCGGCGGTTGGGCGAACTCGACCCCGGCAACGCCGATTTGTTCCGCAACAACGCACGACAATACGCGTTAGAAATTCGCAGGCTTCGTGCCGAGTTCGACAGCCAGGTCGTCGGCGCCGATCTCTCCCGCTTCGTGGCCGCAACGATGCACAGCGGCTACGACTATATCCTCCAGGAACTGGGCCTGCAGGTTTCGGCCGTCATCGAGCCGCGCCACGGCGTCGAACCCACGGCGCGGCAAATGGCCGATACCATAGATCGCATCAACCTCGCGAACGTCAATGTTCTGTTTGCGGAGAAGTACTTCGCGAGCCGCCTGTCCGATACGATCCAGGAGGCCACGGGCGTCGAGATGTACTCGATCTCGCATATCAGCAGCGGCGCCTATACCGCCGAGAAATTCGTCGCTGAGATGCGCGAGAATCTGAACACGCTCGCGCAGGCGATTCGCGATGTCGCCGGCAAGCCTCGGTAAGCGCTTCGCCTCGCGGAACTCCCGATACGATCATGCACGGTCCATCGATCACGTTCGAAGACGTTAGCCTCGACCTCGGGAATACGAGTGTCCTGAGCGGCATCAATTTCGGCATTCGCGCCGGTGAAATCCATTGCGTTGTCGGCGCGAACGGCGGCGGCAAGACGTCGCTGATCCGCTCCATGCTCGGACAGATGCCGCACAAGGGCAATATCTCGATTGAATGGCACGATAACCGCACGATCGGGTATGTCCCGCAATCGCTCGACTTCGACAAGACGCTGCCGGTCCGGGTCATCGATTTCATCGGTATGACCTGCCAGCGACGACCCGTATTCACCGGTATCTCTAGCGCCAAACGCGGCGTTGTCGACAGCGTTCTGGAGCGGGTCGGCATGGCGGGGAAAAAGAATTCGATGCTGGGCAGCCTGTCCGGCGGCGAGCGTCAGCGGGTTCTGTTCGCCCAGGCCATGATCCCGGAGCCGTCGTTGCTGGTTCTCGACGAACCGATGACCGGCCTGGATCCGGACGGCAAAGCAATCATCGAGGCTGCGATCGTCGAGTTTACGACTGCCGGCGGTACGGCCGTCTGGATCAATCACGATATTGCCCAGGTTTACGAAATCGCACAGGCGATGACGTACATAGACCGGGAAATTCTGCTCGATGGAAATCCACGCGAGGTCTTGACGACGGGCGTTGCAAGCCAGCTGTTTCCGAGCCTCGATCTGTTGGGCAGCGCGACCCGGGACGCGAGCTGAGCGATGGCAGCGATCTACGAGTTTCTTCGCCAGTTCATCATCGGCCTCGCCAATGACGGCATCATTCATTACACGTTCAGCTATGCGTTCGTCGCAAACGCGTTTGTATGCGCTCTGTTCATCGGCCCGTTGCTGGGCGGGATCGGGACGATGGTTGTCATCAAGCGCATGGCCTTCTTCTCGCAGGCAATCGGCAATGCCGCGCTGACCGGCGTCGCAATCGGCGTGGTGATCGGCGAGGACTACACGGCGCCTTATGCGTCGATGTTCAGTTTCTGCATCCTGTTCGCCCTGTTCCTGAACTTCACGAAAAATCGTACGAAGATGTCGTCGGACACGCTGATCGGCGTTTTCCTTTCAATCTCCCTGGCGATCGGCGCGACGACTCTGCTCTGGGTCTCGGCGCGCGTGAATACGCATATTCTCGATACGGTGATGTTCGGCTCGATCCTGACGGTCAACGACACCGACATGAGCGTGCTGCTCGTGACGTCGCTGATTACCGCCGCGGTAGCGCTGCCGCTTTATAACCGCATGCTGCTCGCCAGCCTGAATCCGAGTCTTGCGCACGTTCGCGGTATCAATGTTCATCTCCTCGAGTACGTCTTCGTTTTGCTCATTACCATTCTGACCGTCGCCTGCGTGAAGATCGTCGGCGCCGTGCTCGTCGAAGCGTTGTTGCTGATACCGGCGGCTGCCTCACGAAATCTCAATCGCGGCATCCGCGGCTTTGTCGCATGGAGCGTCATCTTCTCGACGGCGAGCTGCGTAATAGGAATATGGGCGCCGATGCGCTTCGACCTGCCGATACCTTCGGGAGGAGCGATCATACTGACCGCTGCGATGATCTTTCTCGCGACAATGATCATTCGAATGGCCCTGCCTCGATATCGCGAGGCGAGCGTATAAGGACCTTGCAGGAGATTCACAATGACTCCTCGAACCCGACTGGCGATTGTTTCCGTACTGTGCATGAGCGCCAACCTCGCGCCCGGGACGGTTTCGGCACAGCCTGCCGCGGCGCAACCGCCCGTCGTCCTCACCGGAACACAGGCCACTTACTCGCTGACCAGCGCCCTGGCTGCCGATACCGCTATTCGGGTCCAAAACGTCCCTGAAGACGGGCGGCAACTGACGCTGCTGAGAGATTACATCGCGCGCAGGATAGAGCGATTCAAGCCGCTGTTTGCGTCGGCGACCGCGGTTGTATCCCTGACGAACGCACTCCCTGGCGATCCGCTCTATCGCTTCGCGCGAAACGAGAACATTCGCGTCGTCGATATCGAGGCAGCGACCCCGTGGTCGTTCGCCACCTCCGGCGTTGCATTGACCAGCACTCCTGCATCGAACGTGCCCTGGGCGGCCGGCACAGCGCCCGCATCGGACGCGATCGCGCCCTACTTCTGGCTGAGCGTCGCCAACGCGATCCGAATGGCCGACATCATCGGCGCCGACCTTGCGGCGCTGTTTCCGGATCATGCGGAAACGATCGGGACGAATCTCGACGAGCTCAAATGGTCACTGCTCGAGTTAAGGAACGACTATCAGAATCGACTCATCCAGTCGCAGGACGACACGGTGTTCGCTCTAAGCGGCGATTTCGTCTACCTGACGAACGACATGGGCCTCTATGTCGACGGCTATTTCATCAAACAGGATATCCACTGGACGGACAGCGACCTGAGCGCACTGACCGGGCGTTTGCAGACGCGCGGCATCGGCGTGGTACTGCACCGGTGGCTGCCGAGCGACGCGATTCAGGAAGCCGTAAGTGCCGCGGGCGCGGAACTGGTCGTGCTCGAGACCGCCGATCCCGGCATCGTTGACGGCGACGTCCTCGCTGTCGATGGCCTCCAGAGAATCCTGAGAAACAATCTCGAAGCCATTCATGCTGCGTTGAACCGCTGAGGAGCGCGACGACGATCGCTGCGCGGCGCCGCAACGCGGCGAAGCTTTGACGGGGAGCGGCCATACGACCGCGAACGATCAGAAACGGAACGTCTGCGTGTATTTGATGGAGAATTGCGACTGCGTCGAATCGAGACCGCGAAAGGTGCGCTCCGCCCTGAAACCGTGGTTGAGGACGATGAACAGATCCTGTCCGGCGCGCGGATTCCAGCGCAATCGACTATTGATGCCCGCCGAGCCCGATTCGTTGTCGTACTGGAGCAGATTCAGCCAGGACCACTGGGAATTGAATGCGACGTTCGCGTTGATCTGTACCAGTCGCGTTACGAAATCTCCCTCGGGAAGACTGATGTCGTTATATTCGTATTCGAGACCGAGGTAGAGGCGATCGTTAGGACGCCAGTCGAGCCCTGCAGCCATTTCGAGGCGCTCACCGGTAAAGAAGTCACCGCTACTCGCCTCGAAGCTCGGCGCAAGTACGCGCGCGTTAGCGCCCGCAAGCTCGATTCCGTATCGCGTGAACTCGTAATCGCCGACAGGAATTACGACGCCGTCGGAGATCTCGAAGGACTCCAGCAGCACTTCGCGATCGTAGGTAATCTGGGAACCGAATTCATCGCCATTGTTGGTTTCGAGTTCGAAAGGCTCGAGAAACACGGATCGACTTTGCAGCCCGCCTGAAATCAGGTCGTAGTTCCTGAAGTTGAAGGCATGCGATATGGAGCGCAGCCAATCGTGACCTTGTGTCACTCGCGTGTGACCGGCGCTGGTCTGCAGATATTCGATACCCGTTCGATTCGCGAAGCCGAGAGCGGGATTGTAGTTCTCCTCGATGTGCTGAAACCCGAACTCAGCCTCCCAGCCTACGGTGTTCGGAGATGCGATGCGGAGCCCCCAGGCATCCTGCTCGCTATCGACGCCCTGCGTATCCGTCGCCTGATACCAGGCTTCCCCTGCGAGGGTTATTCCCGACGGGAGATTCGAATTGCGATAGCGGAAATCCAGTCCGACCAGAGAATTGTCCTCGTTACTGTTCGGGTCGCCGTCGGTCATGATCAGGCCGACGCTCGATTCGCGCAGGACATTGGCAGCGACGCGGCCGACGAACAGGTTCTTGGACGCGACGTCTTCGTGGGCTTCCTCCTGAACACCCAGAACGCCGACACTGAAGCGACCGACACGACCCGTCAGTTTCGCGCCGACCTCCAGATCTACGGGCTGCCCCCTCGAATCGAGGCCGATACGGCGCGAGTTGAAAGGCAAGCCGTTTCGCTCCAGTCCGCCGAACGAGAAGATGTCGACATCGCGCAGGAAGAAATCGCGCTTCTCCGGGAAAAACAGGCTGAAACGGGTCAGATTTACCTGCCGATCGTCGACTTCCGTCGCCGAGAAATCGGTATTGAGCGTCAATACGCCTGTCAGGGACGGCGTGAAGTTGTAGAAGACGTCGAGCACGGGCTCCGTTTCCGTCGTTACCGCACCGGTGTCGAAGTCCCGGGCTTCGGATGTGACGATCGATGGAACGATGTCGAGCCCGCGGCCCTGCCGCAACCCGGTCAGGCCCGTGACAAGCCCCGCGGATCCGGGATTGACGCGCCGGTTGTACGAGGACCAGGAGATATCTTCCTGTTTCCGCGCGATCGTACGCTCGAGCGTGAATCCCCAGTCCGAATTACTCGGATCGAAGTTCAGCGTCCTGAAAGGGATCGCGAGCTCCGCAACCCAGCCCTCTTCGTCGATGCGCGTTCCATTGAACCAGATGCCTTCCCAGTCGCGGTTCAGGTCGGTCGGCGTTTCGAACGTGCCGTCGCCGCGTACGCCGTTGGGGTTCGTCTGAAACTGGTAGCCCGTTCGCTTGGTGTTGAACGGATCGATGATGATGCCGAAGTTATCGTCCCAGCGAGAACTTGCGCCCTGCACGAGCTGGCGCGCCCGAATCTGGTCCGGCTCGCTGTCATACATCCGCGCGGCAACATAGAAATTGTCGTCGTCGTAGGTGATATAGACGATCGTCTTCTCGGACGGCTCGGCATGATCGACCGGATTGAACTGGTGAAAATCCTCGATCACAGTGGCCTGCTCCCAGGCCGCGTCGTCCAGCACGCCATCGAGCGTCGGTGGGATCTC
Organism: Rhodospirillaceae bacterium; assembly: GCA_024638465.1. Classification (GTDB taxonomy): domain Bacteria; phylum Pseudomonadota; class Gammaproteobacteria; order Steroidobacterales; family Rariloculaceae; genus SMWC01. The sequence goes on along the minus strand of JAHEKF010000060.1, from coordinate 9,072 downwards.
GGTGCGTGCGATTCTCGCGGTTACCTGATTACCCGCAGCACGCCCGTCACTGGCCTCCTGCGCGGCGACAACGCCGAGCGCAAAGCAGCATGAAAACGGAAGCAAGTTGGAGATCCTGACCATAAGCGTGTGGCAATCCCTGGCCGCGACGTCGCGAATGCATGAGTCGGCGCTAGTTTGCCAGAACCGGCCGACAGCAGGAATTAAGAATCCTTAAGAATCATGACCTGATGAACGGACCGGAAACGAACCGTATTTCTACTTTAAGTAAGACCTATAACATACTGTTATTTAATAGTTTCTATGCTCAAATAATGGAGCTCCACAGCCGCTCCGAAGAAAAATCTCCTTGCCATACCGCCGCGGTCTCGAGTAGCGGAGTGGTCCGGGCTGACGCTTGCCGCCCCGGTTTCCTAATCCGGCGGCACGCTCGATATACTGCGAGTGTTGCCGCAGCGCTCGGCGCGCTTTCAACCAGGCACTCGATAATTGAGGATCCCGCCGACATGATTCGATTTCCCGGAAAGCTATTTCTCGCCATCTCCCTGTTCGGCGCGACTGCATCGTGCATGGCGCAGGAACCCGCGGCGCCAGCAGAGGTACGGGTTGAACGCGTCACCGTCGTGCCGGAACGACTCAGGCCCCCGGTACTGGGCCCGAACGCCGGTGTCTCGGCCGGCCATCCGCTAACGACGGCGGCTGCATTCGAGGTCTTGCAGAACGGCGGTAACGCTTTCGACGCGGGAGTGGCTGCGTTGCTGGTCGGCGGGGTCGTCGAGCAGGATCTCTACAGCCTCGGCGGCGAAGCGCTGGTACTCGTCTTCCCGCGCGATGAGGGCCGGGTCACGTCGATCGCGGGTCAGGGTTGGGCGCCGCGCGCGGCGACGATCGACTGGTATCGAGCCAACAACAAAAGCCTGGACGGCTTCGGTCTGGATCCCGCGGTCGTGCCGGGAGCGATTCACGGCGCGCTAACGGTTCTCGAACGCTGGGGCACGATGAGTTTCGAGACGGTCGCGGCCCGGGCGATCGAATACGCCGAAGACGGTTTCGCGGTCCTGCCGCGGACCGCGCAGGCATTGCAGCGAGAGTATCGCTTTATCATGAACTGGCCCGCCAACCAGCGCTACTGGCTCAGGGAAGACGGCATCCCCTACCAGGCCGGCGAAGTTATCCGCTTACCGACGCTCGCCAACACGTTGAAACGCATGGTCGAGGCAGAGCGCGCGGCCGAAGGCCAAGGACGCGAAGCGGGCATCGTGGCTGCGCGCGACCGCTTCTATCGCGGCGATATCGCGGAGGAGATGGTCGCATTTCTCGAATCGCACTCAACGCCTTTTGCCTATGAAGATTTTGCAGAGTTCTTCGCGCGGATAGAGGAGCCGACCAGCACGACATACAAGGGCTACACGGTCTACAAGCAGTCCTTCAACAGCCAGGGTCCGGCATTGCTTCAAATGCTCAATATTCTGGAGAACTTCGATCTGCGGACCATGGGGCACAACAGCGCAGACTATATTCACACGCTGGTCGAAGCGATGAAGCTCGCTTACGCCGATAGAGACACTTACTACGCGGATCCCGATTTCGTCGATATACCCGCCGAAGGACTGCTATCCAAAGAGTACGCCGCGCAGCGTGCGGAACTCATCAACATGGCCGTCTCGTCCACGGCATTCACTGCCGGCGATCCGTTCCCGTTCGATAGCGGGCAAAACAACGACTGGAACTACTGGACTGCCGGCGTCGGCATGCCGGCAGGAAGCCAGCTGCTGGCGGGAACCGACACGCCCAATTATTGGAAAGACACCACGCATATCGCGATCATCGACGCCGAAGGCAATATCTTCGACAGCACGCCGAGCGGAGGCTGGATCGGCGGCTCCGTGATCCTTGGCGATACGGGGATCGCAATGAGCGTTCGCGGCGAGCAGTTCTGGCTCGATGAGACCCGCGCCGCCCAGCTCAGACCGCGCTCCAGGCCACGCTATACGCTCACACCCAGCATCGTACTTCGCGACGGGGAGCCTTTCCTGGCCATCGGCACACCCGGAGGAGACAATCAGGAACAGACGATCCTGCAAACATTCCTCAACATCGTCGAGTTCGAGGATCTGTGGTACCCGAACATGCACGAAGCCATCGCGATGCCGCGCTTCCAGACGCTGCACCTGTTCGAGTCGTTCTGGCCGCATGACACCGGATTCAACAGACTCAACGCGGAATCCACCATTCCCGTTGCGACGCTTCGCGATCTCGCCGCTCGCGGTCATGAGGTCTATCAGGCGCCGCCGTTGGGTGTCGCGGCCTGCGCGACGATCGTGATGCTCGATCCGGATTCGGATATGCGTATTGCCGGGGCCGACCCGCGTCGCGACTGCTACGCCTTTGCCTACTGATCCTGGTCGTCCCGGCAAGCCACACAACGTTCTCACCGTGTCCGTTCCGCAACTCGCCGCAAGACAAGCCGCGCCCGGCACGCTGGTCGCCGGATTCGTCGCGGCCTGCCTGTTAGCAATGGCACTGCCCGCGAGCGCTCAATCCGACGATGACGAAGCGCCGCCGCTGTGGGAATTTCGCTTCGCGGCTTTCGGCCGTTACTCGCCTGCTTATCCGGGCGCTTCGAAACAGGACCTGACGCTGCTGCCCCTGCCCTATCCGGTCTACCGCGGTTCGCGACTGCGGTTCGGAGAGGACTTCGATCGCTTCGCCGAGGGGCGCGTCGTCCGCAGGCCCAGGGTTCGACTCAACGTCAACTTCAACGTCAACTTCGGCGAGGACAGCGAGGATCTTGCGGTTCGGCGCGGGATGCCGGATCTCGACCTCATGCTGGAAATCGGCCCGGAGCTCGAGATCAATCTCAACAACCGCGATCCGGCGGAAGGCGCGCTGTTTCTCGCGCTGCAGGCGCGAGCAGGCGTGTCCTTCGACGGCAGCGACTCGAGCGGGCGTGGCTACGTCTTCAGCCCGCAACTGGAATACCAACTCGATCAGGCATTCGGCACGGACAACGACCTGCTGTTCCGCTGGACCCCGACCTGGATCAGCGAAGACTATGCGGACTATTACTACGAAGTCCCGCCGGCATTCGAGACGATCGCGCGGGGCGCCTTCGACGCCTCCGCTGGCTATCTCGGCTCGGAACTCCGCGTTGGCCTGGAACGCCAGATCAACACGCGTCTGCGTTTCGATGGCTCCATCCGGTTATGGATCAATAACGGCGCGGAAAATAGCGCCAGCCCGCTGTTCGAGGACGATTACGGCCTGGGGCTGCAGGCCGCGTTCATATGGACGCTGGGATCGAGCGAGCGCCGCGGCGAGTGACATTCTCCGCGTGCATGCGAAAATAGCGCCTGGCTACGGAGGCGACCGCACCATGACCCGGAGTTCAAAACTGACGCTTGCGCTGTGCTTCGCGCTGTTGCCGCTGTGGAGTGCGGCTCAGGACATTCCCGCGCTGAGCGGCATGTGGAGCGATCCGCCACCTCGCGCGGAGGATGCCTTTTGCCATGTCGGTTGTCCGGTTGAAGCGCGCGATTATCTGACCGGGATTCTGGAAGACCCCGACAATCTCGACAAGACCTTCGGCGAGCTGCGCGGCGAAGCCCAGCGGTATATGCGCACCGAACTGATCCCGAGCTATCTGACGCCCGCAGCGCTCGAGAATTACCCATTCGACAGCGGCCGGGATCCGTCGCTCACGGCCTGCGAGCCGTGGGGATTCACTCGCGAAATCCTGTCGCCGCACGCGATGCAGCTTACCCAGTACGATGATCGCGTGACGCTCTATTACTCCGAGTGGACCGCGCTGCGCACCGTATGGCTCGATGGCCGCGAGCCGCCGCCCGACTTCGAGAACACGCTGCTCGGATTTTCTACCGGCTTCTACGACGGCGACGCGCTCGTCGTTGAGACGGTTGGCGTCACCGCGAATCACTCCAACGCGGGTTTCGCGCACAGCGATCGGCTGACATCGACCGAAAGATTCCGGAAATCCGAGGATGGCATGAGGCTTGACCTGGAAGTGACGTTCGAAGATCCGCTGACCCTGAAGCGACCGCTGACGATGGCGCGCGCCTGGGCCTGGGCGCCAACCGAGGAAATCTATCCTTACGAAGACTGTGTCATTCCCGAATAAATCCGCGACCTGAAATAATCATGAAACTGTCGATTCCAATCTTGCTACTGACGCTTCTGCTTTCGTCCGTAGCGACAGCCCACCACGCATTTCGTGTCATCTACGACTTTTCGACGACAGAGACGATCGAAGGCAGAGTCGTGAACCTCGAACTCGTCAACCCTCACGCGCGCCTGTACATCGAAGTCACTGACGAGAACGGCGAGACGGTGCAGTGGATCGTGGAAGGCCCTGGAAAATTGTCTCTCGCGCGCCGCGGATGGACCGATGACATGTTCGAAACGGGAGAGCCACTGACGATCGTCGGCAACCCGTCGAATCTCGAAGACAATGCCATCTGGCTCGAGAAGATCGTGCGCGCAGACGGCACCGAAGTAATCGATCCGCTGGTCGCCGATGAGCTGGCAATAGAAGAAGACCGCCGGCTTCGAATCGAGCGAGCACGACAGTAGTCACAGACTCGGGGCAGAGATGAAGTACTCACTACTGGTTCCCATCGTGGGCTTGGCAATCGCGGTGCCACCGGTATCCGCGCATCACAGCCCGATCATCTTCGATACCGATGCCGTCATCGAGATCGAAGGCCGTATCAGCCGTTACGACTGGACCAATCCGCACAGCTATATCTTCGTGGAGACTGTCGACGCGGACGGCGGGCCTACGGTATGGCAGTTTGAAACGGATTCAACCAACATTCTCGCGCGCAATGGCTGGACGCCGGAGACACTGACGCCAGGCCAACTCGTGACCGTGCGCGGCAATCCCGACAGAAACATCGATCGTGCCCACGCGATGCTGATCTCGCTCGAGACCGAAAACGGCGCGATCCTGACGCCAACGGCGGGCGACGCTCGCGCGCCGGCAGCAGCGAATCGAGTGCGTAGTCTCGAAGGGATCTGGGAACAGCAACTCGAGAACTTCGTGGCGTTTCGGGCCGCGGGCCTCAATGTTCTCACCACAGAGGCCGGAACGGCCGCTCGCGAGAGCTACGACGTCAGGACGGACAACCCGGTCGCACGATGCGTCGTCTATCCCTCGCCGACGATCGTCGCCGTGCCGCAGCACTTGAGCGAGATCCGCATCCTCGAGGACCGCGTCACCATCCATAACGAATTCTTCGATGTGGAGCGTGTGATTTACACCGACGGGCGCGGCCACCCCGACGGCGCGGAACGCACCAACCAGGGTCACTCCGTCGGACGCTGGGAAGATGACGTTCTTGTGGTCGAAACGACGCTGTTCGCCGATCACCGCTCGACGCTGCCCGGGACCGGCCTGCCGTCAGGCGCACGAAAGCGGGTCGTGGAGCGCTACGCGCTCGACGAGAGCGGTACGCGGATTGATATCGATATCCTTTACGAAGATCCGGAATTCCTCGCCGAGCCCTTCGCGGGGCAACTCGAGTGGCTTCGTTCGCCCTACGAGGAACTCACGCCGTTTAGCTGCGAGGTCGATCAGGCAACCCGCTTCATGGCCGAACCGCCGGCGCCGTAGATAACCGTTTTTCCGGTTCGATGCGCTGCCACGATTTCGGTGCCTGTGTTAGCCTAGCGGACGGAGGTATGCCATGAACTACAAGAGCTCGAGCATCAGCATGCTCGCCGCATTACTTCTCTTTTCCGCCAGCGCGGTAGCGCATCACTCTCTGCTCGGGCAGTTTCGAGTCGACAGGCCGATCGAGATCAGCGGCGTCATTACGGATATGGACTGGATCAATCCGCACAGCTATATCTACCTCGATCAGACGGATGACGACGGTAACGTCGTGACCTGGGAACTGGAAACCCTGCCCACGGCGATGTTCCGCAAGGCCGGGCTGACGAAAGCGATGCTGATCGGCGATGGCGAACCCGTCACGGTGCGCATTCATACAGCACGAGACGGCACCAGCAATCTCGGCTACATACTCAAGATCACCTACGCGGACGGACACTTTTATCAGCTATCTGAAGAATAATTTCGACTTGCGGAATCCCGCTTACGGAGAACCGTTATGACCGACATACTCAAGCCCCGATCGTCGCTCGCGCTGACCATGGCCACCGTATCGGCGCTGTTCGTCACTTTGTCCGCAGCACAGACGCCGACAATGCCCGATGGCCATCCGGATCTGTCAGGTACCTGGGACAATGGCGCAGGAATCGACTTCGTCGCCCCCGTGCAGCTCGGCGAATCCATATGCGTTCGCGGATGCGACACCAATCCGCGTGGAGTTCAGGCCGGCGATCGCCCGACCTACAAACCCGAATTCATGGCGACCGTTCGCGATCTGGATGAGCGACAGGTTGAAGAAGATACCGTGCTGCGCTGCTTCCCGCCGGGCCTTCCCAGGATAGGCCCGCCCGATAAGATCGTTCAGACGCCGACTGAGCTGGTGTTCCTCTATGACGATTACACAGGCAACTTTTTCCGCATCGTTCCCGTCGATGGCCGCCCACATCGCTCCGATGTCGAGCCGGGCTTTCTCGGCGACGCGATCGGCTGGTGGGAAGACGACACGCTGGTGGTCGAGACCGTCAACTTCAACGACGATACCTGGCTCACGGACGACGGCTCGTTTCATACGACGAACCTTCGCGTCATCGAGCGCATCAAGCGCGACGGGGATACGCTCACCTGGGAGGCAACCGCTCACGACCCGGAAGTCCTGGCCGAGCCCTGGAAGCTCAGGACCCGGACCGCACATCTGACGGATGTCGAGATTGTCGAGGCACCGCCCTGCATCGAGCGTGATCTGGAGCACCTCGTCGAACCGCTGCACCACGACAATATCCGTTAGCGCTTGATGAAATAATCGTCATCTCTCCTGAAGCATTGTTATGAGAACGGTGATGACGCCGAGCCTCGCTGCGCTTTACAATAAGTAAATCACGCTTGGGAGAACCTCGGGGAGTGACATGATGCGAATGAGAACCCTGATCTTGGCAGCGGCGAGCGCGGTAATTTCGGTTACCGGTAGTCTTGCGTCGGCTCATCACGGACGAGCGGCTTACGGCGATGAGGAAGTCACGCTGACCGCAACCGTCACCGAATTCAAGTTCATTAATCCGCACGTACAGGTCTATTTCGATGTTACGGGCGAAAACGGCGAGCTTCAGCACTGGCAGGGTGAAATGACGGCGCCGAACAAGATGGCTCGCGGCGGCTGGACAAAGCGGACACTCAATCCCGGCGACGAGATCACGATAAGCGGTCGCCAGGCAAGAAACGGCGGTCATTCTGTCGTTATCAACGAAATCATCATGCCGAACGGCGAAAGTATTCCGCTTTGGGAAGTGCTCAACTGATGCGACACGCGACGACATCGATCCTGACCGCGGTTGCGATATTCGGATTCTCCGGCGTCACGCTCGCGCAGTTCGGCACCGGCATTCCGACCCAGGTGGAAGAGCGCGAAGACGGCCCGGCTCCCGTTCGCGACCTGACCGGCGTGTGGACTCGTGTCGACGGCCCCGAGGGAGCGTTTAGTAGCGGCTCGACCTGGACGCCCGAACCGCCGGTTCTGACTGAGTGGGGACAGGAGCGCTTTGCGACCGCCAGAGATTCGAATGCTGGCAGCTTTTCGCTCGCCGAGACCAACGATCCCGTCTTGACGCGTTGCTACCCGCCGGGCGTGCCGCGAATTTACTTCCATCCGTACCCGTTCGAAATCGTCTACACGGACAAAGAGATGATCATGCTGTTCGAGTACGACCACATGATTCGCCGTATCTATATGGACGGTCGCGAAAACCCCGAAGATCCCGTCATGCTCTGGCTCGGCAACTCCGTCGGTGAATGGGCAGACGACACGACGTTCGTCATAACGACCGTCGGCATCGACGAGCGTACCTGGATGGATCGGTCGGGCTATCAGCACAGCGATCAGCTCAAAGTTACTGAAGTCTTTCATCGGGTCGATAACCTGAACCTGGAGATAGACATCACGCTCGAAGATCCGATCGCGCTTGCCGAACCCTGGGTTGCCGAAAAGCTTTACTATCGCTTGGCGCCGTCTAATTGGGAACTCAGCGAAATCAGTTGCTCCGGCGACTATCTCGATTTTGGCGAGTTCGAGAGCTTTCTCGAGGAAGAGTAGCGGCAGCGCCGGATACGCGGCGCCAATCGGAAGGGGGATCCGATGAAAGTAGCTCATAACAAAGATCGGGTGCATTTGGTCGCGCTGACCATCGGCTTCGCGATGGGTTTCGTCTCGGCTCCCGGCTCGACCGAACCGACAGAAGGCGCCTGGAACTTCGAGCGCGTCGGTATCGCAACCCTGCCTGACGGACGACTCGATCTGGCTTCTTTCTCCAAGCTGTCCCCGTGGCCCTACACGGACGGCGACTACCTGTACTCCGGTTGCTACGACCCGAGCCCCCTGGACAACGCGCACCCGGCTCCGGACCGATGCGTCATGACCGTGGATGTCAGCGACCCCCTTAATCCGGTGCGGCTCGCGACCGTACCCAACTTCGACCCCGTCGAATCGCCGTCACCTCCGCCAGGCCACTACGTCTGGTCATCCGACTACCCGCACAGCACTCCGCCGATCCGCGTCCCGTGCAAGGTCAACTGGGACGATCCCGAAATCGTCAGTGGCCGCGCGCCACCGCCCTGCTGGGATCCCGGGTGGAACTCACACAACCATTATGCGCAAAGCGGGCCCGGAAACGTTCTGGCCGCGAATCAGGAGCGTTATCGGGGCGGGACCGCGAAGATGCCGACCTACCACGGCGTCAAGTTCTTCGACATCAGCGACCGCGCAAATCCCCGCTTCCTGTCGTACTGGGAGGCACCAACGTCACCGCCGAATGCGGCAACCGGAATCTACCCTGATGCGCGCGGCACACACCATTTCAACTTCGACGGCCCGTTTCTTTATCTCGGAACGGAGTACGAAGGCTTCATCGGCAAGATCCTCGTCATTCTCGACGTCCGCGATCCGGAGAACC
>JAHEKF010000121.1 GCA_024638465.1 Rhodospirillaceae bacterium | reverse complement strand
ATTGCCTTGCAGCGCAAACGCGACCGCCGCGACGAACAGGTAAAACGGAATCGAGTCGAGCACGCCCTTGAGCCAGAGGATGATTGCGTCGATCCAGGTGCCACTGAAGAAGCCGGCCAGAGCACCCAGCAGTGCGCCCAGAATGGTCGAAAGCACCGCAACGATCAGGCCGATTTCGAACGCTGTCTTGGTGCTGTAGAGACTGCGCTGAAAGATGTCCTGCCCGATGATATTGGTGCCGAACCAGTGTTCGGAGCTCATCGCCCCCCACTTGGGCCCTTCGACATCGCTCCACTCGGTGCCCCACACTCCGAACCAGACGCCGAGCGCGGCTACGAAATAGGCCATGACAATACCGAGACCCAGCATGCCCGTGCGATCACGACTGAATTTGTAGAGCGCCTTGCCCCAGATGGACTCGTGATGATCGTCCGCGGCTGTCATCGCCCCGCCTTCCGGCAGCGGTGCCGTCGTGTCGGCCGCCGCGCTCACTTGAGCGACACCCTGGGGTCGACGGCGCGATACAGAATGTCGGTAACAAGCAGCGTTACAACAAACAGCACGGCGGTTAGACCGACGACGGCCTTCAAAACAGGCTGGTCTCCGGACGTGATGGCGTCAAAGGTAACCTTGCCAACGCCTGGAATTCCAAAGTAGCTCTCGATCAGCAGGCTGCCGCTAACGATGACCAGCGGGATCGAGAACATGATGCGCGTGATTATAGGGATCGCGGAGTTCTTCAGGATATGTTTGTAGAGCAGCTTGCCGGGGCGAATACCGAAAGCACGCGCGGTGCGCACATGATCGCGCGTCATCTCTTCGACGATAACAGCGCGGTAGAAGCGCGTGTTGTAGCCCAGGGCGACGAAAACCGACGCCAGCGTGGGCACCGTAACGTACATCACATAATCATAAAAACTGTGCACGTTCCAACCACGCACCGGGAACAGATTCAAGCCGTAGCTCGACGAAAGCAGGATCTGGAACGCGATGATCACGATCAGAAAGCTGATACTCATGCCGACGACGGAGAAGCCCATAATGGCCTTGTCGATCCAGCCGCTGCGGTGATACGCGGCTACCAGTGCCAACAGCACACCAAGCAGGTTGCCCAGTATGAAGCCGGGCGTCACCAGCGCCAGCGAAATAGGAATTGACCGGCTCAGCATCGCACTAACCGGTTCGCCGGAAGAGTCGGACAGCCCGAAGTCCAGCGTCGCCAGTTCCTTGAGATATTCAGCGTAGCGCGCCAGGAACGGCCGGTCGTATCCGAGTTCCTTGCGAACCTCGGCAATTTGCTCCGGCGTAGCGTTCTTACCCAGCATCTCGAACGTCAGATCCGGGCCGAAATACACCATCAGCACGAAACTGACGAACGTCACGCCGAGCACCAGCGGAATACCGCCAATGAGCTTTCGAATCGCGTACTTGAGCACGTCCATCTACGAGTTCTTCCCATCGACGAGGTCGACGAAGCGCAAAAAGAAACCGCTGACGATCTCCCGGTCCGGCATTGCGATGACGTCCTTGTGCCACAGGTAGATGCGCGTGCGAGAAAGCCCGGAAATAACGACGCAATCGTCGATTACCATCTGGTTCATGCGTCGATAAATCTCGGTGCGTTCGGGCGACGGCAGCATGACGGCTGACTGCTCGTAGAGCCGGTCGTACTCCGGGTTCTTGTAGTTGGCGTCATTCGAGCCGGGTGAGCCGTTAGGTCCGTAGAACAACTGCAGCGTGTTTTCGGCATCAGGATAATCCAGAGTCCAGCCTTTGCCGATAATCGGCAATCGACTGTTGGACGTGTCCTTAACAAAATCGCCAAACGTCGCGTATTGTTTCAACACCACTTTGTCGGAGGGATAATCTATCTTCTTCATGAACCCGCGGAATTGCTCGAAGAACATACGCTGAATGACGCCAGCGGTCGTGCCGTAGACTATCTCCGGGATGTTGTCTTCGTTCCAACCGTTGTCGGCGAGCAGTTTTTTTGCGCCGTCGATATCGAGCGTTATGCTGTCCTCGGAGAGATCGGCATCAAACTCCGGCACGGCGGGCGTGATGATGCCAGGGAATACCCGCCCGAGGCCGAAATAGAAGCTCTCGTTGCGGCGCGCCCAGTCAAATGCCTTGATAATGGCGCAGCGCAGCGCCTTGTTGCGCCGCTCCTGTTCGGGGTCGTCGTTATAACCAATCGTCGGGAAGTCCATGTTGAAACTGGTAAAAACGAAGCCCGACTCAACGCTGTGGCGCATGTGGTACTTCTCGCTGATCTCGGGCTTCGCGACGATCGGATCCTTGGACGCCAGGATGTTGTCGTACTGCTCGTTCGGCACCGACAGGTACTGGATTTCGTTACCCTTCGTAAAGGAATTCCAGCGTGCCGCGTTTTCCGAGATAAAGTTAATCTCGAGGCGATCGATGAACGGCGGCGATCGTTCGTGGATCGCCTCAACGCCCGTATGGGCCTGCGTGTCCGGATCGTAGCCCTCCGCCCAGATATCGACGGGCTCCTGGCGGAACTTTAGGTTCTTCTCATAAACAATCCGTGCCGAGTCGTAGGAGATTACTTTGAACGGGCCCGAGCCAACCGGGCGGGATCCGAACTCGCGACCGTAGGTCTCGACGGCTTCGCGCGGCACGATTGCCGCATAACCCTGGGCTAGTGTGTAGACCAGCTGCGGATACGGTTTGACCAGTCGGAATTCGATCGTATGACGGTCTAGCGCGCGCAGTCCCTCGACAGGTTCATCGTAATTCGAGCCGGCATCCTTCCAGGCATCGAGACCGACGATGCGTCCCTGCCAGAGCCACGCGCCACGCGGTCGCTGCTTCGTGTCGAATTGCCGCTTGATGCTGTAAACAAAGTCTTCGGCGACGACCTCGCGGCCGATACCGCCCTCGAACGCCGGATCGTCGATGAAGTGCACACCTTGCTTTATACGTATGCGGTAGACGAGGCCGTCCGCCGAGATTTCCGGCATGCCGTTGGCGAGATTCGGCGTTACCTCGTAAGGCCTCGCGAGATATTTGAAGCGATACAGCGTGTCGTAGGCATTCAGGACCACCGCGTTTGCGTAGACATTGGACGCTTGCACCGGATCGATCGTCGATGGCGCGCCGTCCATGGAGGATCTGAACAGTTTGATCTCGGGTGAGACAGCGTCGTCGCTCGCGGCGACCGCCTGCTGTTCTTCACCGCAGCCCGCCAGCGTCAGGAAGGTACTGACAAGCAACAGTAAACGCAGGCTAGGCGGCATGAATCCTCTCTTCGCGGATCTCGGACCCTGCAGAAGCTAGCATTTCACGGCTCGAGAAAACAGCGGGGACGAGATTTACTTCACTCTCGAGTGTCAAAGTGGACATTGACCTGAAATTCAAATCTCGCGCGCCATGACAAGCACGTCGAGACCGTTGTAACGAACCTGCTCTCCGCGCTGCCATCCGAGCTTCAGGTACAGTCCGCCATCCAGTTGCGGTGTTTGCAGATGCAGAACTCTGACGCCCAGCGTACGAGCGGTGTCAACGACCGAATCGATCAGGCGCGTAGCAACACCGTAACCCCGCCGCTCCGAAGTGACGAACACGCCACCCAGCCAATGCTCTCTCTCAGGAAAGACTGTCATCTCGCGATACTTGAGCTCGGCGGCCCCTATCACCGCATCACCCTCGACTGCCAGCACCACCAGCGGAATGCAATCGCGATTAAGCGCTGCGCTGAGTTTCTCGGCAATGCGGTCCGGGGTAGCCGCTGGATTGAGGTATCCCCATTCCTCGAAATACCAATCCGCAACCAGTGGTATGGCGTCCGGCCTGTCGGCGAGGTGCAGAAAACGGATGTTCGTCATCGCCCAATTCCCATTGACAAATCCAATTGGTACGTCGGGGCCGTCTTTCGATCACAATTCGTATCACCGAGCGACGCCATTTAGGGTAACTTAGTGACCGATCGAATAACAAAAACAGCGCGTTTATGTCAGTGACAGAGCGAAATACCCTGCTCGACATCATTGAGCACTACTTCGACCTCGGCGACAACGATGCCGAGTCGCTGCTCGAGGAACTCGAGTCTTTTACTGTCCGGGGCGGAGACTGGCTCTTCCGCCAGGGCGACCCGTCCGACGCCCTTTTCTTCCTGGTCCGCGGCCGTCTCCAGGTTTGGGTCGAACCCGAGAGCCACGAGTTTGAAGAGGACGCGCGCATGGTCGGCGAGGTAACGCCCGGCGACTCGGTCGGCGAAATAGGCCTGCTGACCGGCAGCCCACGGTCCGCAAGTATTCGAGCAATTCGTGACAGCCAGCTTCTCAAGATGGATCGCAAAGCTTTCGAGCGGTTCGCGGCGGATCATGGCAGCCTCGTTGTCCAGCTTGCAGGCAGCATCGCCCGCCGCCTGACTGAGCGCACGAAGATCGGTTCGAGTTC
>JAHEKF010000120.1 GCA_024638465.1 Rhodospirillaceae bacterium | reverse complement strand
TCGCGCATCAGGTTGCCGAATGCCAGCATGCCGAGCAGCGGTGCCGCCGTCGGCAACAGCAGCGCGACCAGCAGCAACAGCAGAATTGGAAAGAGGATGCGCTCGGTCTTCGATACCTGGCGCAGCTGCACCATGTGGGTCTCTCGCTCGGCCTTCGTCGTGAGTGCCCGCATGATCGGCGGCTGGATGATCGGGACCAGCGCCATGTACGAATACGCGGCAACCGCAATTGCCCCGAGCAGCTGGGGCGCGAGCATGCCCGATACGTAGATGGCCGTCGGCCCGTCCGCACCGCCGATGATGCCGATGGCGGCTGCCTCTTTCAGCGTGAAATCCATTATGCCGAGTTCGGTCATCCCTAGCGCACCGAGCAGCGTCGCAAAGATCCCGAACTGCGCGGCGGCACCGAGGAACAACGTGCGTGGATTCGCGAGCAGCGGCCCGAAATCCGTGAGCGCGCCGACACCCATGAAAATTATCAGCGGGAATGCACCCGTCTTGATGCCTACTTCGTAGGTCAGGTACAAGAGCCCGCCGGGCTCCGCGATCCCGGCGCCGGGGATGTTGCTCAGGAGTCCACCGAAGCCGATCGTGACCAGCAGCAGTGGCTCGAATTTCCTGACGATGCCGAGGTACAGCAGCGCCAGACAAATCAGCAGCATCGCGGCCTGGCCGCCCGTGATCAGGTAGAGGCCGGAGCCACGCCAGATTTCGAGGATCAGCTCCATCAGCCGGCGATGGCGACGAGCGGGTCACCGACCGCGACAACGTCGCCTTCGCGCACGAACACGTCGCTGACCGTCCCCGCGCGCGGCGCGCTGACGGCCGTCTCCATTTTCATCGCTTCCACGACGAGCAGCGGCTGGCCTTCCTCGACCTGGTCGCCCGGCGCCACGTGCACCTTGAAGACGTTTCCGGCGAGCACGGCCTTCACCGCCTCCCCTGACGATCGCGGCGCCGGCTTCGGCCCAGGGGCTGCCGGCGCGACGCCTGCAACCGCCCCGTCCTCGGCCACTTCGACCGTGAATTCCCGGCCGTTGACACGCACCGAGTACGCGGCGGGTCCCCGCGCCGGAGCGGCAGCAGGTGCCGCGGCCGGCGCCTGCGCCTCCTCGCTGCCCGGCGCTGGCTCGAACGCAGCCGGATTATCGCGGTTCTGCAGGAATCGTATGCCGATCTGCGGGAACAGCGCATACGTGAGCACGTCGTCGACGACGTCGGATGCGAGGCGGATCTTCTTCTCGATCGCGATGTGATTGAGCTTCTCGGTCTGCAGCTCCAGTTCCGGCTCGAGCAGGTCGGCCGGGCGGCAGGTAACCGGCTCGGCACCCTCGAGTACGCGCGCCTGCAGCCCCTTATTCACCTCGGCCGGCGTTGCGCCGTACTCGCCTTTCAGGACTCCTGCAGTCTCCTTGCTGATCGTCGCGTAGCGCGAACCGGAAAGAACGTTGATGACGGCCTGGGTCCCGACGATCTGGGATGTCGGCGTCACGAGCGGCAGCATGCCGAGATCACGGCGAACTTGCGGGATCTCTTCAAGCACCGCATCGAGTTTGTCGCCGGCATTCTGTTCGCGCAGCTGGTTCTCGAGATTGGTCAGCATGCCGCCGGGGACCTGGGCGACCAGTATTCGGGAATCGACGCCCCTGAGACCGCCTTCGAATTTCGCGTATTTCTTGCGCACCTCGCGAAAATAGGCGGCAACCTCTTCGAGCGCCTGCAGATCCAGGCCCGTATCTCGGTCCGTGCCATCCAGTATCGCAACCAGGGATTCAGTCGGTGAGTGGCCGTAAGTCATGCTCATCGACGAAATCGCCGTGTCGATGTTGTCGATGCCTGCTTCTGCCGCTTTCACGCAGGTTGCAGTGGACAAGCCGGTCGTTGCATGACACTGCATGTGGATCGGGATAGCCACAGCCTCTTTGAGCCGGCTCACGAGTTCGAAGGCGACATACGGACGCAACAAACCAGCCATGTCCTTGATGCAGATGGAGTGAGCGCCCATGTCCTCGATGCGCTTGCCGAGGTCGACCCAAAGATCGATCGTGTGCACGGGGCTCACCGTGTACGACATAGTGCCCTGCGCATGCTTGCCGACCTTGACTGTAGCCTTGACCGCGGTCTCCAGGTTTCTGAGGTCATTCAGCGCATCGAAGATACGGAAGACATCGACGCCGTTGACCGCACAGCGCTCGACGAATTTCTCGACCAGGTCGTCCGCATAATGCCGGTAGCCGAGAATATTCTGGCCACGGAACAACATCTGTTGCGGTGTATTGGGCATGGCCGCTTTCAGTCGGCGGATACGCTCCCACGGGTCCTCACCGAGGTAGCGAATGCAGGCGTCGAAGGTCGCTCCACCCCATGACTCGATCGACCAGAACCCGATCTTGTCGAGCTTGTCGGCGATGGGCAGCATGTCGTCGATCCGCATACGCGTGGCAAGCAGGCTCTGGTGTGCGTCACGCAGCACGAGTTCGGTGATACCGAGGGCGTTCTTTTCGCTCATTGGTTTTTTGACCTTTGAATCAGGATTGGCGGTGCCGGCGAATTGCTGCGGCAATCGCGGCTACCTCTTCATGCGTAACATCGCCATCGGGAACCGCGGGCTGGAATCTTCTCACCAGGATCGCCATGAGGGACATTGCGCCGACAAGCACGGTCAGGAACACGAATACCGTTCCCATGCCGGCGATCATGAGCGTCGTGCCCAGCTCTAGCAGGCTTTCTTCCATGGCATCCGAGGTCTACAAAGCGCGGATAGCCGATTATACTGGATTGGACCCGTTGACAAAGCGTTGACCGCAGCGCGTCAATGATTGCATCAGCAACTGCGGTTTTGAGTTTCGCGAATCTCACCATGCGACACGGTTTTTCCAGCAGCGATCGCCAGGGCAGCATATGCCGAACCCTCGTGCTTGGGCTTGTCCCGTGGGCAACTCTCGCGGGCGCCGGGGAGACTCTGACTACCCCGGGTACGGAGGTCGTCACCGCGGAACCCGTGCCGAAAGACGAGGACCTCGAAGCGGCCGGCGCCGTCATCGGCAATATCGTGCTCGAAAAGCGCAACATCTTCGATCTGTCGGATCCGAAAGAGAACAAGTGGCTCTACCGCTGGGCGAACCGACTGCATGTCGTTACCCGCGACCATGTGATTCGCAACCAGATACTGTTCGAGGACGGTGATAACTTCTCCGGTCGCCTGCTCGAGGAAACCGAGCGAATCGTGCGCTCGAACCGCTTCATTTACGACGCCAGTGTCCAGCCTATCCGCTACGAGAGCGGCGTCGTCGACGTGAAAGTCACGACGCAGGACGTATGGTCACTGACGCCCGACGTGTCATTTTCACGCACTGGCGGCGAGAACAGGACGGCGCTCGGTATCGAGGAAACCAATCTGCTTGGCCGGGGCCAGCTGCTGCGGCTTAAGTGGATCGACAGTGTCGATCGAACGTCGACGCAATTCGACTTCGAGGACAGGAACCTGGGCAGCAGCTGGGTATCGATGTTCCTGCGCCTCGCCGACAATTCGGATGGTGAAACCCAGATTCTTTCCATCGTCCGGCCGTTTCATGCGCTGGATGCACGTTGGTCGGGTGGCGGCTGGGTTTCCCTCGACGACCGCCGCACGGCGCTCTACCGGCTGGGAGACGAAGCTGCCGAGTACCGCCACGAGCGTGATTACGCAACCGGCTTCGGCGGGTGGTCAGCGGGTCTCAAGGACGGTTGGGTGCGGCGGTGGACCGCGGGCTATGTATTCGACGACAATCGTTTTTCGGAGGCGGTCGATCCCACACTGCCGGCTGTAATCCCGGAAGACCGCAAGCTGGTGTACCCATTCCTGGGGCTAGAGGTCCTGCAGGACGAGTTCAGCACGACCAGCAATACCAACCAGATTGGCCGCACCGAAGATTTTTATATGGGCACACGCTTCTCCGTATCGGTCGGCTGGGCGGACGAAAGCTTCGGCGCGGATCGCGACGCGCTGATCGTATCTGCCTCGCTCAATCTCGGTTTCGGCTCGCTGGACAAGACCGCGTTGCTCGTCACCGGCGTTACAAGCGGCCGGCGCGAGGGCGGCGACAGCAGGAATGCGACCACGTCGATCCGCGCGCGCTTCTACCACCGGCAGTCGGAGAAGCGGCTGTTCTTCATGGAACTCTCCGGCACCGCGGGGCACGACCTCGATCTGGACAACCCGGTGCAGCTCGGTGGCAAGTCCGGCCTCCGCGGTTACCCCCTGCGCTACCAGACCGGCGACTCCAAAATGCTGTTCTCGGTCGAGCAACGGTACTTCACCGACTGGTACCCCTGGCGCCTGTTCCGCGTCGGCGGCGCAATATTCGCCGACGTCGGCCGTACCTGGGGGGACAACCCGATCGGCGAGCAGAATTTCGGCTGGCTGAAGAACGTCGGCTTCGGGTTTCG
>JAHEKF010000059.1 GCA_024638465.1 Rhodospirillaceae bacterium | reverse complement strand
CATTACGGCCATCCCGAACTCGTGGCTTTCATCGAGTCGCTCGCCGAAAGAACGCAGGCAGCCGGTGTCGGACTGCTGCCGATTGGCGACATGAGTCAGCCGCGGGGCGGTCCGATGATCGACGCACATGCAAGCCACCAGGTCGGACTCGACGTCGACGTCTTCTTCCGTCTCGACCTGCCGCGGTTACCACAGAACGAGCGCGACGATCTCGACCTGCCGTCGCTCGTCAATCAGGAACAGCGCGAGCTCGACCCGCGTTTCGGCGAAGGGCATTTCGAGATGCTGCGCATCGCCGCAAGCGACCCCGATGTCCAGCGAATCTTCATCAGCCCCTACATCAAGCAAGCCATGTGCGAGCGCGACTGGGAAGACCGCAGCTTCCTGCGCACCTTACGGCCCTGGTTCGGGCATGAAGACCATATGCACGTGCGTCTCGCCTGCCCTGCCGGCAGCGCGGAATGCTCGCCGCAGGCAGCACCGCCGGCCGGCGATGGCTGTGGCGCGGAGCTGACATCCTGGTTCGAGCGCGGCCCGCTGCCGTCGCGTCCGCCCGGCGTACGGCGCGAGCCGACGTTACCGCCGCGCTGCGATGCGCTGAATTGATCGGTTGGCGCTCCGCTTAGTGGGTCAGCGCGTAGACGGCGAAGTTGACCCCGAGGCGAATCGACGCGTTCGCGGCCGCTTCCGGATAGCGCGGTTCGTCAGCGCGTTGCCAGCCATCGGCGACATCGTTGTTGAACGTAATCATGACCATGACGCGGCCGTTTTCGTCGAGAATCGCGCGCCAATGCGGTTCGGCGCCATCGTTGCGATAACCGTGCGGAAGATGCTGCCAGGTCGGAATCTGCGGCCGCTCGCGGAGATCGAACACGAGGTCGAAGATCGGATGATCTTCCGGCAACTCGACGATGGGCCGATCGGGGAACACTCGATTCATTCCCTGCACGAATCCCTGCCACTCGGCCGTACCGTAAAAACTGTCGCAGAGGAGAAAACCGCCGCGCATCAGGTATTCGCGTAGCTTCTGTACCTGCGCGTCAGTCAGATCCCATGCGCCAACCAGGCCGGAGATCAGGAATGGCCAGTAATAAACGTCTATGTCGTCGTCGAGATTGACGGGTTGTTCCACCAGACGAACGTCGATCGCACTCAGCCGCTTCAGCAACAAGGCAAACGTCCGGTCGCCTTCCGGATAGTCGACCGTCCAGGCAGTACCGCCCTCGAGCCAGTCGCCCCGGCCGGTACCCAGCGTGCGGCCGTGCTTCGCCTGTGGAAACATCAACCGGCCAACGACGAACTCGCCCGGCTCCTTGTAGCCGTAGTTGATGTCGGCATCCCGGTGCCAGCCGCGCTCCATGCTCGGATACTCGCGCCATTCCCGCTGCGCGCAAACGCTGTGCGAAACGATGAGCATGACGAATGCGAGGGCGAACGAGGCGCGATTCATAGTGGCTCTGGCGTCACGTCTACCCAAGTTCCATCATGTCGAGCAGAGCCTTACCGAGCAAGCCGTAGGGATTAGCGATGGTCTGTTCGACCTCGAGGTGATAACAGCCCTCCGCGACGAGCAGCTTGACGTCCTTACCCGCAGCGCTTGCTGCCGCTGCAAAATCACGCGACTGCCGCTGGAACTCGGGCGTCTCCAGTGTGCCGTAAGCGATCAATAGCGGCGCGTGCAGATGCTCGAGATGCCGCTGCGGACTCAGATCATGCACGGTCTCGTCCGTGAACAGGACGTACTCGCTGCGCGAAGACAACCGCACCGGTTCGAGATCGAACATGCCGCTTGCGATCAGACCGCCGCGAATCAGGTTCGCTGGCAGGCCGAAGTCGCCCGCCCAGTCCGTCGTTGCGGTGACGGCGGCGAGATGCCCACCCGCCGAATGGCCGCTGATGAAAATACGGTCGCGATCACCCGAAAAACTTTCCGCGTTTTCGTACACCCACGCGACAGCGCGGCGTACCTCGTCTCCCAGCACGGAAAGGTCGTCGCCAACGTCCTGCACGTGCGAGTACTCGGGAACGACGACATGAGCTCCGGAGTTGACGAACGGCTCGGCCACCCATGCGAATCCGCTCGCAACACCTCCTCTCCAGGCACCGCCATGAATATAGATGACAATGGGCGCCGGCCTCTTCGTCTGGTTGGAGAGATGGACATCGAGCGCCTCGATCGGACGATCCCCATAGGCATAGCGCAACGGTTGCGGCAGCCGTTCGAGCGCTGCTTTATTGCGTGCGGTCCTGCGTGCCAGATGGGCGTCGAAAGTCGGCGAATAGGCACGCTGATCATAGGCGGCATCGAGCGCGGCCTGATCCATGCCGAGCCAGACGAGCCTTTTCTCTTCGCTGCTGACGTTCTGCCCGAATGCGAATCGCGAGCCGGCAACACCGAGCGTGGTTGCCAAAGCGGCGCCGGCACTGATCGCTTCGCGGCGGGTCATCGAAGCAGAAACCTTCGCCATCCTGATCTCCCCTGTCGCTGCCCCGATTGTCGCAATTATGAACGGACCAGGTCCACAGACCCGGGTCCGTGACTGGCGTCTAACGCTTACAATAGCGGCGTGACCTCTCAGCCCTCATTGCTCGAGCCTGCCAGTGAGCAGACGGGTCCGCTCGCGCACCGCATGCGTCCCGAGCGACTCGAGGACTTCCTCGGCCAGGAACAGCTGCTTGCCGAAGGAAAGCCCCTGCGCGACGCGATTGAGCGCGATACCGTCGCCAGCATGGTTTTCTGGGGCCCGCCGGGATCGGGCAAAACCACGCTCGCGAGACTCGTCGCCAACTACACCGACCGCGAATTCGTGCTGTTCAGCGCAGTCACGGAAGGCGTGCCGCGCGTGCGCGAGATCATCAAGGCAGCGAAACAGCGCCGCGACATCGAGGGTCGCGGCACGATTCTTTTCTGCGATGAGATCCATCGCTTCAATAAAGCGCAGCAGGACGCGTTCCTGCCCTGGGTCGAGGAAGGCGTAATCACGCTGATCGGCGCGACGACGGAGAATCCTTCGTTCGAGCTGAACGCTGCGCTGTTATCGCGGTTGCGTGTCTTCGTGCTCGAGCCACTCGGCAGCGAGCATATTGCCGCGATTATCAGCAACGCCTGGGACACGCTCGCAAGCGATGACGACCGGACGATCGAGCTGACCTCGGATGCGCTCGGGATGCTGACGCGCCACGCCGATGGCGACGCGCGCCGGGCATTGAACGCGACCGAAGCCGTTCGGACGCATGTCGCCTCGATGGTGTCACCGCCGGCGATCGATGCGGGCATTATCGAGACCGTGCTGGCGCGTCGCATGGCGCGTTACGACAAATCCGGCGAGGAACACTTCAATCTGATCTCCGCGCTGCATAAAGCCGTTCGCGGCAGCGATGTCGAAGGCGCACTTTACTGGCTCGCGCGGATGATCGACGGCGGTGAAGACCCGATGTATCTCGCACGTCGCGTTGTGCGCATGGCAAGCGAGGACATCGGCCTGGCAGACCCGCGGGCATTGCAGCTGTCGCTGGCGGCCAAAGACGCGTACCACTTCCTGGGATCGCCCGAAGGCGAGCTCGCGCTCGTCGAAGCCGTTATCTACCTGTGCACGGCGCCGAAATCGAATCGCATCTACGACGCCTGGCAGCGCGCACAGCAGGCGGCGCGCGAGCACCCCGCGGAGCCCGTACCGAAGCACATACGCAACGCGCCAACAGGACTCATGAAGCAACAGGGTTACGGCAAAGGCTATCGCTACGATCACGCCGAAGGCGGTCACGCCACAGGACAGGAATATCTCCCGGAACCGTTGCGTGGCGAGACCTGGTACGAGCCAACCGACCAGGGCTTCGAGAAACTGGTCGCCGAGCGTCTCGCATGGTGGCGCGAAAGAAACGCGCGCTGAAAATCTACTCCGCGGCTTCTATCGACGGCGACCAGCCTACACCGATCAAGCGTATATCGATGCTCGTGGACTTCGGTCGCACCAGCGTCTCGGTGAGCTCTTCAGTCTGAGCGTCATAGACAGCGTCGAGCGCTTCGACTTCCTCGTCGAACTGGATCTGCAGCGCTTCGAGTTGCGCTTTGACACTTTCGACCGTCTCTTGCGCACGTCGCACGTCGGCTGATTGCTGTCTCATGCGGCCCGCCTTGCGCATCGCGGTACCCACGCGAGACGCAGACGTCGTCGAGACTTTGCGTCTGCCGAGTACAGCTCCCAACACCGCGGTGCCGAACGAGATCGCGGTATCGACCTTGCTGCCCCGGGCTTGCTCCGCTTCGCGATCGACCGCCTGTTGTGCGCGACGCAAGCGCTCTTCGAGTCGCGCGACGCGCCCTTCGAATCGCTTGCGCAATTTCGCAACCTTGAGATCACGCGCATCGTTACCGAGCTGCTGTAAACGAATCCGGAAGTCGCGTTCGTCCTCGTCGGCGCGCGAGTATTCGCGCAAATGCGGGCTGCGGTAAATCCTGACCGGTTTCTCTTCACGCAGCCAGGTCTTCAGACTTTTTTTCCAGCTCGTATAGTTCTTTGCACTCGACAGCACCGCAGGCGCTTCCGAAAACACGGCGTCGGCGACGGGTTTCTTGCCGAGATCGGATGCTTCAAGGTCGAGTTCGTCGGCATCGTTCCAGTCAAGGCTGATCGGCCCGTCGCTGGCCGGCGCGAGCAGCATGAACTCCTGAGTCTCATCGACCTTCACACGCGAATTGCTGTAGGCAGCCCGCACCGACGCGATGACGTAGGGCGTGTACGCGAGACGCTCGTCTTCGGCAGGAATTCTGTCGACAGGAAGAAAATATTGCTCGATGCCGGGCGGTAACATGGGCCGGCCCGCCGCTGCTTTCGATGCAACCTTCGCGGCCTTAACCGGCGTCGGACCCGCGGAACCCGCCGGCTGTTCGGGTCGGGGCGCCAAACGTTTGATCTGATCACGCGTCAGCGGGCCTGCAAGATAGGACATGACCCAACGCGTCTGGAAGATCACGGGCCTGCTGTCGTGGACGTTGTGCAGCAGGAACCGCCGCTTCCCCATTCCGGAGAGGGTTTGTTCGAGCTTGCCCAGTTCCAGGTTCTCGCTGCCGGCCGCGCCCTGTAATCCATCGAGAACTCGCGCTTTGTCTCTTTCGGTCTGCAGGCGGCCGATAAACCACGTTCCGGTATTCGACAGGCCTTTGTAATCGAGATCGACGGGATTCTGTGTCGCCATGACAACGCCGAGCCCGTAAGCACGCGCCTGCTTCAACAGCGTCAGAAACAGCCGCTTCGAAGGCGGGTTCGCAACCGGCGGAATGAAGCCGAAGATCTCATCCATATAGAGAATCGCGCGCAATGACCCGCTGCCGGGTTGACGCCGCATCCACGTCACGATTTCGCTCAACAACATCGTGACGAAGAACATGCGCTGCGCATCGTCGAGATGTGCTATCGACAGAACGGATACCCGCGATTGGCCGGATTCGGTATGCATGAGCCGGCCTATATCCATCGGCTCGCCTTGCATCCAGGCGTCGAATCCCGGCGCGGCCAGCAGATTATTGATTGCCATCGCGAGACCGAAGCGATCTTTCGCGGGATAGAAAGTGTCGAGATCCATCACGCCGATGCGGTCGATGCCCGGGTTCTGGATTGCACCGATCAGACCGGCGAGATCGAGACTGCGCCCCTCTGCCCAGGCCCGGTCGAGCACTGCACACAGAAGAATGTTCTCGCGGCTCGTTACATCGTCGGCGTCTTCCCCCAGCAGCGTCAGCAGACTGTTGACCGTGCCCTGAATGCGCTCCAGATAGAGCTCGCGATCCTCCAGCAACTCCGCCGGCGGCGCCGTGAATTCCTTGAGGACCGACAACGGCAAGCCCGCCGAACTGCCCGGCGTGTAGATCGAGAAGTCCGCGGCTTTGCGCAGGTTCGCGATACGCTGGGGTGTCTGCCCCCAGTCCGCAAGACCGTTTTTCCACAGCGCCGCAGTCGCCGCGGCGAACTCCTCCGGATCCTGCCCGGCCTCCGTTGCCGCGCGCGGATCGACCCAGGGTGCGAAATCGGCGGGTCTGAGCTTTGGAAAGCTCAACAGCAGATTGCCGAGATCGCCCTTGGGATCGATCGCGATGACCGGAATATGGTCGAGCGCGGCCTCCTCGATGAGGCCGACACCGAGTCCGGTCTTGCCGCTCCCCGTCATACCGATAATGACGGCATGCGTCGTCAGATCGTTCGAGTCGTAGAGCGTCAGCTCATCGTCGATCAGACCGGCGTCCGCATCGAAGCGTTTACCGAGATAGAAAGCGCCGAGTTTTTCGAAGTCCTGCATGGGGCAATCAGCTCTGTTGCCGCAATGTGTCGCGGATTTCGGTCAGGAGCTTCTCTTCGGCCGAGGGTTCCGGCGGTGCCGCCGGCTCTTCAGGCTTCGCTTCTTCCTTCTTCTTCATGTTGTTCATGCTTCTGATCACCATGAAAATCACGAACGCGACGATCACGAAGTCGACGACCGTCTGGATGAAAGCTCCATAGCGAATAATGGGCGCCCCGGCTTCGGTCGCGGCGGCAAGGCTCTCGTATGCCGTATCGCTCATGTTGATGTAAAGACTCGAGAAATCGACATTACCCAGCAATTGCCCGATCGGCGGCATGATGACGTCGTTGACGAACGAGCTCACGATTCTGCCGAACGCGCCACCGATGATGATACCGACGGCCATGTCGACCACGTTGCCGCGCATGGCGAATTCCTTGAATTCCTGCAGCATGACTGCGTCTCCTTGATTAGTTCTTAGTTATTAGCGGAGTACACGTAGTTTAGAGCTTTCAATTTAACTCTGCCATACTAAAATACGCGCCCCGACCAATCATCAATCATGGCGACGCCGCCAGGAGATTTCCTTGACTACGCTTCGCAAATTATTTTTCTATTCCGCCATTCTGCTGATTTCAGCGCCAGCGCTCGCTCAGGACGAAGAAGGCTTCTCCGGCCGCGTCGCGCTCGGCTACCTCGCAACGAGCGGCAACTCGGAGAGCGAGAACCTCAACATGAATTTCGTGCTGGGCTGGAACTACGCGCCCTGGTCCCACCGGCTAAGAAGCTCGGCCGTGCGCGCCAGCTCCGGCGCCGTCGATACGGCCGAAGCCTATACCCTCAACTGGCAGTCGAATTACGACTTTAACGAACGATCGTATGCATTCGGCCTCGTTGCCTGGAACAAGGACAAGTTCTCCGGCTACGACCAGCAGGTCAGGCAGGCACTCGGCTACGGCCGGCGCTTCATCGATAACGAGCGGCACACGCTGAACGGTGAGATCGGTGGCGGTGCGCGTCAGGCCGATTTGCGCGACGGCAGGACGCAGGACGAAGCGATTGTCCGGCTCAACCTGGATTACAGCTGGACGATCAGCGAAACGTCGGCGTTCAGCCAGACGCTCGCAGTCGAAACCGGTTCCGACAACACCTATACCGAAGCCGTCTCGAGCCTGTCCGCCGATATCTTCGGCGGCGTCGCACTCGTCGTCTCCTATACGATCAGAAATAACTCCGATGTTCCTCTTGGCCTCGAGAACAGGGATACCTTTACCGCGGTGTCGCTCGAGTATTCGTTCTAGGCTGCAAGCGCATCTCTTACGATCGACCAGCGCGCAAGCTTTTCTTGAAAACGCATGGCGGCGTTCGCGGGACTCGTCGACGGCAGTCGTAAATACTCGAAATGAGCGAATTCGCTATCGAGTGCAGGCCGCACGCGGCGCTCGAAAAGCTCGGCGGCTTTTACGCCGTTGAAGCAGATCAATTCGATTTCCGGACAACGCGCGAACAGTTTGCCGAAATCGTTGACGATGACGCTCGCGCCGACGATCGAGGAATCCAGGCTTCCCGGGCGCTCGGCCGATGCGATGACATCCCAGAGCGCGATTCCGCTGGCCGACAGGCGCTGGGTTCGCCCAGCGTACGGCAGCTCCGGCCCTGCGCCGAATAACTCACCCATGATTTTCCAGAACGCGTTCTGCGGCTGCGCATAGTACTGTTGCTCCGCGAGCGAGCGCTTGCCCGGCAGGCTGCCGAGAATCAGTACCCGCGCGCCGTCCGCCGCGATCGGGGCAAAACTTTTTGAGGGCATGGAAACAATATAGGAGGCGCAATACCGGCCGTCGACCGGTTGACTTAGCCCCGACCGAAGCTATCGTTACCGGTTTCCATGATTATCGGCCTGACAGCCGGCGAGGAGTCCGTTGATGCGACACGAATCCCTGGTCTCGATATCGACCGTCCTGGTGTTACTTGCTCTGCCGGCGACGCAGGCCGCGGCTGACAAATTCGTCGTTTTCGGCGCGAGCGGCGAGATCGGCGGCGCGATCGTCGAAGAGGCGTTGAGCCGCGGTCATGAGGTGCTCGGGGTGTCACGCGATCCGGCCCGGTTGACGAACGATAACGCCAACTTTTCCGGCGCGCGCGGCGATGTTACCGACGTCGATTCGATCGTCGAGCTCGTCCCCGGCGCCGATGCGGTCATCATCGCGGTCGCCGGCGTGGGCCCGGACAACTCCCCCGACTCGGCCACCACCTATCGCGCCGCAGTCAGTTACATCGAAGCGGCCGGCAAGCTCGGCGATGCGGCACCGCATGTCATCCAGGTCGGCGGCGGCACAACGCTGTTCACGAACGGCCAATGGGGACTGACGGATCCGGAGCTCGCCCCGGAACCGGGCACGCCCCGCTACGGGCAGTATTACGGTCACTGGCAGGCAATCGAAGCCTATCGCGCTTCCGAAGGCGTGACCTGGACAGTGCTGTCAGGCAATCGTGGCGCCATGCAACCGGGCGAGCGTACCGGCCGCTATCGTCTCGGCGGTGAGGAAACACTGTTCGACGCTGATGGCGGAACGTTCCTCTCCACGCCGGATTACGCGATTGCCGTCATCGACGTTGCCGAGAACCATGAGCCGATTGGCAGACGCGCGGCGGTCGGACCGCCGCTCGAGTGACATGCGACTACAACGAATTGATTCATCGAGGAAGAGCCATGACCAAGAAGCTCTGTATCCCGCTACTGCTGCTGACGCTGACCTCCTGCTCGAACGACATGGCGACTGAGGAGCAGGCAGTCACGCCGGCGGCAGAGGCTTCGCCCGAAGTCACCCGGACGGTCCCTCCGGAGAACACGAATCCGTTCTTCACGGAGAGTCCGCTGTTCATGCAATACCCCCCGTTCGACCAGATCGAAGACGAGCACTATCTGCCGGCGTTCGAAGCCGGCATGGCCGAGGAGCTGGACGAAATCGCGGCAATCGCAAACCAGGCCGCCGCGCCGTCGTTCGAGAACACGTTCCTGCCGATGGAACTCAGCGGCAGGACGCTGGAGCGTGTCGCCAGCGTTTTCTACGGCCTTATCTCGGCTCACACGAACGACACACTCGACGAAATTCAGGTCGAAGTTGCGCCGCTCTTGTCGGCGCACAGCGATGAGATCCTGTTGAATGCGGCACTGTTCGAGCGAATAAAAACGATTTACGACAATCGCGCATCGCTGGGCCTCGACGCGGAGTCATTGCGACTCGTCGAAGAGACTCACCGCAATTTCGTGCGCGCAGGCGCCGAGCTCTCCGACGAAGACAAGGAAAGGCTGCGCGCCATCAACACAGAGCTCGCAGAACTGTCGACGAGCTTCAGCCAGAACGTGCTCGACGAAGTCAACGACGTCGCTATCGTCGTCGACACGGTCGAAGAACTCGCGGGACTGACGGAGGCCGAAATCCAGTCCGCCGCCGATGCGGCCGAAGCACGGGATCTTCCGGGTAAATTCGTGATTCCGATGCTCAACACGACGCAGCAACCGATGATGGCTTCGCTCGAGAATCGCGCGCTACGGCAGCGAATTCTCGAGACCTCGATGGCCCGCGGCAGCCGCGGCGGCGAGTACGACAACCGCGCAATTCTGAGCCGTACGGCACAGTTGCGCTCGGAGCGGGCCCGGCTGCTGGGTTACGCGACGCACGCGGATTACATCCTCGACGATCAGACGGCCAGGACCGTTGACGCCGTCAACGAGCGCCTCGCATCGCTGACGCCGCCAGCCGTGGAGAATGCACAGCGTGAGGCAGCCGACCTGCAGGCCATGATCGAAACGGAAGGTGACGATTTCGAACTCGCCGCCTGGGACTGGGATTTCTACTCCGAGAAAGTCCGCCAGGAGCGATATGCGTTCGATGGCGCAGAACTCAGGCCCTATCTCGAACTCGACAGCGTGCTCATCGACGGCGTGTTCTGGGCCGCGACCCAGATCTACGGCATTACCTTCGAGGAACGCTTCGACCTGCCGGTTTACCAGGAAGATGTACGCGTGTTCGAAGTCTTCGAGGAAGACGGCTCGACGCTGAGCCTTTTTATCTTCGATCCTTACGCGCGTGAGAGCAAGCGCGGCGGCGCATGGATGCGCGCCTATATCAGCCAGTCGCATCTCGAGGACCAGCTCTCGGTCGTCGCAAATCATCTCAACATCACCAGGCCGCCTGAAGGCGAGCCCACGTTGCTGACATTCGATGAGGTCACGACGGCGTTTCACGAATTCGGACATGCGCTGCACGGAATGTTCTCGAACGTAACTTACCCGTCGTTCGCCGGAACTCGGGTGCCGCGGGACTTCGTCGAGTACCCCTCGCAGGTTAACGAGATGTGGTCCACATGGCCGGAAGTACTTGCGAACTACGCCAAGCACTACGATACCGGCGAAGCCATGCCGCAGGAGTTGCTCGATCGGGTACTCGCAGCCGAGCAGTTCAATCAAGGCTACGCAACCACCGAGTATCTCGCGGCTTCGCTGACCGATCAGGCGTTGCACCAGCTCGGCCCGGACGCAATCCCGCCGGCCGATGAACTCATGCAATTCGAGACTGACGCGCTGGAAGCCGCAGGTGCCTACATCGCGACCGTACCGCCGCGTTACCGCCTGACCTATTTCTCGCACATCATGGGCGGATACTCGGCGGGTTATTACTCTTATATATGGAGTGAGGTGCTCGACGCCGATACCGTCGAATGGATCAAGGAGAACGGCGGGATGACACGCGAGAACGGCCAGCACTTCCGCGATACATTGCTGTCGCGCGGAGGCAGCGCCGAAGCGATGTCTCTGTTTCGTGATTTCGCCGGCCGCGAGCCGAACGTGGAGCCGTTATTGCTCCGCCGCGGCCTGAACTGACGAGGGACCGGGCCGGACTATTGCGCCAGCGCGCGCAGTTGTCGCGTGCCCGAACCGAATTCGTCCGGTAACCCGTCAGCGAGACAGCCAAGCCATTCCTCTTTAAATTTCTGCCACAGGGATTCACGCGGATCGGCGGAATGGCTGACGGGAAGGATCCGGACTTCAACCCGCGTATTCAGATAGTTTGCGAGTGCGAGCAGCGTTCGCGACGGCACGACATCGTCGTCGAGCCCGATGCCGAGAAAGACCGGCGCATGAATCAGCGGCGCGAAGTGCAGCGTATCGAAGAAATCGAGTGTCGAGTTGACGGTGTCCCGGCGCCACGGAAACCGATCGACGTACTCCTTGATGTGCAGCGCAGAGCCGGCGAGCGCCAACCGAAACCGTTCTTCGTTCCAGCCGAAAGTCGGCTGCCCGACGACAACGAGATCCGGGTCGCGGCTAAGGCCCGCGGCCATGAGCGCAAGACCTCCGCCGAAGCTGAAGCCGTAGTAGCCGACGCTGGTCACCTGGTCGGCCAATAACGCTCTGGCGACGCGAACGGCTTGCAGATAATCCGCGACCGCGCCGCGCAGAATACTCGTTTGTGGAGATTCGACGCCCGTAACGACGTAACCGTGCTCGGATACTTCCACGCTTTGCGCCGATCGGCCGAAGCCTCGTGCATCGAAGCCGAAAACCGAGAAGCCGCGTTGCGCCCAATCGACCATGACTTCGTAGCGATCGTTATAACCGTGGGCGTGCACGACAAGTGGACGTGGCTGCACTGTTTTGGGGCAAAGCAGGTAGCCGTGGATCTCCGCGCCCCCGAGCGAACGATAACGAACCCGTTGCAAAGTCAGGCCGGGGGCTCCCACGGCGTCTTCCTCGAGCTCGGGATCGGGCGCCACGCGCTGCAGCTCGGCAACCGTAAGTGCCCAGAATCTATGAAAATCTTCAGGCCGCTCCACATTCGGCCTGAATCGTTCGAGGCCGGCTATCGCCATTGTCCCGTACCGGTGACCACAGTTGGCATGGTTCCTGCTCTATTCATGTCATGGACTCGCCGATTACCGCATTTCTGAACCATCCGCTCTGGCAGGCGATTCATCGCGCGCGCCTGATCCCGCTCGGAGAGTCTGCCGAGGTCGTTCGATTCCCGGCCGGCGAGCGCCTTTTTAGGCAATTTCATCCGGCAAATCAATTCTCGTTACTGGTCGACGGCATCGTGGAGCACGAGACCGGAGCTGCGGACGAAGAGACCTGGCCGCTCGGGCGCGTGTCATGGCAGTGGGGCGCTCTCGGCTGGAGCGGCTTTCTGCCACCGAGCCGCCACGGCACGACGGCGCGAGCGGTCAACGATGTCGAGGTGATCACCTGGGATCAGGACGCCCTTTCGACCGTCTTCTATTCCGATCCGTTACTCGCCGCGCAGTTCTTTCGCTTCGTTGTCGACAGTGTGCGCCGCCAGTTCGAGTGGATAAGGAGCGAACGATGTGCGATCGCCGTGGATCGCGCCTACATCAAGACGCTTCCCGACGCGAAACTCGTGCGCGTTGCCCGGCATGCCGATCTCAGTGTGTTGACGACACTGCGACGCTCGGCGTTCTTCGAGCAATTCAATGACTCCACGCTCGAGCAGTTGGCCGGCACGGCAGACGCGCTGCGAGGCGACCACAATGCGCCACTGGTTTCCCAGGATGCGGCGACCGACGGATTGCTGCTGCTGGCCGACGGCGAAGCCATGAGCTATTTCTCGGCGAAGACCGATCGCGGCGAAGCACACGATTCATTCCGCACGATCCCGGAGCACGGCGGCATGCTTGCGGGGGTGCCGACCCTCGATGGCGGCTACGTGGCCGAGGCCACAATGCTAGCCGCATCGCCGTGCAGACTGTTCCGTATACCGACCGACGCAATCGACGAGCTGATCAGCGCCGATCCGGAGTTCGGTCGGGGATTCATGCAGCGCCAGCTTGCACGCTTGTCGCATCTGATCGCGACAGCGCGACTGCCCAAGCCTGACGAGTACGATGATCCCGAGATCGGAGCGATCAAGTCGATACTCGAACAGAATCAGGCGCGTATTCCCGTGACATCCTATCTGCACCGCATCCCCCACCTCCTTGGGAACAAGCTCACCACACACGAAGTGTTCTCTGCGTTGCGCGTCGCCCGCGAAACCGGCGAGTATCAGGAGCGCGCGATCGCCCATTGGTGCACCGATATTCTTCAGCGCGTGCGCGGAGAGATGCGCTTCTACGATGACGTACTGACGGCATATACCGACGTGACGTCGGCACCGGACGATACGGCGGCGCCGAAGCTCCGACGAATTTGCGACCAGAGCATGTCGTATGCGTTCAGCCACCTCGAGCACGAGATTCACGGCCTGACGAACCTCCCGCAAGATGGCGGGAATATCGTGATCATGAATCACCTCGGCTGCCCGGCCTACTACGAGCTACCCAATCACTATCACTTTTCCTTCGATACGGCGTTCGTGAGCGCACTTATGTTCGAATGCTACGGCGAATCGCCGGTCCGTGTCGTGCGCCAGAGTCCGGGTGTCGAGCACGGCCATGACCTGTTCTATGGCCGGCTGGGACATATCAAAGTACCGACCCTGGAGTCGGGACTGGAAGACGTGTCTCCGGATCGATTCGAGGAACTTCGCCGTAGCGCTTCCGACGAACTTCTCCGCGAAGGCCAGTCGGCGCTTCGGAATGGCGAAAACATTCTGGTGTGCCCGGAGGGCCAGAGCCAGAGAGCCGATGCGTCACCGGCGCGTTTTCACAGCGGCGCTTTTCGCCTCGCGCTGCAAGCCGACACGGAGCCTAATATTGTGCCGATCGCGATCGCCGGATTCGATCGGCGCTATAAGGAAAGCAAGCTGATCGCTATGATCCAGCGACCGTTTCGTCTCTCCGAAAAGCTGAGTGGAGACGGGCCGGACGAATTGCGTTCCTTCCTCGACGACTACCGGAAGAAATTCGCGCGCGTCGTGCGAACCGCGCAGGCGCTGTCTCGTGACCAGGAACCCGAGGGCATGCTCGACGTCAGCATCGATTCCGCACCGATGCCACTCGGAAAGAGCGCTTCGGCGATGACCACCGAAGCGTCAGCCTGAGCTGCTAGCTTTCGGCCGATCTCGCCAGCGCGGCCGGGTGATTTTCCCCGGCCAACAGGGCATTCTGATCCTCGATGCTCACTGTCGCCATCAATCTCTCGGTCACGGCCGCTGTCATCGGCTGGCTTTACCGACTGGGCCGCGCGGAACAACCGCTCTCGCGCCGTGTTCTGATCGGCATGGTGGCCGGTGCCGCACTGGGGCTGATGCTACAACTGCTGTATGCGGCTAGTCCGCTAATCATCACGGAGACATTGGTCTGGACGAACGTGATCGGCAGCGGCTACGTGAGTTTGCTGCGAATGATCGTGATGCCGCTCGTTCTGGTCATGATGGTCGCGGCTGTGGTTCGTATGGATGAAGTCGCGACGCTTGGCAGGATTGGCGGGTTGGTGATCGGAATATTGATCGCTACGACGATGATTGCAGCGCTGATCGGCATCGCTATCACATCCGTGTTCGGCCTGACAGCAGAGGGATTGACCGAAGGCGCCAGAGAACTGGCGCGCGCCGAGGAACTCGTCGTGAGCCAGGCGAATATCGCCGAGATGACATTCGCCGATATTCTCGTGAGCCTGCTACCGACCAACATCTTTGCCGATCTGACAGGTGCGAGGCCGACATCGATCATCGCCGTCGTGATATTCGGCGTCCTGCTCGGAATCGCCGGGCTCCAGCTCACGCGTGATAATGAAGCTCAGGGCGCTGCGTTTCGCTCGTTCGTCGACACTGCGCAAGCGGTTGTCCTCAAGCTCGTGCGAATGGTGATCGCCCTGACACCTTACGGCGTGCTGGCACTGATGTTGAATGTCATGGCCAGCTCGAGCGGTGAAGACATTCTGAATCTGATCGGTTTTGTCATCGCTTCCTATCTCGCGATCCTGATAATGTTCGGCGTGCACGGCGTCCTGATCGCGATATCGGGTGCGAACCCCGTCGAATTCTTCAGCAAAGCATGGCCGGTGCTGGTGTTCGCGTTCTCGTCACGAAGCTCCGCGGCCTCGATTCCACTGAATGTCGAAACACAGATCAGGGACTTTAACGTCGCGAGCCCGATCGCGAACCTGTCGGCGACATTTGGTGCGACGATCGGCCAGAACGGCTGCGCAGGGATCTATCCGGCGATGCTGGCCGTCATGGTGGCACCGACGATGGGAGTGAATCCGCTCGACCCGGGCTTCGTTGCGACGCTCGTCGGTATTGTCGCGATCAGCTCGTTCGGCGTTGCCGGCGTTGGTGGCGGCGCAACTTTCGCAGCGCTCATCGTGCTGCCCGCGATCGGGTTTCCCGTTGTGCTCGTCGCGCTGCTGATCTCGATAGAGCCGCTCATTGACATGGCACGCACCGCACTCAATGTGAGTGGTTCTATAACGGCGGGCGTGCTGACGAGCCGCGTACTCGACATGCCCGAAGAAGGTACAGAATCGACCACGGCCGCTGCGTCATCGACCTAGATCAGTCAGTCGCAGCAGCTGCCATCGTGTCGCGACGACAAGCGCAAAAGGAGCACAGACATGACCCAGATCACCGCCAGACTGACATCGGGAATGGCCGTCACGCTATCGAACGGCCGGCACGAATGGCTCGCAGACGAACCGTCCGACGTCGGCGGCTCGGACACAGGCCCTACCCCTTACGAGTTGCTGCTCGCGTCGCTGGCAGCCTGCACTTGCATTACGATCTCCTGGTATTGCCAGGGGAAAAATCTGCCACTCGAGTCCGTCAGCGCGACTTACGACTTCAGTCGCATTCATATCAAGGATTGCGAGGACTGCGACGACCCGGGTAAGGGGCTCATTGACAGAATTACGAGCAATGTTCACATCGAGGGAGATTTCGACGAAGCGCAGCGCAAACGTCTCGCGCAGATCGCCGAGCGCTGCCCCGTACACAAGACACTCGCGAATGGAGTTACATTCGAGGACAACGCAACGTTCAACACCTAGGCGATGCCGCCGGCCCGCCAAAGCGAGTCCATTGGCGTACACTAAGACCAACAAGAATGGGGGACGCACCATGCGATTCAGACTTGCCATAGTCACGACGACTCTCGCCTGCCTGACGGCCGGCTCCGCAGCAGCGCAGGAAGTTGACGCGCGCGCCGCGCTTGAAGCTGCGGCGGAAGCCATGGGTCTCGATCGAATCTCGTCGGTCGAGTACTCGGGACACGGATTTTCGTCGCGCATCGGCCAGCAATACTCGGTCAACGGCGGCTGGCCGACGTACCAGGTCGTCGACTACACGCGGCAGATCGACTATGAATCCGGCTGGTCGCGCGAAGATTACGTCCGACAACAGGGCGATTACGAGCGTTTTGGCCGGCCGCCGCTAGGCCCGGAGCCGGTGACCGCTATCGTCAGCGGCGAGTACGCCTGGGACATTCGCGATGGCGAGCCCGCAGCGCTGACCCGGCCTTACCTCGACGGCGCTCCCTGGGGCGAGCTGCGCCAGCTCGAAATAGCGATTACGCCGCACGGATTCCTCAAGGCCGCGTTGGCGGCCGGTGACGCGACGGCGATCTCTCTGCCTATTGTCGGCGCTTCGGACTTCGGTGTCTCGCAGTTCGGCAAGCAGGTCACGATCGTGTCTTTCACGTACCTCGACAAGTACAAGATCAACGGCACGATCACGGAGGAGAATCTTGTCGAACTCGTCGGCACCTGGATCCCGAACCCGGTCTACGGCGACATGGATTACGAGATGCGCTATACGCGTTACGCTGACGTTGAGGGCGTGATGTTTCCGATGCTCTTTCATACGCATCAGGCCGATCCGCGACTAAACCCGGCGCATAATTATTACGAGTATCAGATCACCGACGTCGTCATCAATCCCGACGTCGAGACGCTACCCGTTCCCGCAACGATCCGTGCTGCGGTCACGCCCGATCCGGTCGTCGAAAGCGAAGCGCTCGCCGAAGGAATCTGGCGGCTGGCTGGCGGATCGCATCACAGTATTCTCGTCGAATTCCGCGATTTCCTCGCAGTCGTGGAAGCGCCCCAGAACGAGGCCCGCTCTCTGGCAGTCCTGGAGGCGGCGAAGCGTCTCGTTCCCGGGAAGCACGTCCAGTACGTCGTCAACACGCATCATCACTTCGACCACGCGGGCGGTCTGCGGACCTATCTGTCGCAGGGAACGACGATCGTGACGCACGAATCGAACAAGGATTATTACCTCGATATTCTGTTCCATCCGGCGCCGCGGACGCTGCAGCCGGATCGCATGTCGCACTACAATCCGATGTACTGGATCAGCCGGCGCCCGGCTCCGATCGAGACCGTATCCGGCGAAGCGCGCGGAACGGGCCGCTACGCAATCACGGATGGCGAGCAGATCCTCGAAGTCTTCCACGTGCAGGACATGTACTACGAGCTCGGCGACCGTTCGATGCGTTACGGCCACCATTCCGAGGACATGCTCATGGTATGGTTGCCGCGCGCTGGAATACTGGTCAATGCGGATCTTTTTTCTCCGCGCGGTGGTGTCCCATCCGAAGCATCGCTCGGCATGGTGACGCTGAACGAGAATATCAAGAAATTACGGCTGGACGTGGAGAGGCACGTGCCCATCCACGGGGAAATCATCCCGCACGAAGACTTTCTCGCAGTCGTCGGGCGTGGATTGTAAGCGCGGATTCAGGCGCGCATAAGGAGAACTCGCACAATGCTCAAGGCTACTGCTGATACGACGCTTCCGACCACTATCATCGGCTCCCTGCCGCGGCCGAGCTGGTTTACCGAGAATCTCGGAACCGATTCGTTCCTGCGGCGCATGATGAACTCTCGCTACAGGGAGCAATACACTGACGC
>JAHEKF010000119.1 GCA_024638465.1 Rhodospirillaceae bacterium | reverse complement strand
CGGCCGCGCTGGCGGCATTCTGGTTATTGCTGCCCGCACTCGTTGGCGCACAGCAACCGGAGGACGCAGCGGATCTGGCGCCGGCCGACGCGCCGGACGTCGCGCAGCAGGTCGACGTCGGCGCCGTAACTCCCGACGCGGCGATCGCGGAACGGCTGTCCAACATCCTCGCGGCTACCGGGTGGTATAGCGATACGCAGGTCCGCGTTGATCAGGGTGTCGTGTTCCTTAACGCGCGGGTCGAGGACGAGGCGCACCGGGACTGGGCCGGTCGCCTGGCGACCAACACCGAGGATGTCGTCGCGGTCGTGAACCGCATCGAGGTGATCGAGACATCGCCCTGGGATCTGTCGCCGACCTGGGAATCACTGCGCGACATGGTAGCCGGCGCCGTGCGCGCGAGCCCGCTGATCCTGATCGCGTTGCTGCTGCTGGTCTCAACCTGGTTCGCGGCCCGCTGGACCACGGGCGCCGCCCGAATCGCACTGCGACAACGGCTACGCAGCGGACTGCTGCGCGACGTCGTATCGCGCGCTGCGGCGATTCCGGTCTTCGTGATCGGCTTATACGTCGTACTGCAGATTCTCGGGCTGACGGGACTGGCGGTCACCGTCATCGGCGGCACGGGCCTGCTCGGTCTCGTGATCGGATTCGCGTTCCGCGACATCGCGGAGAATTTCCTGGCGAGTATCTTGCTCAGCGTTCAGCGGCCCTTCGCGATAAACGATGTCATCCAGGTCGCCGGCTACACCGGTTTCGTTCAGAGCGTCAACATGCGTTGTACGCTGCTGATGACGCTGAACGGCAACCACGTGCAGATTCCGAATGCGATCGTCTACAAGGAGACAATCACGAATCTGACGGCTAATCCTAACTCCCGTTTCGATTTCGCCGTCGGTATCGGTTCCGAAGACTCGATCACCGAAGCTCAATCCGTTGCCCTCTCGGTGCTGCAGTCTCATGAAGCCGTCCTGGAAGACCCGGAGCCGCTCGTACTGGTCGAAAGTCTCGGTGCCGCCACCGTCAATCTGCGCATCTATTTCTGGGTGGACATTCGCAAGTTCAGCCAGGTTAAGGTGAGCTCCGCGATCATTCGTCTCGTCAAGCAGGCGCTCGATGACGCGGGTGTATCAATGCCGGACGAAGCACGCGAAGTGATCTTTCCCTCCGGCGTTCCGGTTCGTATGCTGTCCGACGCAGATGTCGCCGAAGAGGCGGAGAAACGTCCGCGCGAGACTCGCGAGCAACCACAGCCGGAGGTGTCGCAGGCCGAGGGCGACCTCGCGAGCGAGGCCGCGGAAATCGGGCGGCAGGCGCGCAAGAGTCGCGCTCCGGAAGGCGGCAGGAACCTGCTCGAATAGGCGGATTCGTTCTTACGGGCCCTGCCCTGCGGCGCGATCCGTCTTACGAAAATTCCGAAGAACCCGCCGCTACGCGGCAGCTGGAATCCCGAACAGCGCCTCGGCATTCTCGTGATAGATCCGGCGCCTGACTTCGTCGCTGACGTCGACGGTGTTCATGAACTCGACGGCTTCCGCCATGTCCTCATAGGGGTAATCGGCGGCAAACAGGATCTTTTCGGATCCCAGCATCTCCAGCGACAGCGACAGCGGCGCGGCATAGGTCATACCGGCGGTCGTGATCACGAAGTTGCTTCGAAAGTACTCGCTCGGGAGTCTCTTCATCTCGTCGACTGCGCCGATTTTCACCTGCAGCAGATAGCGGTTGTCGATACGGTCGAGCCAGAACGGCAAGCCCTCGCCCATGTGTCCTAGGATGATCCTGAGCTCGGGGAAGCGGTCGAACACGCCGCTCATGATCAGCCGCATGGCGTGCAGGCTCGTTTCTACTGCGAAGCCCCAGCCCGCGAAATAGAGCCCGTAGTCGAGATAGGGCTCGATCATCGATGGCGCCGGCGTTCGCGGATGCAGATAGATCGGCGCACGGAGCGATTCGGCGGCCTCGAGTATCGGTCGAAATCTGGGCGCATCGAGATACTCACCCTTCGTATGCGAGTTGATGATGACGCCACACAAGCCGAGCTGAGTGATCGCGCGTTGCAGCTCCTGCGCCGCCACTTCCGGCAGTTGCGGCGCGACGGCGGCAAGACCAGCGAAACGTGACGGCTGCGCGCGCACGGCATCGGCGAGGTGATCGTTGGCATCCCTGGCGAGCTCGGCCGCAAGCTCGCCATCGAACACCTGTACACCGGGCGACGTCAGCGAAATGACGTGCATGTCGACGCCGGTCGCATCCATATCCTCGAGCCGACCTTCGCCCAGATCGATCAGACGCTCGTGAATGCGTCGTGTGCCTGGAGAGTCGGCCAGGATCGTCTCGCCCATTTTCCTGAATCCCGGTTCGCCGACCGCGCCGGCGTCCAGAATGACCTTCCATTGATCGGCGATGGCCTGGGTAACGAAAGCTTCTTCGATGGCGATCCGTCTCATGAATCAGAGCGTGGGCTAGAATGGTCGACAATGACAACAATAACAGAGCGAACACGCAGCCGATGCGCGTGACCAACGCCTGGAGCGTCGTTTTCGCGTCGACGCTGGGCCTCATGGTGACGCAGGGCCCCGTTATGACTTTCTCTTTCGGCGTGTTCCTGCCTTCGTTCGAAAGCGAGTTCGGCTGGAACCGCGGCCAGATCTCTCTCGCGCTGACACTGACGATATTATCCGCTGCCGTCGTGATGCCGCTCGCCGGACGACTGCTCGATGGGATCGGCGCACGCCGCTTCGCGCTGTGGGCACTGCTGATCTTCGGCGTCTCCGTGATGTCGCTGTATTTCGTGCCCGGCCGTCTCGCGCTGTTCTATGCCTGGTTCGTCGTCATCGGCGTACTCGCTGCCGGCGCGGCGCCCGGCCCGTTCGCCCGCGCCGTATCGGCGTGGTTTGACCGGAAGCGAGGGCTCGCGCTCGGGCTGTGTATGGCGGGCGTCGGCATCGGCGCAGCCATCATGCCGCTCATCGCCCGATCGGCGACCGCGGCTTTCGGCTGGCGTGGCGCCTATGTCGTTATCGGCTGCCTGATACTGATCGTGATCCCGGTTCTGTTCTGGCTGTTTCACAACGAGCCGGGAGACGTCGGCGGCTACGTCGACAACGATTCCACCGCGGAATCCGGCAACGCCCAAAAGCAGCTGCCCGGAATGACGCGAAGCGAAGCGTTCGGGCAGCGAACGTTCTGGCTGCTGCTTGCTGCATTTCTGATCGCGGCATTCACAATCAATGGCACGACGGTTCATCTGGTACCGCTGCTGCTGGATCGCGGTGTCACGTTCGAGGCCGCAGCCGGCACGGCATCGTTCATCGGGCTGGCGCTTATCTTTGGACGCGTCCTCGCGGGCTATCTTCTGGATCGCGTGTTCGCACCTTATGTCGCCATTGGATTTCTGTGCGGGCCGATCCTCGGGATGGTCATCCTCGCGCAGGGCGGCAGCGGCGCCACTGCAATCCTGAGCGCCGCATTGCTCGGTCTCGGCGTCGGCGCCGAGGTAGATCTGATCGCCTACATGGCCAGCCGCTACTTCGGACTCAGGTCTTTCGGCGAGATCTACGGTTATCTGTTCGGTGTGTTTATCGTGGGAACCGGACTTGGCCCGCTTGCAACGGGGATGGCATTCGACCGAATGGGCGATTACAGCGCGATATTCATCGGCTTCGCGGTGTTGCTGGGTCTTTCCTGTTTACTGATGCTGAGGCTGGGACACTACCCGGACTATTCCTGACGAGCCGGCGGGTTGGCATCGATGAAAGCAGCGATGTCGTTCAGCACGGGCGCATAGCTCGGCAACGGGCTCGCGAGTGTGAGCAGGATCTTGAAATGCCCGATGTCGGGGTAGAACTTGTGCGTCACGCGGCCACCCGCTTCCTCGAGTGCCGCCGCCAGCTCGGTCGTGTTCGAGGTAAAGACCGTCGTGTCTTCCTCGCCGTGGAGCAATAGAAAAGGCGGCTCGCTGCCGTCGACGAAAGTGACCGGGCGAGCCAGATCTTCGTTGTCGAGGTGTGCAAATACCGGCGCTACGCTCGCGGTACGCGACGGGTAAAAGGCGTACGGACCGGCGAGCGCTATCGTGCCGGCAAAGCTGCCGGCCGGCACGCCGGCATTGGCCAGATAGCGTCTGTCCAGCGCGATCATCGCGGCAATATGCGCGCCCGCCGAGTGACCCATGAGATAGACGCGCCGGGGATCGCCACCGATTTCTTCCACATGATCCAGTGCCCAACGCACCGCCTGCGCGCCGTCCTCGACGAAGGCCGGGAAGCGATGCTCCGGATAGACGCGGTAGTCCGGCAGAACCGTGATATAGCCACGGCGGGTCAGTGCGTCCGCGACGAAACGGTACTCGCCGCGATTTCCACCCTTCCAGCTGCCGCCGTAAAAGAACACCACGACAGGCGGACGCGCGGACTGCTGCGCCGGCGTGTAGACATCGAGCACCTGGCGCGGATCGCTGCCGTACTCAA
>JAHEKF010000058.1 GCA_024638465.1 Rhodospirillaceae bacterium | reverse complement strand
GCGGGCAGGCGCAGCACGACCTCGTGAAAAGCCGGACCCTGAAACGCCCTGCTTACGCCGTCTATCGCCAGCGCTCTATCCGCCAGCTGCCGCGTATTGGCGTGACAGCGGCTTGCGACGCGGCGCAGGCCGGTGGGACCGAGCAGACTCATATATATGGTCGCTGCCGTCACCATGAGGCCCTGATTCGTGCAGATATTCGAAGTCGCGCGCGAGCGCCGTATATGTTGCTCGCGCGCCTGCAGTGTCAGCGTGAATCCTTCGTTACCGTCGAGATCGACGGTGCGGCCGACGAGCCGTCCCGGGAGCTGCCGGATCAATGCTTCGCTGCAGGTCAGAAAACCGAAATAAGGCCCGCCGGAACTCAGCGGGACACCGAGAGGTTGACCCTCGCCGCAAGCGATCGAAACACCGTGACTGCCCCAGGACCCCGGCGGCTCGAGAAGCCCCAGGGAGATCGGATTGACGACGCCGATGCCTGTGGCGCCGTTACCGCGAGCCCAATCGGCGAGGCTGCCAGCGTCTTCGAGCACGCCCAGAGCATTCGGCTGAGGAATGATGACGGCTGTAATGTCGGTGCCATCATGTGCCGCAAGCGCGTCGAGATCGGTTCGACCCGTGTCGCTGTCGAACGGCAGCGGCACCAGATCGATACCCTGGCTCGCCGTGACCGTTCGTGCGACCTTCACGTAGTGCGGATGGACGGTCTCGGGAATCAGAACCCGCCTGGATTTAGAGCTTCGATTGGCGCGCACCGCCATGAGTATGGCTTCCGCGAGCGCTGACGCGCCGTCGTAAAGCGACGCATTGGACACGTCGAGTCCGGTCAGGCTCGCGATCATCGTCTGGTATTCGTAGATGACCTGCAGCGTGCCCTGACTCGCCTCGGCCTGGTAAGGCGTATACGCGCTGTAGAACTCACCTCGTGTCGTGAGTTCCCAGACTGCGGCCGGAATGTGATGTTCGTAGGCGCCGGCGCCGACAAAATTCAGCGCCACATGATCTTTCTCGGCGTGCCGGTGCATGAGTCGCCCGACTTCCTGCTCCGTCATTGCATCCGGTACGCCGGTCAGGGGTCCGCAACGAAGCTCATCCGGGATTTCGTCGAATAGTGCGTCGAGACTGTCGACGCCAATCGACTGCAGCATGCGCTGTGTTTCATCGGCGGTGTGTGGGATAAATGGCACCGATTCGTCCTCCCTGTCAGTCTTCGAGTTCGGCAACGAAGCGCTGGTAGTCTTCGCCGCTCAGGAGCTCATCGAGTTCCGAGGGTGTATCCGGGCGGAATCGGATCAGCCAACCGTCACCATACGGATCACTGTTAACGAGTTCGGGGCCATCGACGAGCGCCTCATTGACCTCCACGATCTTGCCGGACAATGGCAAGTAGACGTCGGACGCGGCTTTTACGGACTCCACCACCGCGAATGCGTCACCGGAAGAGATTTCGGTGTCGACATCGGGTAGCTCGACGTAGACGAGATCGCCAAGCGACGTCTGCGCATGATCCGTAATGCCGACTTCGATGTTGCCGTCATCTCTCTCACGAACCCATTCGTGTTCTTTCGTGTATTTCAGTTCTTCGAGTATCTCGCTCATGAGTCGCTTTCCTCAATCCAACGTTCTTTTTATAAATCGATCTTGACGGTCCCGTTTCGGACGAACGGGGGTTTCACAATTCGAGCGGGTTGGCTGCGCCCGCGAATCAAGACTTTGCACTCGGCACCGGCCGCGGCGGGCAACCGCGCGAGTGCGATGGAACGGTTCAGGGTCGGCGAGAATGTGCCGCTCGTAATCGTCCCTTCGCCGCAATCCGTTTCGACGGTGTAGCCCGCTCGCAGCACCCCTTTGCCTTCGAGCAAAAGTCCGGCCTGGCGCTCTGCGACGCCGGCCTTGAGACGCTGCTCGAGCGCATCGCGACCGATAAAATCGCGCTCGCTTTTCGTGTCGACGGTCCACTCCAGCCCGCATTCAAGCGGCGACACGGTTTCGTCCATGTCCAGCCCGTACAGGTTCAGGCCCGCCTCCAGTCGCAGCGTATCGCGCGCACCCAGGCCGCAGGGGCTGGCTCCTCCGGATTCGAGTTCTTTCCAAAGCGGTGGCGCTGCGTCGCCCGGCAGAAGAATCTCGAAACCGTCCTCGCCCGTGTAGCCCGTGCACGCGATGAATCTGTCGGCATCATCAATGGCACGAAACGCTCGGAGTTCTTTCAGCGCCGCGCCGGATCCGGTAATGCTCGCGACCAATTCTCGCGCTCGCGGACCCTGGACGGCGATCATCGCCAGATCCTGTCGCTCGGCAAGATCAACGGCATCGCCTTCAACGCGCGCACTCAACCACTCGAGATCCTTGTCACGCGTAGCAGCGTTGACCACGAGCCGGAAAGCTCCGGCGCCGAGCCGGTAAGCGATCAGATCGTCAAGCACTCCGCCATCCTCTCGCAGCATGCAGCTGTAGAGCGCACGATATTGCCCCTCGTTTCCATTTCGAAGTTTGTGGACATCGTTCGCGAGCAGTCGGCGAAGATACGCTTCCGCATCGTCGCCGGACACGTCGACGATTGTCATATGGGAAACATCGAAGAGCCCGACGCCGTTTCTGACCGCGTGATGCTCATCGATCTGGGAGCCGTAGTTGATCGGCATGCTCCAGCCGCCGAACTCGACCATACGCGCGCCGCGTTCGACATGCGTGTCATACAACGATGTTCGTTTGACTCCGGTCATTTCTCTCACCACAGAAGACTGCGAGCCGTAGGCCCGCCGCTCCTCTGTCCGGTTACCTGAGAGATTAGGCGCGCGCAGCGCGCCGCTCACCTTCGGTGGACCTCGGGTAGTAGGCCACTCTCCAGAGTCAATCAGGCTCTGCCGTCCTTTTGCCTGAGCGTTTCCGAGCGGTGGTTGCGCCTTCGGCTCTCCGCAGGAGCGGAATCTCTCCGGCAGGCCTTACGATTGCGCGTCGAATGATAGCCTAACGCGGGTGGCGCCACTAGGCGTGGTCCTGGATCCCTCAGGCCACGTGTCGCCGAGCCGCGCGCGGCAATTCACCGGATATTCCGAGCGCCTCGCGCATGAGCCGGCGTTTCGCGAATCCCGACGCGTCGACCGCGGACAATCCGGCCGCGCGCAGCGGAGCAAACAGCGGTCCGGGAAGACGAAACAGGCGATGCAGCGCATCCATGGCCAGCAAGGTCTTCAGATTCGCCCCTTTACGCTGCCGTTCGTAGCGACGCAATACGCGCAGATCTCCGGGATCCTCGTGCCGGCAGATCGCTTCCGACAAAGTGTCGGCGAGCACCGCCGCATCCAGCAGACCGAGGTTCATGCCCTGGCCGGCGAGCGGGTGAATCGTGTGGGCCGCATCACCGACCAGCGCAACTCGCGGTGCGCAGTAGTGTCGCGCGTGCAGTACCTGCAGCGGAAAACCGGCGCGAGCGGAGCTTGCGCGAAGATCCCCGAGCGCACCGCCGCTGGCGGCCGACAGCTCGGCAATAAAATCCGCTTCGCTTGCGGACGCCAGTCGCTGCGCCTCGCTCGAACTCAGCGACCACACGACGGAGCTGCGGCCATCAGCGAGCGGCAGGAACGCCAGCGGGCCGTCCGCGAGAAACCGCTGCCATGCCGTTTCCCGATGCGGCTCGCTGCTTTCGACATGCGCCACGATGGCTTCCTGCCCATAGCCGGCTTTCGTGACGGGGAGACTCATCAGCTCCCGCACGGTCGATGCGCCGCCGTCGGCCGCAACGAGCACGGTCGAGCTGAAGGTCTCGCCGGTTTGCGTCTCGATCTCGACATCGCGCGAGCCGGATCTCACTGCGGCAACTTCGACACCCACGCTCAGTTCCACATTCGAACAGTCCGTAAGCGAGCTGAACAAGCGATCTCTGATCAGCCGGTCTTCGACGATATGCCCGAGATCCGGTTCACCGATTTCCGCGCAGTCGAAATACAGCGATCCCGAACCGAAAGGATCGTCGCCTTCCCAAACCCGCATTGCGCGATACGGGCTGACCATGGCGGCAGCGATCTCGTCCCATACTCCCGCATGCTCGAGAATACGTTGCGATGCACGTG
Source organism: Rhodospirillaceae bacterium (assembly GCA_024638465.1). Lineage (GTDB taxonomy): Bacteria > Pseudomonadota > Gammaproteobacteria > Steroidobacterales > Rariloculaceae > SMWC01. Next base: position 14,413 of record JAHEKF010000058.1, on the reverse strand, counting down.
ACAGCGCGTACACACGCAGATCTGTATCGGCCGGCTTCCAGGTCGGTATCGGTCTGGGCTCGAGTATCCGGATCTGAAGCGCCGGGTTCGCTCTCGATCTCGCCATCAGCGCAGCGACGGTGAGCCCGACCGGACCCGCGCCGACGATCGTGATTGACCGGTCCCGAGTGTCGCTCATGACCTGGTTCCACGCGCTGCCGCCACATCGGGCAGGAGCGGCAGGCCGCGAGCAAGGCGCGGCAGCTTCCCTGACAGACCCATCGTTTGACGCGCGAGTTCCGCCTTGGCGCCGGGGACGAGATCGAATGCCATGAGGCCTACCCCACGCGTCGCCGCCATCGGTAAGGCGCCGATACCGAACAAGCGAATCAAACCGTGCGTCAGAGCTGCGACCTTTTTTTGATCGCGCTTGCGCCAGTCATCGTAGCGTTGCAGAACGTCGGCAGCACCCGGATCGTCGAGACAGTTATCCGCGCGCAACGTCTCGGTAAACGATTCGGCCAGGGACGCGATGTCGCGTAGCGTGAGATTGAATCCCTGGCCCGCAACCGGATGGAGATTCACGGCAGCACTGCCGATCAACACCGCACGAGTCCCGGAAACGGTGTCGCTGCGTACCCGGGTCAGCGGGTATGCGACGCGCTCGCCGATCCGATCGATACGCCCCAGTCGATGGCCGAAAGCGGCCTGAAGTTCGCGACGGATTTCGTCGTCGTCGAGTGCCGAAACGCGCCCAGCCTGTTCGTGTGACATCGTCCAGACGACAGCCATACGGTCGTCCCGCAACGGAAGGAAAGCCAACGGCCCGTTCGGCGTGAAGCGCTCGAACGCACGGCCGGCATGTGCCAGTTCAGTCGTACAGTTGAGGATCACGGCCGTTTGTTCGTAGCTGTCTTCACGCGACCCGATATCGAGCATACGTCGAACTACAGAGTTGGCACCGTCAGCGGCAACGACGACGCGTGCCCGGACCGTCGCCTCGAAACTGCCGGTTTCGACCACCGCGCGGACGCCATCTTCGCGAACTTCCAGCGTCACGAGTTTCGCGGGTGCGAGAGCCTCGAACCCGTTTGCCGCCGCGAGAGCTTCCCAGATCGCGGCGCCGAGAATTCGATTCTCGACCGTGTAGCCCAGCGCCGCCACGCCCTCTTCCTTCGCGTGAATCCTTGCAGCACCGAAACGGCCGCGCTCCGAGATGTGAATAGTGCGAATCGGCTCGGCATGAGCGGCGATCCGATCCCACAGACCCAACGAGGTCAGGATGCGTTGACTGCCGTTGGCAAGCGCAGTCGCACGCCCGTCGAAACTCGGTTGCTCGAGTTGTGCCGGATCGCGCGCTTCTACAATAAGCGTCGATAGCGGCGTAGTCGCAAGCGTGTGCGCAAGCGTCGCGCCCGCCAGTCCGCCGCCGATGATCAGAACGTCGGTATCGAGCGACCGGACTGTCATGCGTCGCTACCGACGAGAGCTGCAATTTCGTCCGCGTCAAGAGGCAGATCCGCGGTCAGTACCTGCGGCCCGTCTCTCGAGATGTGGACATCGTCCTCGAGGCGAATACCGATCCCACGCCAGCGCTTGGCGACCCCGCGCGCATTGGGCGCGATATAGATACCGGGCTCGATCGTCGTCACCATCCCGGGCTCGAGCAGCCGCCACTGTTCGGCGACCTTGTAGTCACCGACGTCGTGTACGTCCATGCCGATCCAATGGCCGGTCTTATGCATGAAATAAGGTCGGTATGCGTTAGATCGGATCAGCGTCGGCAGCCTGCCTTTCAGGATCCCGAGATCGCGCAATCCGCGCGTGATCTCCTTTACAGCGGCATCGTGAGGATCGTTCCAGTGATTTCCGGGGTTCGCTTTCTCGGTCGCTGCCTGATTGGCGGAATGGACGACGTCGTAGAGTTCGCGCTGCGGGGCGCTGAACTGGCCGTTAACGGGATAGGTCCGCGTGACATCGGACGCATAGAGCTCGTGCTCGCAACCCGCGTCGATAAGCACGAGATCACCGTCGTTCATCACCGAATCGTTGGCGTTGTAGTGCAAGACACAAGCGTTCACGCCTGACGCGACGATCGGTTCGTAAGAACACTGCGCACCGTTGCGTGCGAACTCATAGCGAAACTCCGCTTCGAGTTCGTACTCGTGCTTGCCGGGCTCGCACGCTCGCAGTGCGCGTCGATGAGCGGCGACGGCTATACGCGCGGAACGCTTCATCGCGCTGATTTCACGGCGACTCTTGAACAGCCGCATCTCGTGTAGCAGATGATCGAGATCGACGAGTTCGTCCGGTGCATGACCGCTTTGACGTCGCGCGTGCAACGCCTGCATCCAGCCCAGCAGCCGCTGGTCGAACTCGCCAAAGACGCCCATCGAGTAGAAGACTCGCTCGCTGTGCTCCAAAAGCCCGGGCAATATCTCTTCGATATCGCCGATAGGGAAAGCGTCATCGGCACCGAAACGCGCGACGAGCCCTTCCGGCCCCTCTCTTGCACCGTCCCAGAGTTCCTTATCAGGGTCTCGCTCGCGGCAGAAGACGATGAACTCACCATGCGGCCGACCCGGCACGAGTACCGCAACCGCGTCGGGCTCTTCAAATCCGGTCAGATAATAGAAATCGCTGTCGGGCCGATAAGCGTAATGCGTGTCGCGGCTGCGGGTTCGCTCCGGCGCCGCTGGCAACACTGCGATGCTGCCGCTGCCGATCAGCTCCATCAGGTGGCGTCTGCGCCGCGAGAATTCCTGCGCGTGCATCGATCAGTGCTCGCTCATCGATGCCGGCATACCGCCAGCGTCTGCTCGCGAGCTGCCAACTTCTTCAAAAACTATCTGCACACCAACCCTTACGTATTCGACGATTTCAGCTAGTGCGAAATCGGCGTCTTCGGGGTCATTCTGCTCGCTGACGCTCAGACCGGCGCGACTGATCGCGGTAAAGTCTTCGACGATCTCCTCGACCGGATCGGCATCGTCTCCGTTCGCCTCGACGGATCGTCGCGCGAATTGCTGCAGCCCACCGAGCGCCAGCCCCGCGAGAAAACCCTGGCACCAGCAGGCCAGTTCGGCGACACGGTCGTCCAGAGGCATATCATCCGCGGGAAGCAATGGCATGAATTCCAGTTCGGCGCTCGCCAGGACCCGCCATGTTTCGAGCTCGAGCTCGCGAAAGATCTCGCGGGCATTGGCGGCAGCAGCTTCGCTCGCTTCCGCATCCTCGATGCAGGCATCGAACCAATCGCTCGCAGCTTTCGCACCGCCGGTACAAAGCGTCCCACAGAGGCCTCCGTGCAGCTCCGAAACGGACATCGCGCTATGCAGTTCGTCGAGCGCCATACCGAGTGTTGCGTAGTCGGTTGTCGTGCTGTTCATGCCCGTCGGGCTCTGGAAGTCGAAAGGACCAATGCTAACACCGTCCTGCACTTGTTGACCCCTGAACACCTGCGGCTCTATAGTCTGTTGCATGAGTGAAGGCGACGCGAACGAACGGGTAGATCTGGAGCTTAAACGGCTGGAGAAACGACTGGACGAGCTGGTCGTTATCTGCAAGCAGCTTCAGGAAGAAAACCAATCGCTCAAAGTACGGCAAGATACGCTGATCGAAGATCGAGCCAACTTGTTGCAGAAAAATGAGCAGGTCCGCGGGCGGGTCGAAGCAATGATCAGCCGTCTCAAAGCTATGGAACAGGCACAATGAATGAGATGTATGCTCACGTGAGCATCCGGATCCTAGAGAAGGAATATCAGGTCGCTTGCCCGGCCAACGAGAAAGCAGACCTCATGGCGTCTGCTGAGCTCCTGAACCAGAAGATGCGCGAAATTCGAGACAGCGGCAAAGTCGTCGGTCTCGATCGGGTTGCGGTGATGGCGGCCCTGAATATGGCCAACGAGCTGCTGCAGCGTACGGGTCAGGACCAGGAACTCAAAGACATCGTTGGTCTTCGCGTCAAAGCGATGCGCGAAAGATTGGACACAGCTCTCGGTTCCGGGCAGCAATTGAACTTATAGTTAAGTGGCGCTCCCTGCGGTGTTCGATGTGGTTTGGAGAGTCTTTCGACCCTAAATCTTGATCTTGGGGTTGTGTTCTGTCGGTGGCGTTGTGCACATCCAGTCTGTCTGGATCGCCTGCAACTACCACGGCTTACCCCACCTATTGCTCTGGTTCGAGAGCAACCAGCCGCAACGGCACAGGCGGGGAGCGTCATCTCTTTCTCCACTTAACTCGTGAGACCAGAAAAAACCGCCGCATTGGCCGACCAGGATCTGAACAGCGATCGCGACCGAGAGGTAGCGCGCCGTCGGATTGCAGACCAGCGCAGATCACTGAGTGACTCAGCGCGCCATCAGGCGGAGCGACGAGTTACGCATCGCTTGCTACGCCTTCCCGCAATGCACCGCGCCCGCCATGTCAGCGTCTACCTGGCGGTCAACGGCGAGCTATCGCTGAACGCCTTTATAGCTTGCGCGTCGAGAAGGGCGAAACGATTTTATGCGCCAGTTCTAAACGGAAACGAACTGCGTTTCGGACTCCTCCAGGCTGATACGCCATTGAAGCGAAATCGTTTTGGAATTCCGGAGCCATTCGGCGGCCCGTACATAGATCCGCGTTCTCTGGACATCGTCCTGACGCCACTCGTCGCGTTCGACCGAAGAGGCGTTCGGCTCGGCATGGGCGGAGGTTTTTACGACCGGAGTTTTCGCTTTCTCGGCACAAGATCGAAATGGCGGAAACCAAAACTCGTAGGAATCGGCTTCGAGTTCCAGTACATCGAGAAGATCGGGCCGCGCGATTGGGATATCGGACTTTCGAACGCGGTTACTGAAACGCGGTCGAGGTCGTTCTGACTTTGAGCTGATTTGCGCAAATTTGCGCAAAAAAATTCAAGTTGTACTTTTTTTCGCACCGCACTGGAAAATTTGTGGGCGGGCGGCGAAGACTCTGCTGCGCTACCCGAGAGGAATCGGGCGAATTTCTCCCTGCTCAATCCAGCCGATTAAACGCCGGCAAGACGGCTTCTGTTTCATTTTCAGTCGCCCGGCGGTTCGAAGTAGACGTAACACGGTTTCGTTTCGATAAAACAATCGCTGCAAACGGCCGTGAAATTACTACGCGCCGGAAACCCAATGGTTACGCGGCTTTCCGCTACTCGATATACCAATCGTTTTTATCGATACGCCAAAAATACACTTCCTGTGTACGCGATCGCGGCGAAAAAAAAGCGCGTTCTGCCAGAGACGCGACTCGAATTTTCTCACTAAGCCATCTGTCGACCAAGAGAGAAAATTTCACAACAAGTTTTTTCTGAAAAATTGAAACACCGATTGGTTCACAAAAGCGATTTTTCATCCTCACAACTTCATGCGCAAAAAGTTCTAACTTTCTGGATATTTTGAGTCTTTTATATATACTCGACGGCGGTTAACCCCGACACGGAGACTACCCATGGCTAAGAAACCTGCTTCGAAGAAGCGAACCTCGCGCAAGAAGGCGAGCGCCAAACGCAAAAGCGTGCGGCGCAAGGTAGCCAAGAAACGCTCGACCAAGAAAAAGGCGACGCGTAAAAAGGCTACTCGAAAGAAAGCTGCGAAAAAGAAAGCAACACGCAAGAAGGCCAAGAAGAAGGCCACTCGCAAGAAAGCCAAGAAGAAGGCTAAGAAGAAAGCTACTCGCAAGAAGGCCAAGAAGAAGGCCACTCGCAAGAAAGCTAAGAAAAAGGCTAAGAAGAAAGCCAAGAAGAAGGCCAGGAAGAAGGCTACTCGCAAGAAGGCCAGGAAGAAGGCCACTCGCAAGAAAGCCAAGAAAAAGGCTAGGAAGAAAGCTACTCGCAAGAAGGCCAAGAAGAAGGCCACTCGCAAGAAAGCCAGGAAGAAAGCTACTCGCAAGAAGGCCAAGAGAAGGGTCTCTCGCAAGAAACGGTAGTTTCTTCATTGCCTTATGTCGGCCTTCTGGTTCTGACATAAATAGAAGTGCCCGCTTTTGCGGGCACTTTTTTTTGAGGGCGTGATATGGATGCAGACGCGAAAAAGCAACAAGCTGCGCTGGCAGCACTCAAGTTTGTCGAAGACGGCATGTCGTTGGGGGTCGGAACCGGAAGTACCGTCAATTTCTTTATTGATGCGCTCGCGGACCGGGCCGCGGACCTGTCCGCGGTTGTTTCGAGTTCCGAAGCGTCAACCGAGCGCCTGGCGAAAACAGGAATCCGCGTATCGCGACTGGCGACGGAAGGCGATCTCGACCTCTACGTCGACGGCGCAGACGAGGCGACGGAGTTTCTCCATCTGATTAAAGGCGGTGGTGGCGCGCTGACCCGCGAGAAAATCGTTGCCGGCGCATCGCGGCTCTTCGTCTGTATCATCGACGACTCAAAACTCGTGGGAACCTTAGGTCAATTCCCGTTACCGATCGAAGTCATCCCCATGGCGCGCTCATACGTAGCGCGACAACTGATCAAGGCTGGTGGCAGACCCGTCTGGCGCGAAGGATTCATCACCGACAACGGCAATGAAATACTGGATGTGCACAATCTCGAGATACCGAATCCGGTCGAAGTCGAGAATCGCCTGAACCAGATCCCGGGGATCGTGACGGTTGGAATATTCGCGCAGAGGCCGGCCGACGTGCTGCTCGTCAGCAGCGACGATGGCGTCAGGGAAATGCGCTAACGCGAGTACGCACTGCTGCGACGCTGAGTGTTGGCTGGGGGAGAGGGATTCGAACCCCCGCTGGCGGAGTCAGAGTCCGCAGTCCTACCACTAGACGATCCCCCAGTCGTGGGATCGGAAGCCGTCAGCGTTTCGAGTACTGAGTCGCTCTGCGAGCTTTTCGCAGACCGACTTTCTTACGCTCGACTTCTCTCGCGTCTCGAGTGACGAAACCCGCTTTGCGTAGCGGCGCTCGCAGCGTCTCATCGTAAGCGATGAGCGCTCGCGTGATGCCGTGACGAATAGCACCGGCCTGCCCTGTCGTGCCGCCACCCCGGACATTCACCTGGATGTCGAATTTGCTTTCGAGCTGCGAAAGCTCGAGCGGTTGCCGGACGATCATTCGAGCCGTCTCGCGACCGAAGAAAATGTCGAGCGGACGTCCGTTAACGTTGATCTCGCCGGAGCCGGGACGCAGGAAGACCCGAGCCGCGGAAGTCTTTCGCCGCCCGGTACCGTAGTAATGTTCTGCCGCCATTTTCTACAGCTCCAAAGGTTGCGGTTGCTGCGCCTGGTGCGGATGCTCCGCGCCTCGGACTACTTTGAGTTTCTTGAACATCTGCCTGCCGAGCGGGTTCCGCGGAAGCATGCCTTTGACGGCGCGCTCCAGAACGAGCTCCGGCGCTCTCTCCAGCAGATGCTCGAGTGATTCCGATTTCAGGTTACCGATATAACCCGTGTGATGGTGGTAAATCTTGTCGGTCAGTTTATTTCCGGAGACACGAATCTTCTCGGCGTTGATCACGACGATATAGTCACCCGTATCGACGTGCGGCGTAAATTCGGGCTTGTGCTTGCCGCGCAGACGTCTGGCAATCTCCGTTGCCAGACGGCCGAGCGTTTTGTCGCTCGCGTCGACGAGATACCAATCTCGCCGGACTTCTTCCGGCTTGGCCGAGAATGTCTTCATATCCTGGATTTCAGTGCGTGAGCGCCGATGAAAGAGGCGGAATATTACGCGGCCGATCAGTCGCTTGCAAGGCGCCGAAGACACCGCGGCAGCGCGGGGAACGCCCTGCTACCGACAGGATTTTCTTTATATTTCAGAAGCTTATACCATGTCCTGCAGCGCCGGCACGCGCTGAGTTGCAGATTGTTGCCGCTTGCCTGAGCACCATGCCGCATCGAGCGAGGCCACCGCGTTCGCTCGAATCATCGTACGCAATCGTTAAGGGACGGAAAATACGGGCGTTTCCGCGCCCGCCGTCCGGTAAAATCCATGCGACCACGAATTCGGAGTAGCCATGCAATTGTCGTCCCGTTTCAGCAGTCGGCGCTTCGGTCGCTGGGCGCTGCTGGCTACCGCAATGTCCGCCGCGACAAGCGGCGTTCGCGCCCACCACAGCCGCGCAGGCTTCGACATGGACTCGGTTGCGGTCTACCAGGGAACCGTGGCGAACGTGTCCTGGACGAATCCGCATGTCTACATCGCGGTTGACCTCGCCGATGACCAGGGTCAATGGACTTTCGAGACCGATGCAATCCCGATCCTCATGCGCAGCGGCTGGAGCGCCGACTCGATTGCCGTTGGCGAGCAGGTACTGGTCCGCGGCAATCCCGGTACGGTTGCGGCAGAGCGTCATGCGCTGCTGACCTCGATCGAGACTGCAAACGGTACCGTGCTGACGCCACGATCGCATTTCGAGCGCGGCACCGGTGCAACTTCGGCGCGCACGCCGGCCGCAAGCCTCGAAGGAATCTGGGAGCTGCCTTTCGGCGATCTCGGTGACTTCATGCAGCGCTGGGCGGCGACAGAGCTGACGCCGGCAGGCGCTGCCGGACAGGCCGCCTTCCGGCCGGAGGATCGTCCGGCCGGCAAGTGCATCGGCACACCGACGCCGATGCTCATGGGAATGCCGTATCTCAACGAAATCGAATTCGGAGATGAGGTTATCTATTTGCGCAATGAATTCCTCAATGCCGAGCGAACGATCTTCATGGATGGCCGCGACCACCCGACGAACGGTGGACGAAGCATTCAGGGACACTCGATCGGCCGCTGGGAAGGCGAGACACTCGTGATCGACACGGCCCTGTTCGACGATCATCGCGCGCCGATCCGCGGCCCGAACGAGGGCGTGCCTTCCGGTTCGCAGCGACACGTCGTGGAGAGCTATACGCTGAACGATGACGGCACGAGCATACTGATCGAGTTCGAGGTCGAGGATCCTGAGTTTCTGGCCGAACCGTTCGCAGGCACCCTGCGCTGGGTCCATGTAACGGAATACGAACCGATGGGCTTCGACTGTCCCGTCAACGAATAACCGGAGCGCGGTAATGGAGATCAAAACCACGATTCTGACGGGTGCCTCGGTCCTGCTGTTGACGCAGACCGCAGCCGCGCAGCTCGTTACCTACGAAGACTATCAGGCTGTTTTCGATCTCGACCTCGCGGGCCGGCCCGCGTTCGAGACCGTGCAGATCGAGGTCGAGCACGTCGCGGGTTCTTTCTACTCGCTGCGGGGCGAGGGCGGTAACATCGGCGTATCGATCGGCGACGATGGCATCATCATGGTGGACGACCAGTTTGCGCCGCTGTCGGAGAAGATACTCGCCGCAATCCGCTCTCTGTCAGACGAACCGATTCGATTTCTGATTAACACGCATGTTCACGACGATCATGTCGGCGGCAATGCCAATTTCAGCAGCGAAGGCGCAACCATCGTCGCGCAGGAGAATGTCCGCATCCGAATGATGCAGGGTATCCGAGGTAATCCACCGTCACCGCAACAGGCCTGGCCGGTAGTGACGTTCAACGATCAGATCAAACTGCACCTCAACGGCGAAGACGTCTGGATCATTCCCTCGCCACCCGCCCATACCGACGGCGACAGCTTCGTTTTCTTCCGCGGCTCCGACGTTCTGCATATGGGCGATGTGTTCCGCACGACCGGCTATCCGAATATCGACGTCGGCAATGGCGGCACTCTCGAAGGAACGATCGCGGGACTCGAACTCGGGCTGGCTCTCGCGGGACCGGACACGAAGATCGTGCCCGGTCACGGGGTCGTCTCGACCCGCGCCGAGGTACAGGAATTGCTCAACCTCACGCTAGAGGTTCGAGACCGAATCGCCCCGCTCGTGGAACGGGGAATGTCCTTCGAAGAGATCGTCGCGGCGCAGCCTACCGCCGACCTCGACCCGCGATGGGGACGCCGGCTTGACCGCTTTCTGCCGGCAATTTTCCTGCACCTCATCGACGAATAAAGAGCGCGACCCCGCAACTGTACGCGGGGTAAACAGTCAGGCATCGTAGCAGCGACAAGAATAAGAAAGCAGCCCGGAGAACAACATCATGAACCTGATGATTAGCCACGAACCGAACACGGACGGTACGCCCACCGGGTGGCAGCTAGGATATTTTTTCCTGCGCATCATGCTCGGACTGAATTTGTTCGGCCATGGCTTCAATCGCCTGGTCACCGGTATCGGCGCGTGGGAGGGGCCCATGGCCGAAACCTTCGTGGGCACCTACCTGCCCATGCCGATCGTGCACGCCGTGCTCTATACGATCCCCATCATCGAGCTCGTGCTCGGCGTGTCCCTGCTGCTCGGGTTGTTCACCCGTTGGGCCGTCATCGGCAGCGCTCTGCTGCTCATTCTTCTTATGTTCGGCCACACAGTGCGCCAGACCTGGTCGACGGTTCACGTCATCATGGCCTACGGAATCTATGTCTGGGTGTTACTGGTACTCCAGCCGCAGAACTGGCTCGCTCTCGATAACAAGCGTGCCAGGAAGAAAGTGGCGTGACGCCGTCGTGAGCGCAACGAGCCTTCAGGACCGCCTGCTGATCGCGGCCGATCAGGCACTCCGAGCATTGGCCGCGCCACCAGCTGCATCGCGCCCGTCGCCCGCCGCGGCGCTCGATGAGCCCGAACTCACCGCCGAGGAACGCGAACAAAGCGCGGCGCTCATGCGCGTCAACCACGCGGGCGAAATCGCCGCACAGGCGCTCTACAGCGGTCAGGCGATCATGGCGCGAACCGATGCAACGCGAGCACACCTGCTCGAAGCCGCGGCCGAAGAGGAAGATCATCTCGCATGGTGCGCCGGGCGCATCGACGAACTCGGCGGACGCAAGAGCCTGCTCGATCCTGTCTGGTACGCCGGCAGCTTCGCGCTTGGCGTATTGGCCGGAGCTGCCGGCGACGACAAGAGTCTGGGCTTCATCGCAGAGACCGAGGACCAGGTCGAAGCACATATTGACGATCATCTCGGGCGGCTGCCGGATGCCGATACCAAGAGCCGCGCAATTCTCGATCAAATGGCAAGCGACGAAGCTCGTCACGGCAAGTCTGCGCGGCTGCAGGGAGGCACCGAACTTCCACGTTCTGTCAAATCTGTAATGGCCGCAGGCGGCGAGATATTACGTAAAACCGCGTTGAAGTTGTGACGCACGTCACAACCTGGACCCCTGTTTACTTGTCACGAGTCTCCAAACCGACTAAAACTCGAATTACGTCAAACGGAGATCGTTGCCATGGAAGATTCAATTCGCCCTTTGAGTGAAATACCTGCGATCAATCGCTTTCTGAGCTATTGCCGCGTTCGAACAGTTCCCGCGAAGACCGTCATGATTCATGCCGGCGATCTTCCGGACGTCATGTATTACATCGTATCCGGCTCAGTCGAAGTCATGATCGAAGACGAAGATGGCAACGAGATGGTTCTGGCCTATCTCAACAAGGGCCAGTTTTTCGGCGAGATGGGACTCTTCTATGAGCAACCGACCCGAAGCGCCTGGGTCAGGACCCGCACCGAGAGCGAAATTGCGGAAATGACCTATCCGCGTTTCCGCCAGGTCGCGTCGGAAAGTCCCGGTTTGATTTTCGAGCTCGCTACGCAGCTGGCGGCGAGACTTGACCGCACAAACCGCAAGCTTGGCGATCTCGCCTTCGTCGACGTAACAGGACGCGTCGCGCACGCGATCATGGATCTCTGCAACGAGCCCGACGCCATGACGCACCCGGACGGGATGCAGATCAAGGTTTCGCGCCAGGAGTTATCGAGACTCGTCGGTTGTTCGCGCGAGATGGCCGGCCGTGTCCTCAAGGTTCTGGAGGAGCAGGGGCTCGTCAGCGCTACCGGCAAGACCATCGTTGTGTTCAACGCCAGGAGAGAGCTCCCAAAGCCTCGACGTGAGGCGATGCGGCGTCCCGCCTAGATCTTCGTTTTCCGACAAAGGCCGGGCACGGTTACCGCCGGGTCCGGCCTTTTCTTATGGTGCTGCGTTGCTGTCCCGGTTTAGCTGAAGCCGCGCCGCTCCTTGACGAGATCGTAGGCGGCGCGGATCTCCTGGGTCTTCTCTTCCGCAACCTTCATCATCGATTCGGGTAAGCCTTTCGCTACCAGCTTATCGGGATGATGCTCGTTCATGAGCCGCCGATAAGCCGTCTTGACGTCCTGATCGCTGCAATCGGGCGCCAGGCCCAGAACACCGTACGCCTCCTCGAGACTCTGCTGTCCGGCGCGTGCGCCACTCGCGCGGTACTGCTGAGCTCGAATCAGTGCCTCGATCTGCGCGAGCTCGACGCGACCCATACCGAGCGTTCTCGCAATCTCCCATAACAGCTCGCGTTTCGGTTTACTGATCGAACCAACGGCCAGGGCAGCCTGCATCTGGATCTCGACGAACGCGCGCGTCAGGTCCCTGCGTCCGCGCAGCCGGTCCTGCAACCGATTGAGAATTTCCTTACGCCGAAACCCGACGCTCTTCCCTGCCGTGAAGTGCGCGATCGCCTCCTGGACCTGCTCCGGCGAGAGCGCCATGCTGTGCATGATTTTTCTCGCTGCGCGAATATTGTCCTCGGAGACGCGCCCGTCGATTTTCGCAACGTGCCCCATGACGGCGAACGTCGTCTCGAAGAACAACTGCTGGATTCTCTCGGAACCGAAGCCACGGCGCGTGCGCGCCGCCTGACCGGAAGACATGCCATCGTCGAACTGATGCCCGAGTGCGATCCCAATGGCGAGTCCGATCAGGCTCAGCGGCCGCGCGACGACCGATGCGACCACGAAACCGAGCGCTCCACCCACCGCTTTACCGATCCAAGGCATAAAAACCGCCCGATCGGTATTGCCGACGGACCACCTGTCGAGTCATCATCGCGTTTTACATCCCAGCCATCATTTTGCCAACCCCGGAGGATCCCCGTCGCCCATGGCCGATTCGTTACCCAATGCCGTCGCCGAGTCCAATCTCGAGAGCCTCGAACTCGTTGCGCGCGGTAAAGTCAGAGACATCTATCGCGTCGACGCAGACCATTTACTGATCGTCGCGAGCGATCGAATATCCGCTTTCGATGTCATATTGCCCGACCCCATTCCCGGAAAGGGAATTGCGCTTACCAGGATATCGAACTTCTGGTTCGACAAACTCGGTCATGTTATCCCGAACCATCTCACGGGAATCGATCCCAGGAGCGTTCTGAGCAACCCGGCCGATCACCCGATCGTAGAGGGCCGCTCGGTCGTCGTAAAAAGTCTCAAGCCGCTGCCCATCGAGTCCGTGATTCGCGGCTATCTCATTGGCTCCGGCTGGAAGGACTATTGTGCGACCGGTAGCGTCAGCGGCGTGGAATTGCCGCCCGGGCTCGAGCTCGCCGAGCAACTTCGCGAGCCGATCTACACGCCGAGCACGAAGGCCGAACAGGGTGATCACGACGAGAACATCTCAGCCGGCGACGTCGTCACGCTTATCGGCGAAGCGATCAGCACACAAGTGGAAGAGGTTTCTCAGCAGCTGTTCGCCGAAGCGTCCCAATATGCGCGCGAGCGCGGCATCATCATCGCGGATACCAAATTCGAGTTCGGTCTTGATGACAACGGCGAGCTTTATCTCATTGATGAGCTGTTTACGCCCGATTCCTCGCGCTTCTGGCCCGTCGACAGCTACGCGGCCGGCTCCTCGCCACAAAGCTTCGACAAGCAGTATGTGCGCGACTATCTCGAGACGCTCGACTGGAACAAGCAAGCGCCGGGCCCCGAGCTTCCGTCGGTCGTGATCGAGCGTACCTGCGAAAAATATCTCGAGGCGTTCGATCGTTTGCGTCAGTAACGCAAGCGGACGTTAACGGAGTCCCGCGGTGGAGCAGCTGAACCGAAAAATTCAGGCCTGGCTGTGGTCCAGCGAGCTTCCCGGCAATCCCGTTCATCGGCTGCTCGTCAACGTCGCACGCTACACGGTCGCGCTGTTTCGCGAGCTCGCATCGGGAGAACTGAGCCTGCGGGCAATGAGCCTCGTCTATACAACGATGCTTGCGATCGTGCCGCTGCTCGCGCTGAGTTTCTCGATTCTCAAGGGCCTCGATTTTCATCACCAGATGGAGCCCATACTGCAGAACCTGTTGCAGCCGCTCGGGCCGCGAAGCCAGGAGCTGACCGAAACCATCATCGGCTTCGTTGACAACGTGCAGGGCTCGGCACTCGCCGGCGTGAGCCTCATCGTGCTGCTGTACACGGCGTTGTCGATGGCGCAGAAGGTCGAGAACAGCTTCAACTACGTCTGGCGCGTCGGCCGACCGCGTAGTTTCGGTCGTCGCTTCAGCGAGTACCTGAGCGTCATGCTCGTAGGCCCCGTACTAATGAGCATCTCGATGACGATGGTCGCAAGCGTAGAGAATGCGGCGCTTCTCGAGCGGCTGCGGAACCTCGAGCCGATCGGAAGCATCGTCGTCGGCACGGCGCAGCTGATGCCTTATCTCATCGTCATCGG
>JAHEKF010000118.1 GCA_024638465.1 Rhodospirillaceae bacterium | reverse complement strand
CGCCCCGTTGACCTTCAGGCTGATGGCCATTGTGAGTCTCCTCGAAGACGCCAGCGCGCGGCTCGCGCATTGGTCCTCGGAGATTCTATCTTGCCTAGGCGGGGAGTGTCGCGTCGCGATTCGCTGACCGCTTTGGTCGGGAGGCAGGGGCCGGAGGTTCAAATCCTCCCACCCCGACCAGATTTCCCTCTAGCATTCACTCAGCTCGCGTACGCTCACGAGAGCACCGCTCTCGGCCGGCGTTCCGCGATCCGGAGATTGGCGTTAAGCCCTCGCCACCTGTCATCACCGCGATTGGCACGAGCGTCTGTATTCCCCTATCCCTAAAACACCCAAGCGAGCTTGGTAAATAACGTATCACCCTGCTGTGATATTTGACCGAACTCCGACGTCCCGCGCTGGTACGCTACCTGCAGCGAGCCGAAGGGAGGTTTGAATCTCCAGACCCACAAAGCCTGGACGTTGTCCTTGTCGATCGCGCTGTTAGTCTGAGCGAATAATCTAAGGAACAAATCCGGATTGAACGAATAAAGAAGGTCGAAGACGTGGATGGTCGTTGATTCGTTGCCAAGATCGGGCTCGAGCTCGAGGCGTGTAAGCTCGTAGGACAGTCGCCAGCGATCGCCAATGGCCAAGGTCGCTTCGATGCCATAGAGCGTAAGTTCATTATCGAAGTTGAATCCGCTGCCCCCATAGACTGAGATGGAGCGGCCATTGCGACTGTCCCAGCGAGCTGTGAGAACGGTGCGGTCGTTTCGGAAATCCTTCTCGAACAGCTTGAACTCATCAACATACTCGAGCTCAACTTCCCATCGATTCCGAAAGACAATCGGTACGTTTACGTCGAGCTGCCAGCTTCTCAGCACACCGTCCTGGCTCCAGAACCGATTGTAATTGACCCTAGGACGTACGTTTTCAACAGGGCCTTCACTCGGCCAGAAGTTATGAAACGCCTCTGTGTCGAATTCCTTACGGTCGTCGTCTACCAGGAACCCCACCGAGTTGATGTCTTTCAAGATACCCGCATCGATTTCCGTGTAGCGGATGTGAAAATGGCTCGTGGAGGTGTCCCAGGCGGGACGCAGGAACCACGCTCGGCCGCCGTCCGCGGTCGGTCCGTGCACGCGCAAAAGCTGTCCGGTCAGACCCAGCGTCTCGCTGAAAAACAGGGTCGTATCTAACCCCACCGAACCGGCATCCTCGCCCTCGAAGCGTCGATTGGCCGCGAGCAAGCCGACATTGGAGCCGCGGGCAAGGCTGTGCTGCATGCGTACGACGGCATAATCCGCGGTGCCTTCGGCTAGACTACTCTCCGATGCCAGGTCCTCGGAAGTCGCAATCGCTGAGAAATCGGTTCGGCCAAACTTACCGCTGGCCTTGGTACCCAAGGTGATGTCGCCAATGCGTCGACTGTAAAACTGCTGCATACGCTGGTTAAACATTTCGCTCCCCTCGAGAAAGAAGGGGCGCTTTTCGGGAATACGCAGCTCAAATCGCGTCAGATTGATCTGTTCGACATCGGCCTCAATCAGCGCGAAATCCGGATTGAGCGCAAGATCGACGCCGAGCTGCGTCGATGGGCGCCAGCGCAGATTTAGACCGGCATCGTAGTCGGGGGATTTGCCATCCTCGAATGCCGCCAACGCATAAGGGATCACGTCCCAAGTCCCTGTGTCCTGGCGCGGTGGCTGGACCTCGGTCAGGTCACCGAAGCTCGACACTCGCCATAGCATCTCCCCGGGACCCGACCACAGCGATGTCTCCAGCTGGCGCGGTACCGTCCGCACGAAGTTTGCACCCCACCGGCGGTCCGACCCTCCTGAATACCTAAGCACGGAGAACGGAATCTCGAACTCCGCCGTCCAGCGGTCTTCATATCGCATCGCCGCCGACGACCACGCCGCGTCCCATTGCTCGTCGACAGTGCGGCCATTGTCGGCGATGCGGCTGTCCTCCTGCGTTGCAAGAGCGTTGGTTCGAAACAAATAGGCGGTACGATCATCGCCGAAAGAATCCAAAGCGACGGAGACGGAGTCATCGACGTCGAGCCCCCCATCGCGTTGAGTTACGGCCGCGGCGAGACGCGCAGGATTTGGATCGAAAGCCTCGAAGGCCACATACAGCGCCGTATCGGTCTGACCGACATACACCACCGTTCGAAAAGATGACGCCACGCCGAACTCCGGCTGGATCTCGACGAACGGCTGGTCGACGATTCGAGCGCCAGACCATTCGGCGCCATCGATAACGCCGTCGATGGCAGGTGGCCGTACCAATACTCCGACGGAAATGGACTTCTGAGCGTAGGCGTCAACCGGGACCAGGCTGAACGCAAGCGCAGCGCAGGCCACAGCCGGGCTGAAGTTAATGCGGCGGCCGAATTCCGAGCAACGCGACACGACGGCCCACCTCGGGACTCTAGATCGCGATTGTACGCCGATCGGATCAAATTCTGCTCGGTTTCAACTGCGCTATTGTGAAGAGCCCGAACGGGCGGGCAGGACACTCCAGAATAGCCGCCTCGAATTTCGTACAGGCCGGAGGCAAATCGTCGTCGATCGCAGATCAACCGACCTCTAAGCTAAATTGGGTTAGAACGCCGACTCCGGCCGCTGCTCCGAGCACATAGAGCACACCCATTTTGTAGCGTATCAACGCAACGGCAGCGGCCACGGCGATCAGGAGACTAGCGGGCTGGACGGTTCCGAGGTCCGGAATCAGCCATCGAACGCCGTAGAGACGCTCTTCGCGAACTGATGCGAATAGTACATGGACCGCGAACCATGCCGCCAAATTGAGCATGACTCCAACCACGGCAGCCGTGATCGCCGACAGCGACGCTGCAATCGTTCGGTTTTCGCGCAGGCGCTCGATGTAGGGCGCACCGAGAAAAATCCAGAGGAAACAGGGCACAAACGTGACCCAGGTCGCAAGCACCGATGCGAAAATCCCGGCGAGGTACGGATCGAGCGCCCCGGCGTCGCGAAACGCACCCATGAACGCAACGAACTGAACAACCTGTATTAGCGGACCCGGCGTTGACTCAGCCATGCCGAGACCGTCGAGCATCTCGCCGGGCGATAGCCAACCGTATTGCTCGACGGCGGCCTGCGCCATGTACGCGAGCACCGCATACGCGCCGCCAAACGTCACGACCGCGAGCTTGCTGAAGAAGATTCCGATCTCGACAAACACATCGTCCGCGCCCAGAAGCAAGACGATCGCAATCAGCGGAACGAACCAGAGCGATAGCCAAATTGAAGACACGATGACGGCACGACGAATCGATGTCTCAACGGGTTGTCGAGCAATCTCGCTGGCGTCATCCAACGCGTCGGCGCTTGTTTTCGATCCGTGCCCTGAGCTTATCGAGAAGTGAGCACGGTCAAAGCGGCTCCCGAGAAAGCCGATGCACGCAGCGGTGACAACGATCAGGGGAAACGGCAACGTCAGAAAAAAGATTGCGACGAATGCGGCTACCGCTATCGCAACCATGCGGGAGTTGCGCAGCGCGCGCTGACCGATACGGACGAGGGCTTGCACGACGACCGCGAGAACGGCAGCTTGCACGCCGAAAAACAGTCCGTCGACGACGGTAAGGTCGCGAAAGCCGGCGTACAGGACGCTAAGGGCGAGGATGCTGAGAAACCCAGGCAGCACGAACAGCGAGCCGGCGACCAGGCCGCCACGCGTGCCGTGCAGGAGCCAGCCAATATAAGTTGCAAGCTGCTGCGCTTCGGGGCCCGGTAACACCATGCAGTAGTTAAGCGCGTGCAGGAAACGCTGCTCCCCGATCCAGCGTTTCTCTTCGACGAGGATTCGGTGCATGACTGCGATCTGCCCTGCCGGGCCGCCGAAGCTCAGTGCGGCAACACGTAGCCAGACACGGACGGCGTCACCGAACGGGATACCCTGCGAATGCGTTCCGGCGTCACTCCGTGAGGCGTTCAATGGAGGGATCGCAGCGGGGCCGCGCCTAGAACGCGTACTGGGCGCGGAAGGCGAAAACGCTGATGCCTTCCGCACCGGCGCGCAGAGGCGTCGAGCCGTCCGTCGCGAGAATCCGCGTCCAGGCGAACATGAACCGGACACTTGGGTGGACGTACCAGTTGGCCCCGACCGTAAAGGTCTCTTCACTCCCGCCGGTGACGCCATCGTCGTTCAGGTCTATCGACGCATAGCGAGCCGTGAGCTCCCAGGCACCGCGCGCGCCCCCACCGCGGCGGAAATTCCGCGCAGGCGTCAGGCGCTTGAACTCGCCTTCGTCGATGCGATAGGTCGCCGCGCGTGACTCTCCCGTGAGCGACCAGGTTGCGTCGAGTTGCCAGCTCGAGAAGGCGAGATCCGTGGCGCCCGTGCGCTTCACGGACGCACGATTGTATTCGCCGACCAGCGAGAAACGGTCTTTGACGTAGGCAATCTCGGGCCCGAACAACGTGACGCTGTCAACATCTGTCAGCAGCCCCGTGTCAACGATGTGCAGGCTCGAGACGTTCGCCGTTTCATCTCGAATCTGTATGCTCGAGGCGACATCAGCCGGCTCACGGTATGCGCCGCGGAGAGCGA
>JAHEKF010000117.1 GCA_024638465.1 Rhodospirillaceae bacterium | reverse complement strand
CGATGGCAGTAGCAGTCGGCGTAGTCGCGAACGTCATTGCTTCCCGCTGGAAGTTGGCGGCACATGCGCAAGTCGATCGCTCGCTAGCAGAAGGTGTTCCCGAATCTATTCTCAGTGTCGCGACGGCCGAGAGAAAAGGACCGGTTATGGTGCACGTCGAGTATCTGATCGAGCCGCACGATCGAACCGATTTCGAGGCAGCGATGCGTGACGTCCGGCGCATGCGGCTGCGCAACGGGTCGGTCGCATGGGGCTTGTACCAGGATACCGAGAATGAACGTCGTTACGTCGAGCACTTCGTCGATCCCAGCTGGCTCGATCATCTGCGACGACGCGAAAGGTTGACGGTCGAGGATATGGAGTTCAAGCGCGTCGCCGACGCGTTCCATCGTGGTGACCAGCGACCCAGGGTTAGCCACTTCGCTGCCAGAGCTGCGCCAAAACGCCGCCGTTACTGGTTTCGCAGAGATTCCTCGGACTAGGCGGCATCAAGCCGTACCGACGGCCAGTCGACCGGATCGCGCTACCGCCAGTTAGTCTCCCACTCGGCGACGAGCTCGTCGAGCAGCTCCGGGAGTTCCGCAGCGATGTCATGTCGCTCGCCCGGGTCGACCGAGAGGTCGTAGAGACGCCACGGCGTCGTTCCCATTCCGCCCGGAGCGGGCGTATTGATGATCTTGTAGTTGCCGCGGATCAAGGCTCCGCCACCTCCGCCGCTCCAGCCGGCCGAGTCCGCCGGCGTGTGCACAACTTCCGCACGCCCGGTGAGATAGGGCCATGCCGAGCGGCCGACAATGTCGTTGATGGTCCTGCCGTCGCGGTAGGGTCCGGCGCCGGGATGTTCCGTGTCTGCGATGTCGAGGAAGGTCGGTAGTATGTCCATCATTGTCATGAAGGTATCGCTCACCACGCCGCCCTCGACTGCGGCGGGATAATGAACGAACGAAGCAGAGCGAAGCCCGCCTTCGTAAATAGTGCCTTTCTGATATTTGAACGGTGCTGAAGCCGCCTCGCCGAAGCCGCGACCATGATCGATGAACGAGCCCGGCCGGCCGAAGTTCTCGAGACGGTTGTCGACGGCGTCCGACACGGTGGGTCCACCGCCTCCGCTTGGCCCACGGCCGGTGTCAACGCCGTGTTCTCCGGCCGATGCGCCGTGGTCGCCGGTGAAAACGATGACCGTGTTGTCGAGCTGACCGGACTCTTCGAGATAGTCGACGATACGGCCGACGCTCATGTCGAGGTACTCGACCATGCCTGCGAAAATTTCCTGCGCGCGCGAATAGCGGCGCTGTTCTTCGGGACTCAGATCGGCCCAGGGCTCCGCCACCGGCGCGAAGCCGTCGAGGTCCGATCCTGCCGGCAGGACGCCGGTGGCTAGCGCGCCCGCAAAGCGACGCTCACGTAACGCGTCGTAGCCATCGTCGTAATTTCCGGCGTGGCGATCGAGCC
Organism: Rhodospirillaceae bacterium; assembly: GCA_024638465.1. Lineage (GTDB taxonomy): Bacteria > Pseudomonadota > Gammaproteobacteria > Steroidobacterales > Rariloculaceae > SMWC01. Next base: position 3,204 of record JAHEKF010000117.1, on the reverse strand, counting down.
AGTCTTCCGGCAGTTGCAGCGGCCAATGCGGCGCGGTGTAGGGCATGTAGGCGAACCAGGGCTGTCCCTCGTCCGTCGAACGCAGGAACTCGAGCATCCTGTCGGTGTAGTGCTGAGTCGCGTAGAAGTCGTCGGGCAGGTCTTCGGGATTCAGTCGCACATCGTCTTCGTGATAGCCGAAGCGGTCCATAAAGCGTCTGCCGAAGAAACTCCCCGAGCCGCCGATTTCGACGAACGAGCGGTCAAAGCCTCTGGCGCCGGGCGTGTATCCGGCCACGTCGCCCAGATCCCATTTGCCCGTGATATAGGTCGCGTAGCCGGCGTCCTGAAGCAGCTCCGGAATGATGGCGTAGTCACGCCCGAGTACGCCGCCGCGTCCGGCATCGGGCAGCGGATGATTGGCGGCGGCATGACTAACGCCCGACATCATCATGAGCCTGGAAGGGCGGCATGCAGCGGCTGCGTGAAAGTTGTTGAGCCGGATACCCTCGTAAGCGAGCCGATCGAGATTCGGCGTCGGGATCTCACTGCCGAAAGCGCCCAGGTCGGTGAAACCGAGATCGTCCGCGACGATGTAGAGGATATTCGGCCGGCTATCTGCGGGACGGGCGTCGATGTCCGTGGCGGAGGTCTCAGCGGTTTCCAGCTGCGCGGTGTCCGGCTGATCGGCTTCCTGGCTCACGGATGCCGAATCGTCAGGCGTGCATCCCGTTAACGCGAAGGCGATCAGAAGAAAGAAGAGCGGCATCCGGTTATGCATTTTCTGTCCTGGCCGATAGCAACGGCGTCATTGTACGAAAAATTGAATTCACGATTTAACGAAGTGAACTGTATTGGCCTATCATGGCGAAGCGATCCGCGGCGCCGCGCGACCTCGTAGCGCGCTTAGGGCGACGGCAGCCAAGAATAATCGTTGGAGGCGACATACCCTCATGAATTTTAGATTCTGGCCGATGCTTTTTGCGATCGGCGTTGCGTTCGTCCTGATCGGTGACCTGCGTGCGCAACAAGCGCCGAACATCCTGTTCATCATCGGCGATGACATGGGTGTCGAAGCGCTTGCGTCCTACGGTCTCGGCGAACACCCGCCGAGAACCGCGGCGCTCGATGAGCTTGCGCGGGATGGCCTTCGTTTCGACAATTTCTGGGCCCAGCCCGTCTGTTCTCCGACGCGAGCGACCGTGATCACGGGCCGCTACGGATTTCGAACGGGAATCGGAAGACCCGTAGGTGGCGGCCCGCTGCCGGAACCGCCGGCAAAACCGGCAGGAGCGCCCGCCGAATCGAACGGCGCGCCCAACGCGGCGTCCGCCGAAGACCGCACGCTGCCGCGACCGTATCTGCTGTTGAGCGAGTACACGCTGCCCAGAGCGCTCAAGGAACACGCTGAAACCGACTACGCTACGGCGGCTTTCGGCAAGTGGCATCTCGCGATGCCGGAGAACGGCTGGACCGATCATCCGAACATCGTTGGATTCGATCATTTTGCCGGACTCATGGGCGGTGGTCCGGAATCCTACTTCGCGTGGAACAAGGTCGTCGACGGCGAAGTGAGCGGAGCGGTGGGCTATACGCCGACCGATAAGGTGGATGACGCGCTGGCCTGGCTCGACGACAGGAGCGACGAACCCTGGTTCCTCTGGCTGGCATTTAATCTCGGGCATACGCCGTTGCATCTGCCGCCTCCGGATAGCTGGCAGTCGGATTACTCGGGTCACGATCCCGGCTCGGTGCCCGAGGAACAGTGGGTCGCCTATTTCAACGCGATGGTCGAAGCCATGGACACCGAGATCGCCCGGCTCCTCGACTCGCTCGAGCCCGACGTCCGCGACAACACCTACGTGATCTTCATGGGCGACAACGGCACCTACGACCCGGTGGTCAGCGCGCCGTTCAGGCGCGGTCGCGCCAAGGGAACGATTTACGAGGGCGGCGTCAACGTGCCGCTCATCGTTTCGGGGCCCGGCATCGAGCGCGGTGGTGTGTCCGAGGCACTCGTAAACTCGACCGATCTGTTCGCTACGATTCTGGAAATGGCGGGAGTCGATGCGGCAGCCGCGGTTCCGGAAGGTGTTACCGTCGACTCCGTCAGTTTCATCGCGTCGCTTGCCGATCCGGACGGGCCATCAGCGCGGGACTGGATCTACGCGGATGAGTTCTTTGGCGGCTTTGATGGCGTCGACGGCGCCGACTACGCGATGCGCAACCATCGCTACAAACTGCTGCGCTTCGAGGGCGTCGAGGAGTTCTACGATCTCGAAGCTGATCCCTACGAGTACAACGATTTGCTCGAAGGCGATCTGACGGCGAACGAACGAGCCGAGTACGAGGCGCTGAGAGCTGAGATACACCGGCTACGCAGCAGCAACTAGCTATCCATTTCCAGAGGGGGTGTGAAATGAGCGCGAAGAGCTTACTGACTCTGCCGGGCCTGGCGTTGGTCGCTAGTATCGGCTTCGGTTACGAGGCCTTCCACGGGCCGACGGAAGTTGTCTATTCCGATCCCGAGAAAGTCTCTCCAGGTTATCTGCTGTTCGCCGCCTGGGCACAGAACGAGGCGCACGAATACATCTATCTCGTCGACGTCGAGGGGAACGTCGTTCATCGCTGGTACGCCATTCCGCCGGGGTACGAGGACCAGGGCTGGTCTATCGAGAAGACGGCTCAACTGACCGAGACAGGCAGTGTCGTTCTCGGCCTGAGCACGGCCGGCCATCAGTACCAGGGCGAACGTGTGCTGCTCGAGCTCGACTGGGACGGCAACCTCGTCTGGGATTTCAGCGATCCACGCGAAGGTTATCTCTACCACCACGATTTCAAGAGAATCTGGAACAATCATCTCAACGACTGGACGATCATCTTTACGTCCCGAATCCCGATGACGCAGGAGCAGGCCGTGGCGGCGGGCGCGGATCCGTCGGTCCAATGGGACGCGGCGCCGGATGGAGTCGTCGAGGTCGACATGAACGGCAATATCGTCTGGGAGTGGTGGTCGCTGGATCACGTGGTCCAGGACAAGAATCCGGATTGGCCGAACTATGGCGTGCTGTCGGAAACTCCAGGGAGGTTCAATCTGAACTGGGGTTCCGGAATAACGGGCGATTTCACCCACCAGAACGCGCTCGACTACAACCAGACATTGGACCAGATCGTGGTTAACAACGACCGCATGGGCGAGCTCTACGTCATCGATCACGGCGGCAC
>JAHEKF010000116.1 GCA_024638465.1 Rhodospirillaceae bacterium | reverse complement strand
GTGACGTCTAGAGGTCATTTCGCTCGTAACTACACTCGTAAGGCTGGATCTCCTCGCCCGGTATCCAGGTCCAGCGCTTCTCCAGAAGCACGGTCTCCGTAAATACGACGGGATCGGTCGCTTCTACCGAGTAATCCAGGTGTTGTCCGTCCTCACTGACTGAAAATTTCTCGACGAGACGAAGAGCTTCCGATTGCGGAACGCCGGACTGATCGAACCAGGGCCAGTCAATGTCCGTCGTAGTCACAACAAGTGACTCGCCCTCCCAGCGCCCAACGGAATGCCCGTAAGGACTCGGTACCGCCGTGGACGGAGCAGATCCCATATGTATCCTGCGCACCACATCCTGCTCCTCCAGTCGAAGCAGAATGTCGGGATCTTCCTGGACGAACTCCATGGGAGCGATAGCGTCCATGATGGCCGGCAGACCATGCTCGCAGTTCAGGTACGGGTTGTCGGCTACGGGATCCCAGTTAGCCAGAGTTTCCTGCGCCCGCTGCGTCAACGGGTAGCTATCCTTCCACAGCGGGCTACCCGCTCGACTCGTCCCCGGAAGATGCGATTCGGCAGCGACGCTCCACACACGAAACAAGCTATTCGAGCCGAGATTCAGGTTTTCCAGCTGCGACGCTTGATAGTCTCCCTTCGACATCACGAGATCCGTGGTCCAGCGAGGCCCCGAAGCCGTCGATCCAAGCAACTCCCGGCCACTAGCCAATAGCGTGTTCGTTGCGAAGATCGCGTTGCGATTGCGCAGCCCCCGGAAACCAGCGACTCGGATAACCTCACCAACCTGGTAGTCATCTTCGGTTACACCGCGACGCAACTGCACGTTGCGGTTGGATTCCTCGACGAGCCATTCGGCCTCACGCCCGTCGTCGTCACGCGCAAGAATCGTCAACTGAATATGAGGATTTCGCCAGTCGACTTCGGCTAAAACGCCTTCGATCTCTACAACATCGCTACGATCGAAATGTACATTCGGCGAATGGTGAGCAAGGGCCGGAAGCGACAGCACGATCGGCACCAGCATCATCGTGACAAGCCTCATATTTCCTCCGCAGGAAAACCAGTTCGGTAAGTTCAGTTAATGCGTACTGATCAATTCAGCTATGTTCTGACAGACGCGCTATCTTGTAGTTTAACTGCCTAATGCCAGGGCCGCTTCCCGCCAGAAGTCGACATTCTGCGCCGACAAAAATTCCAGCCGGATTTTCCCAAGATGCGAAATTTCACTAGAGATCCTCAGGCAACACTATTCCGTACTCTCGGCGCTTTTCTCGCCAGAGCGATAACATCGCGCCCATCCGCTCCGGATAGCGAAGCGACAGATCTGTCGTCTCACCGGGATCCGCCTCGAGATCGAATAATTGAAACTCGGATTCATCGAACGGCGGACCGAGAGTCACTATCTTCCAGTTTCCCTGTCGAAGCATTGCATGGCCGGCGTGGTACAGCGCCGTCACATAGTCTTCGTCATGTACTTCAGGTTCGGAGCCGGCGAGAAAATTCACCATGCTCTCGCCCAGCATTGGCGAGACAGCGCTGTTGTTCGGGTAGGTAGCGCCGCTCAGTTCGAGAAACGTCGGCGCGATATCCATCACCGTTAAATAGGATGAGTCGATCACTCCTCGGAATGCCACGCCAGGACCCGAGGCGATAAGGGGCGCAGCGATCCCGCCTTCGCGGGTAAACGCCTTATACCGGCTAAAAGGCGCTGATCCCGCCTCCGCCCAAGGCGTTCCATAGGAAACCCACGAGGTCTTTGTACCCATGTTCTCAAGACTATTATCGTATTGCGCACGAAGGTATTGGCCTCGAGCATCGTCGCGAGCTCGGTAGTCAGTGCCATCGGGACCATTGTCGGACATGAACAGAATCAGCGTATTGTCATAAATCCCATTTGTCTTCAGCGATTCGATCATCCGTCCGATATGGAAGTCGAGATTCGTCACCATCGCAGCGTAGAGTTCCATTTTCCGAGCTTCGATTCGCTGCTGATCAGAACTCAGCTCGACCCAGGGTTTTACAGATTCATTGCGCGGTGGCAACGTGGCAGTCTGCGGGATAATTCCTCTCGTTTTGAGCGATTCGAATTGCCGAACGCGCAACGAATCGTAGCCAGCGTCATAGGCCCCGCGATAGGCATCCCGTTCGTCATCAGGAACCTGTAACGGCCAGTGTGGAGATGTGTATGCGGCGTACGCGAAGAACGGCTGCCCATCATCAAGGCCGGACTCAATAAACTCGATGAGACGATCGGTGTAGAGATCGGTACTGTAGCGACCATCGGGATACTCAACGAGATCTTCGTCCTCGCGATACTGTGAACCCCGAGCGTTTGACGAGCGCGCTCCGAAATGACTACTGCTCCCGTCCAGCAGCATGAATGATCGTTCGAAACCTGCAGCCTTCGGGCTTAGCTCTGGCGTAGCTCCCAGGTGCCACTTCCCCGCCGCGTACGTGTGATATCCAGCGTCCCGGAGCAACCTCGGCAGTGGCTCAACTCGATCAGACAGATAGCCCTCATAGCCAGGTACGTGGGATCTCAAGACATCGCTGGCATACTGGCTTCCGACGCCGGCTACATGATTGTTGTTGCCGCTCAACAGCATTGCGCGTGTCGCCGAGCACACGGGTGCTGTATGAAACCGGGTAAAAGCGCCGCCTTGCTCCGCCAGAGAATCGATGTTGGGAGTTCGGATATCGCTTCCGAACACACCAAGGTCAGCGTACCCGAGATCGTCGGCCACGATCAGCAGGATGTTTGGCCGCTCTTGCGTGGATGCTGCCGTACAGGCAATAAGCCAAAGTACAAGACAGACCGTTCTTTTCAAAGCGCTTCCATCAGTGCATGAGATTTAACTGTTTCCAGACTGTGCATTCTATGGGAGTTTCATGCTCCGCGTCGCATTCTTACAGATACGCTGCGACTGCTTGTGGCCCCTGGCGATAATGACCCGGGTATTCAATTCCGCAGTCTTTACGACAGCAGCTTTCGCGCAAGAAAAAACGCCCCGGCAAAACCGGGGCGTTAGATAGGTTGATCAGCAGCTACTGATCATGTCACGAGTAGACTAATTCGCACCGAACCTTGCCTCGAACGTCAGGCCGTATTGCGCTTCGCCGTACTCTTTAATATTACAGCCGAAATTCAAATTTCCTCCTGCACCTGCACCGTAACCGACTCCACCGCAGGCGAACTCTTCGGTGAGGTTGTTTCCCCAAACTGAGACTTGATACTGCTGATCTCCGCCAAAGGTATATCCAGCGCGAGCATTCAGATAGCCGTGAGCTTCAGATTCATCGTATCCTCCTGCGTTCTGAACGAACGAAAAGAAATACTCCGATTCGTATCGATAATTCAACATTAGCGAAAGCTCACCGCTACTCAGAGGCAAGGTATACGTTCCGAGCACGTTGTAGGTAAGGTCAGGAGAATTGGTTACTTCTTTGCCAACCTCGGCTGCAGAAGCCGGATTCAACCCGGTCACATCGACCACCTCAGTATCCGCCGTGCCCAAGCCTCCCTGAAAATACCATCTTTCATTCGGGGCCCATTTGAACTCAACTTCAATACCTGAAATGTCGATACCCGGCACGTTGACGAGAGCGGGTATCCCGCCATAACTCTCGAACAACTGCAGATCTTCCCAATCGTAAAAGTAGGCAGCCGCATTCAGCTGTAGCGTATTGTCAAGAAATTCACTCTTGAAGCCGAATTCGACAGCGGTAAGGAACTCAGGAGCAATCGGGTCGTCTCCGGTCGAAAGCGCGCGATTATCGTAGGCTCCGCCTTTGAATCCATGAGAGGCGCTGGCGAACAACATGGAGGTATCCCCAAGCAAGTAGCTTGCACCGAGCTTCCAGCCCAGCTCGGAAAGCTCCTGAACGGGTGAGTCGGTATTTCCCGTTACACGCCCGGGAGTCAAGCCTGGGCAGCCGGCTGCGCGAAAATCTCTTGTCCAGGCCGATTGGCCGGTGTCGGATGGGGCGAATCCGCAAACCGTCCGTCTCCAGTTTCCGTTTTCGGCAGAAAGCTTGTCATCCGTATGTCTCAGACCTGCACTTAGTGTCCATGCGTCATTCACCTGCCAATCTGCCTGACCATAAACCGACCAGGCTTCGTAGGTGCTGTCGATGTCAATGCCCGGTCCCACGCCCATTCCGCCAGCGGCCCCGACATTCGCAACCCAGGTATCTTCCTCTGAATCCGAGCCGGTAAGGTAAATGCCAGTTAACCATTGAACCGGTCCGTCGCTGGTAGACGTTAACCGAAACTCCTGCTGCCAGAATCTCCAGTCGCCTTCTCGCATCGGCGAAAATCCGGTCAGTTCGCCACCGTTGCGCTCAGTGGCATAAGTCTCGTCGTAAGAAGTTATCGAGGAGAAGTCCACATTTTCAAAAGAATGATCAACATTCAATCGTATCTGATCCCAGCTCGTCTCGAAGTCGTCTTCCCGGTCCTGATACGAAAATCCCGGTGCAGTGGAATAGTTGATAAGACGATTAAAAGCACCGGCCGTAGGATCGGGATTGTCGATGACCATACCCGTTCCCCTGTCGTACTGGTCCTGCAGATACGGGAATGATGCAACATTGGCGGCCGTCGCCCGCACGTAAAAATTGTCGGGCCCCTGATCACCGTAGCGATCTGCGCTCCGAT
>JAHEKF010000115.1 GCA_024638465.1 Rhodospirillaceae bacterium | reverse complement strand
CAGACCGGCAGCATCGATGCGACGGAATGGGTAGGGCCGTACAACGATCTCGCATTCGGCCTCCACCAGGTCGCCCGTTTCTACTACTACCCCGGGTGGCACGAACCCGGACCGGCCATGGAGTGCATCGTCAACAAGGACGCCTACGAGCGCCTGCCGGCGGATCTGCGAGCTGCCGTGCGCGTCGCTTGCCAAGCGGCGAATCTGGACATGACCGCGGAGTACAATGCCCGCAACGCGAGCGCGCTGCGCCAGATCAGAGCCGACGCCTCGGTCGAGATTCGCGCATTTCCCGAGGACGTGCTCGAAGGCCTGCGGACATTGACCCGCGAGGTGGTCGGCGACCTCGTGGCGCGCGATACCTTGGCGTTTAAAGTATGGGAGTCCTACCGGGAGTTTCTCGGTCAGTCCCGGGCCTGGCAGCAGATCTCGGAGCGGGCCTATATGAGGACCTCGGGGCTGTGATCATGGGACCGCAACGGCTGGCATCTAGGGGTATTCCGCGACGCGCGGGCCATGACTTGCCGACCCCGATTCTGCTAACATTCTGCTCCGCAAGGCTCCGGGTCTCTGGAGTGGGAGACAATATTAAATGAGAACGATTTTTGCCATCGTCGCGTTGGCAGGGTGGTCCCTGTCCGGCAGCGCATATGGCCAAGCATGCGACCAAACGATCGAGGGGAACGATCTCCTCCAATACAGCCTTTCCGAGATTCGCGTCAGCGCGGACTGCGGTGAAGTCACGATCACGCTGCGTCATACCGGGCAGTTGCCTGTCAACGCCATGGGTCACAACTGGGTGTTGACGGCGACGGCGGACGCCGAAGGTGTGGTCGAGGCCGGCCGCAACGCCGGCGCGCCGGGCTATCTCCCGGAGGGTGATCCGCGCGTGATCGCGGCCACGAACATGATCGGCGGCGGCGAGGAATCGTCCGTCACATTCGACGTCTCCGCATTGACTGCGGGCGGCGACTATATGTTTTTCTGTTCCTTCCCGGGGCACTACGCGCTCATGAAGGGCCAGTTTATTATCGAATAACGTAGAGGGCGACTGAGACCCTGGTTCGATATGACCGTAAAGAAATTAAGGACCTATAAGCTATGGCCATAGCCGTTGTAATCCTGTTATTGGTGATCGCCACGCTGATCTTCCATTTCATCAGCCCACTTTACGGCTGGTACTTCACCGACATCGCTTCGAACTGGGACATGATCGATACGACCGTTGACATCACGTTCGTCGTAACGGGCGTCGTGTTTGTCGCGGTTAATCTTTTTCTCGTCTACTGCCTCGTCAACTTCCGTCACCGCGAGGGCCACAAGGCCGCGTACGATCCGGAAAACAAGAAACTCGAAACCTGGCTTACGGTAATTACGACGATCGGGGTCGCGGCCATGCTCGCGCCCGGCCTAGTCGTCTGGGGCCAGTTCGTGACGGTTCCCGACGACGCCGCCGAGTTCGAGGCCATCGGCCAGCAGTGGAATTGGAGCTTTCGCTTCCCGGGTGAGGACGGCGAATTCGGCAACGTCGACGTTCGCCATACGAGCGTCGACAATCCGATGGGCATGGATCCCGAGGACCCGGCCGGTCGTGATGACGTCCTCGTCTTCGACCAAACGGTGCATCTGCCGGTCGACCAACCCATGCAAGCCTGGCTGCGCTCCATGGATGTGCTGCACGATTTCGCCGTTCCGCAATTTCGCGTGAAGATGGACCTCGTACCCGGCATGGTCACGTACCAATGGTTCACGCCGACCGTTCCGGGTGAGTACGAGATCCTCTGCGAGGAGCTCTGCGGCATCGGTCATTTCGCGATGCGCGGTTTGGTTGTCGTCGACGAGCGGCCCGACTTCGAGGCATGGCTGGACTCGCAGCCGACCTGGGGCGATCTCATGGCTCGTGGTGAGCCGAATCTTGCGGCCGGTCAAGCAGGTTATGCTATCTGCGCGGCTTGCCACGGTCCGCAGGGCCAAGGTCAGCCGGTCCTGAACGCGCCGAAGCTCACGGATCTCGGCGCGTGGTATATCGAGCAACAGCTCGTCTATTTCAAGAACGGTGTCCGCGGTACGGCCGAAGGCGACACGTTCGGCGCGACGATGGCGCCGCTCATGGCGACCGTTCCCGATCGCAATGCGATGCGCAACATCGCCGCCTATATCGAGACCCTGGAGGACCAGCCCGTCGAGACGACGGTCACAGGCGACGTCGCCCGCGGCGAGCGCCTGTACTCGACCTGTGCCGCGTGCCATGGCGCCGACGGAGAAGGGATCTGGACGACGCGAGCGCCGCGTCTCGCCGGTCGTTCTGACTGGTATCTCGTCACGCAACTTCAGAACTTCAAGTCGGGTGTGCGCGGCTCGCACGACGACGATATCTACGGCGCGCAGATGAGCCTGTTGGCAGAGGTACTGCCCGATGACCAGGCGATCGATGACGTCGTTGCTTACATCAACACGCTTTAATACGGCGACACCGACGGAACGGAATGATTTTTACAGGACTGAGAGACATCAGCCGGGAGTTTGACTAATGGCATACGTTGCACTTGCCGACCGCGACCACGAACAACACTTGCATCACCCGCAGTCGTGGATTACGAGATGGGTTTTCTGTCAGGACCATAAGGTCATCGCCATCCAGTACAGCATCACCGCGATCTCGGTTGGCGTCGTCGCGATGATCCTGTCGAGCATGTTCCGGCTGCAGCTCGGCTTTCCCGAGTCCTTCGATCTGGTAACGCCGGACAAGTACTACCAGTACGTCACGATGCACGGCATGATCATGGTCATCTATCTGTTGACGGCGCTATTCCTCGGCGGTTTCGGCAACTACCTCATTCCGTTGCAGCTCGGCGCCAGGGACATGGTGTTTCCGTTCCTGAACATGCTGAGCTACTGGGTATACCTCGTATCCGTTCTGATTCTGATGGCGAGCTTTTTCATCCCGGGCGGTCCCACAGGCGCCGGCTGGACACTGTATCCGCCACAAGCGATCTCGGACGGCACGCCGGGTGTCGGTGGCGGCATTCTTCTCATGCTCCTATCGCTCGCCGTGTTCATCGTCGCGTTCACGATGGGCGGCTTGAACTATGTCACGACCGTGCTGCAAGCCCGCTGTCGCGGCATGACGCTGATGCGAATGCCGCTGTCGGTCTGGGGCATCTTCGTCGCAACGATTCTCGGCCTACTCGCGTTTCCGGCGCTACTGGTCGCGGCGATCATGATGTTGCTGGACAACGTCATCGGCACGAGCTTTTTCATGCCCGAGATGCTGACGATGGGCGGGCAGGGGGAGCACAACGGCGGCAGCCCGGTTCTGTTCCAGCACCTGTTCTGGTTCTTCGGTCATCCCGAGGTCTACATCGTGGCATTGCCGGCCTTCGGCATGGTCTCCGACGTTCTCTCGACGCACGCGCGTAAGAACATCTTCGGCTACCGCATGATGGTCTGGGCCATCGTTGCGATCGGCGGCTTGAGCTTCATCGTCTGGGCCCACCATATGTACGTCAGCGGCATGAACCCGTACTTCGGCTTCTTCTTCGCAACGACGACGCTGATCATTGCGGTGCCGACTGCGCTGAAGGTCTATAACTGGGTACTGACGCTCTGGCGCGGCGATATTCAACTGACCGTGCCGATGCTGTTCGCCATCGGCTTCATCTTCACGTTCACGCACGGCGGGCTCACGGGCCTGTTCCTCGGTAACGTGACCGTCGATCTGCCGCTCTCCGACACCTATTTCGTGATCGGCCACTTCCATATGGTCATGGGCGTCTCGCCCGTCCTCGTGCTGTTCGCGGCCATCTACCATTGGTATCCGAAGATCACCGGGCGAATGTTCAACGACACGCTCGGCAAGTGGCACTTCTGGTGCACGTTGATAGGCACGTATTCGGTGTATCTGCCGATGCATTACATCGGCATTCTCGGCGTTCCTCGACGTTACTGGGCCTACGGCTCGGACTTCATCCCCGATTCCGTCCAGACCCTGAACTCGGGAATCACCGTCGCGGCGATTTTCGTTGCCGCATCGCAGCTCTTATTCTTCATCAACGTGATCTGGAGTCTGCGCAACGGTGAGAAGGCGGGACCGAATCCTTGGGGTGCGACGACACTCGAGTGGCAAACACCCGACACACCGCCGATTCATGCGAACTGGCGCGATAATTTGCCAGTGGTTTACCGCTGGGCCTACGACTACAGCGTTCCGGGCGAGGAGCGGGACTTCGTCCCGCAGACGGAACCGCCGCACGAGGGCGTCACCGTGGGTCGCGATCACGGAGTCGAGCACTAGGTGAACGTCAACCTGCTCTTCACCGCGCTCATCGGCGCGGTCCTGATCTGGTTTCTGCTCGTCAGAAAGCTCAGAGCGAAGTCGTGGCTCGACAAGGGCGTCATTTCCGAGGACATCCTTCCGACGCTGGCGCCTAAACGCGTCGGTCTGTGGGTGTTTCTCAGTGTCGTGACGAGCCTGTTCATGCTGTTCATCATCATCTACAACGAGCGCGCCGGGTTCCCCGACTGGCGGCCTATCGTCGACTCGGGATTGCTGTGGTTCAACACGGCGTTGCTCGTGATCGGTAGCGTGGCGCTGCAGCTCGCTCGCAACGCCGCCGGCCATGGTCGGCTTTCCGGTATCCGCATCAATCTGACGGCCGCGGGCGTGTTCACGATCGGCTTTCTCGTCGGCCAGATCTATGCGTGGCAGCAGCTCACGGCGGCGGGCCACTTCATGGC
>JAHEKF010000057.1 GCA_024638465.1 Rhodospirillaceae bacterium | reverse complement strand
TCAGACTACTGACGGCGGCACTGACTAAAGCTTGGTTCTTGGTCATCGGTTGACTCCTTAGGTCCTGGTGATTCGGTACTCAACGCCCAAGGCCAAAGCGATGGGCACTGAATAGGACCCGAGGCTCCGAAAGATTATTACCGCCGATTCGAATCTCGGCCGAGACCCGCGTTCAACGAGACAAGCGATCCCGCAGGGTGGTTACTTTGCCGGGGATTTTCTGAGCAGCATCGTTCGCCAGCGCGTTGGGCCGAGCTTGCGCTTCTTCGCCCCGCGGTTATCAACGGACGTGCGGCCGTCGGATTTCGAGAGCAGTGACAGGACGTACGGGTCCCAGCCGGCGGCAAAGAACTCGCGAGGGCTTTTTCTGCGATCGATCATCTGTTGACGTATACGCGGGCGCCGGATCGGTGTCCATCGGGAATTGACATAACGTCGGGCGCAATCGGCAGTTCCCGGAACCAGGGCGTCGTCTACCGTCGTCCCAGATCGGTCAGGTCGAAGAAATTCTGGCCAATCGGCCACAGGGAGCCGCCGATTGCGATGGTTGCGTTAGCGCAGAGACCATAAATTCCGGGGTGAAAGCCCCAGATCTTACCAGCCACGACGAACTCGAACGGCCCGAAAGCCAGCGCGAGCGAGGTCACGAGGCCTGTGAGAATGCCGGCTAACACCGGCCCGGCCCGGAGCCCGGTCCAGTGGATGCCGACCATGAAAGCAGGTACCAACTGAATCAGCAGATCGAATTTTCGATCGATGAGCGTAATCAGGGACGCCTGGTCTTTCAGAGCGATGGCGAGCGTTGCCAACCCGCAAACGACGAGCCATGAGCAGCGCTTCCCGATTCTCGTCAGCACCGCTTCTGCCGCCTTTTTTCGGATGTGAGAACCGTAAATGTCTTTGGTGAACATCGAAGAGATCGACAGCATCGCCGAATCGGCTGTGGACATGAGCGCGGCAAGGATCGCGCTGAAGATGACGACGACGAAGGCGTAGCCGAACAACGAGCCTTCCTGGATGCTGCGCAGCAGGCGAGACAGAACCTGATCGGTCGCGGCGCCCTCGAGTCCCGGCACGTAAGCCAGTGCGTAGATTCCGGCGATTACCGCGATGAATGCCGTTGCGAAGGGCAAGAAGGCCATGACCGCGAGGCTCCGCGAGAGCGCCCGCCGGGATCGCGCTGCGTAGATTCGCTGAATCGCCTGCGGATATAGCGCGGCGCCCATCCCGATCACCAGAATGTAGCTCAGCCACTCGCGCAGCATCGCGTTGTCCGGCCTCGCGATTTTCAGGGGATCCGGGGAGGCGAGAATCGTGTCGGTGGCCTGCGACAGCGGGCCGAACTCGGCGCGGAGCAGGATGATCAGAACGAAGAATCCGGCCATGAGGACGCCGCCCTGGATGACGTCTGTCCAGGCGATCGCGCGGATCCCGCCGAGCGTGCCGTAGATCACCATGATGAGCGTAAGTCCGATGACACCGTAGTCGTATGCGATGTCACCGTAAGCGCCGGCCAGACCCTGCATGGCTCGTCCCATCGTCATGAGTTGCGCCAGAAGGTAGTTACTCAAAGCGACGATCATGACGACAGAAGCGACGAGACAGATCGCCTCGGAGCCGTATCGGTCGCGCAGAAAATCCGCCGGAGTGACGAAAGAGCGCGCGTGAGCGAGAGAATGGAGTTTGGGCGCGAAAGTCAGGTAGAAGACGATAATGGCGAGCATGTAGTGAACGGCGATCAGCCACGAGTAACCGACGCGATAGGTTGCACCCGCAACGCCAAACACGCTGTTGCCGCTGTACTGCGTCGCGTACAACGTGAGCAACAGCACGATGACACCGAAACCGCGCCCGGCCAGATAAAAATCCTGGAGCGTGTTCTCCCGCCGCGCCCGGTAGCCGAACCAGCCGAGGATCAGCAGCGAGCCGAGGTAAGACGCGATGAAGATCCAGGCGCCCGGGCCGAAAGGCAGCAGATCATTCATGCGAACGACCTTCGGGCGGCGTTCGCGAGAAAATCCAGGCCGTGAAAGCGGACGTGGCCATAACGGCCGAAAGCGAAACCCACGCCCAGAGGGGCAGGCCGAAGAGATGCCGCGTATCGCTGGCAGGCCAGTACCACGGGATCGCCATTGCGAGCAGCAGCAGATAGATTAGAACGATCGCGCGAGGGCGGGGCGTCTCCATCGCGGTAGTATAGGCATCGCTGGTGCGAGCGAGCATCGTTGTCCGGCCGGGACGGCGCGGGCGTGGCGCCGCTGCTGCGGGCGAACGAGGAAACGATTAATTAATATAATCAATAAGTTAAGGTATTTAGTTAACGTATAATATCGATTGCCGTCGTGGTGGTTTCGGGCGAGCGGGATAATGCGATTTCAGGATTCAAACGGTAACGAGGAGAGTGCGATGTCGGCAAGCGGGGAGCGCAGGCCATCGAGTCATGCGGGCAGTTGCGGTGCAGTGGTCATGCTGATGGCGATGTCGTTCGCCGCCGCGAGTGTCGCGCAAGGGGTCGACGATGAGCCGACCTGGGCATATGGCGTGTCGCCGCCGCCGGTTCCAGGTGCTACGGTTTACGAGCTTCCGGGCGCGGAACGCAGCTTCACGCTCGACGAGATCCGCGATGTCTGGGGGCCGGCCGACTGGTACCCGGGCGATCATCCCGAGATGCCGGACATCGTCGCGAACGGCCGTTTTCCGCGCGTCTGGGCCTGCTCCCTCTGTCATTATCCGAACGGCAAAGGCCGACCGGAGAACGCGGGCGTCGCGGGACTTCCGGTTGATTACTTCATCCGGACCATGAACGACTTCCGTGAAGGCCGGCGCGCAAGCGCTCAGCCACGCAAATTCAACACCAACACGATGATCGGCATCGCTCAGGGAATGACCGATGAGGAGATCGCTGAGGCTGCCGAGTACTACGCGTCGATGCCGTGGACGCCGTGGATCCGCGTTGTCGAGACCGACGAGGTGCCGAAGATGCGCTTCATCCTCGGCATGTACGTGCCGCTGGAGGGCGAAGAGGCGGGCATGGAACCGCTCGGGCTGCGCATCGTGGAGACACCGGACGGCGAGGACTGGCATCGAGTCGAGAGGATGCGCGACCCGCGCACCGGGTTTATCGCCTACGTGCCGATCGGCTCCGTGGAGAAAGGACGCGAACTCGTGGAAACCGGCGGCGGCGGGACAACCGTCCAGTGTGCAATCTGTCACGGGCCGGACCTGAACGGACTGGGCTTCATCCCCGGGATCGTGGGTCGTTCACCGAGCTACTTCATGCGCCAGCTCTACGATTTTAGGGAAGGTTCCCGTAGTGGCGAGATGGCGGCACTGATGCAGCCGACCGTCGCCAATCTGACGGTCGAGGACATGATCAACATGGCGGCTTACCTGTCGTCGTTGCCGGTACCGCAGGTTGGAGCCGAGTAGGGCGCCGGATCGGGAATCTGCGACGGCGGCCAGCCCTTAGACGGTCAGAAACTCCCGCAGCGCTCGGATATCGTCGATGTCCTCGAGCGCGTCGACAGCGCCGATAAGGCCCTCGGTCCTGGCGCCGCCGAGGATCGGCGTCACGAGTACGCGGGTCTTAGACGCTACACCTTCGGTATCGAGCGGGTTCTCGGGCGTTCCCGGGGCGTGACTGACGAACAGGTTCACGGTTCTGCCGTCGGTCGTCGTTACTTCGACGAATCCGCTGCGTGGCGCCTCGACGACCGCCAGTGCCGGATCGGCAACGAGTTCGATTCGCTCTCGCGCCGCGACGATCTGCGGATCGGTCATGCGCTCAAAGGAATGGCTGTTCTCGAAGTCGATGAACCCGTCCACGAGCGCAACTGCCATGATGTGCTGAACATTGACGTCGGGCATGGCACGGTTGTCGACGATTCGAGCGCCGTCCTCGGGAAGCCTCAGCAGTATGTGTTCGACGTTGTCGACGGTTAGCCCGTGCTGCTCGCGCAGGGTGAAGAACGCGGCCAGGGGAGACTGGATCGGATAGCCGACGGGGAACGTCTTGATCGCAGTTTCCTCGACGTAGAACCGGCTGCCCAGGTCGGCAACCATTTCTTCGGGAGCGGGCTCCGTGGAGAGCGCGTCGATGACGTTGCGCTCCCCTTCGAGCGCATCGGTGACTCCCGTGAACCCTGCCTGGATCATCGTCGCTGTCGCGACGCCGTTGCGTGCGCCCATACCGCTGAAGTCAAAGGCTTTTTCGATATGTTCGACGTCTCGTACCCAACTCCAAAGGCCTGAAATCTGCTGGGCACCGTAAGAAATCGCGTAGCGCATGCCGGTTTCGTCGAACCTGGCCAGAGACGCGGCCGCCGCCGTCGCGCCGAACGTCGAGCTGTATCCCTCTGCGGCGCGTCCTCTCGAGCGCGTGTAGGCGGGCCCCAGCGCCATCAGAATACGGCAGCAGAGGTCATAGCCCAGAATGACGGAGCGAAGGAACTCCACACCGGAGCTTCCCTGACGTTCACCCATCGCGAGCGCTGCGGGAACCACCGAGCAACCCGGGTGCGCCTTTGTAAACGGGTGAAAATCATCCGTTTCGTCGGCGTGACCGAACATCGCGTTGGCAAGTGCCGCGTTGACGGCCGACGTCATGATGTCGGTGGTCGCAACTGACGCCTCCGGGACGCCGCCCTGATCGCGAACGTAGTTGATCGCGACTTCACCGGGCAGCAGTTTCGCGCCGGAGACGATCGCAGCAAACGTATCCAGAATACGATGCTTCGCTGCGAGGACCACGCTGTCCGCAACCTCGAGATCCCGCGCGGCTACCATGTAACGTGCGAGCCGACCGGTTAAATCCGGTTCGCGGGCTGCATTTGGCGAAGCCTGTTGCTGAGCGCTGACTGACGTCGGAAGGGCGGCGGCAGCGAGCAGCGTTCCGGCACCCTGTAGCGTTCGTCGCCGCGAGATCCGGATTTCGTCTTCTTCTTGTCTCTGGTCGTCGCTCACTGTGATCCACCCCTAGCAGTTATGATTACCGATTATTATGAATTTCGAAGGCGCATGTCACTGTGGGGCGATCTCGTACGTGTATACGACTGCGATCCCCGTCGATAGCTGGTCGATTAGAGCCTGCCAATGCTCATTCTGTCGCGGGCACGCTGCCGTCACGACGTCGGATCCGGACGGGGCGCTGCGCTTCTCGGAGCGCGAGGCGGGCTCACTCCGGCGCTACCGGTTTGGATTACGCGTCACGGAGTATCTGCTCTGCGGGCGCTGCGGGAGTTATATCGGGGCGCAGATGGAAACCGCAAAAGGACTCCGAGGGATCGTGAATATCAATGCGATGCGCCCGTTACCGGATGGACTCGCGGCTGTCGCCGGCAAGAACTATGACGGCGAATCGGCGGATCAACGGTCGAAGCGAAGGGAAATCGGCTGGACGCCGGTTCAGCTATGATCACTATCGACGAAACGGCTCGGCAATCGCTGGGTAAGCTCGGCGCCCGGCCGGATCTGATCGAACAACGCGGGCTTCCACTATTCGAAGACGCTACGGACCTCGAGATCGCTCACGTCAGCGCGAGTGGCCGCGAGCACCTGCTGGTTCCGGATGCCGCCGAAGCCTGGAAAGCGGCGAGAGCCGCGGCGGAAAGCGACGAGGTGACGTTGCTCGTCATTTCCGGATTTCGCAGCTTCGACAGGCAACTGGAATTGATCTCGGAAAAAGTCGCTCGCGGTGAGGCAATCGACGAGATACTACAGATCATGGCGCCACCGGGTTGTAGCGAACACCACACGGGGCGAGCCGTGGATATCGGTACCCCGGGATGCGAGCCGCTCAGCGAGCGCTTCGAGCAGACGGACGCCTATGTCTGGCTCGAGCAACACGCACAGGATTTCGGCTTCACGATGTCTTATCCGAGAGACAATCGCTGGGGCTTCACTTACGAGCCCTGGCACTGGTGCTACCAGGCGTCGCGTTAAGGCTCGAAACGCTCCGTGACGTCGCGGGTCAGTTCGCTCTCGCGCCAGTTTCCGTATCGAAATACACCGGATCGACAAACTTTCTCGCAGATTTCGCTCCATGAGCACAACGCCCGGTGTGATGGATGAACGTTGCGGCGCCAACGGTATGCACTACGGTAAGGAAGATCGCGGGCACGTCGAGGTACACTCTGGCGACCAATTGTTACCGCTTTTCGCAGGGCAGCAGCCGATGCCGGTATCTTCCACGGTTTCAGGAGGCGAGCCCGGATTCGGCCGCTGTGTCGGGCTGACGGAGGACCTATGAAACGCTATTTCGAGTTAATCAGCCTCGGCATTGTATTGACTGCCGTCGCAGGGACGGCGAGTGGCCAGGCAACGGTTGAACACGGCGAGGACTGGCCGGACTGGGCCTACGGTCTCCTGGCACCATTATCGGCGAATGACCGTACCGCGCCGCCATGCCCGGCCGATTCGCGTCCGATCGACTGCGCGTATATCGGCGCACCGACACCGGATGATGGGATCAAACGAGCTCTCCCCGGCACCGATCTGACCTTTACGCGCAACGAAGCCTACTTCGACTACGGTCCGGCCGACTGGTATCCGGGCGATCACCCGCCGATGCCGGCTATCGTCGCCAACGGCCGCCAGGAAGACGGTCTCCGCTCCTGCGCACTCTGCCATTACCCGAATGGGCAGGGAAAGATGGAGAACGGCCATGTCGCCGGGCTTCCGGCCGACTACATTCTTCAGCAACTGGAAGCATTCGCGAACGGAACGCGGCGCAGCGCCGATATCCGCAAAGCCAACACCAACGAGATGGCGATGATCGCTGCCCGAATGAGTCAGCAGGAGCGGCAGGAAGTCGCCGAGTATTTCTCGTCGATGCCGTTCAGACAAATGGTGCGTGTGATTGAAGCGGATGAAGCGCCGCAGGTTCGTGTGACCAGTAACGGCTTGATGCTACCGTTGGCTGACGAGCCGATGATGCCGTTGGGGAACCGCATCATCGAAGTTCCGGATGATCCGGAGCTTACCGAGATGAGTCGCGATCCACGCGGCGGATTTATCGTCTATGCGCCGATCGGAAGTCTGGCGAGAGGCGAAGAACTCGTGAGCTCCGGGGGCGGGCGAACAATTCAATGCGGACTTTGTCACGGCCCGGACCAGACAGGTATCGGCCCCATTCCGAGCATCGCCGGCCGCACAGCGAGTTACACGATGCGGCAGCTCTGGGACATCAAGCAGGGCACGCGACAAAGCCCGATCATGACGCCGATAGTCGCCGATCTGAGCGCGGACGACATGCTCGCCATCGTCGCTTACCTCGCGTCGCTTCCACCCGAGGGATCCAGCGATTGAAATAGCGGCCCGATCGCCGATCGGGCCGCAATACGGAACCGCAACGGACAAACGCGCTACGGTATCGTTCAGTCAGGCAATGACCTTGACTGGCGGACCTGCCGACCTCAGGCGTTATTGGCTTACCGCAAAGCAGTAGAGCAGGCCGTCGCCTCCGGAAGCGTGAAGCGCATCAGGACTGCAACCCCTCGAATCGTGCGCCGAACCCCAGGCCGCGAAATCGTGATGGCCCACCCGAGCTTTGCCTTCGTTGTTGCTCGTCCAATTGTTGCAGGTCATGTCTTCTCCGGATGGATAGGCCATGCCGTCCTCTGTCGAGCCCGTCAATATGTCGTGCCGATTCGGAAATGAGCCCGTGCCGGGAATGATTCGACCAAGTTCGTCCAGTCCGGTGCTGGCGCTCATGCGGTGTTGGAGCGAGTGGAGCGAATCGACGTCCGCAGCAATCCGGTAGCCGACCGCGTTAAACCATGGCCCGGGGCCGATTCGGTCTCGGGCGTTTACAGCGTTCTCGCCCTGCGTGCTGAGGTATGCGCGCCAGGTCAGATTGCCGAGGTCGGCATCCTCGGCGAGATTCTGGCAGATGGCATCCGCTCCTTCGAGACCGCCCAGGTTGGCGCCGTCGCCCGAACCCTGACTGGTGATGAAAAAGGACATCGGCCCGGTTGGCGGCTGTGCTTGCGCCGAGCCTGCGAAAACCAGAAAACAAACAGCAACGCCTCTCAGCAGGAAATTATTATTCAGGTACACGATAAAGGTCCTCCATTCTTGGAATTATCGGCCGTTGCCGATAGTAACACCGCTGTTCGAGAGAAGTTGCCACTCCCCGACGCGTCAGAATATCGATTCGTCGATGCGTATAGGACTCCGGAGCAACGTTCCCCTGAGTGGCCACCGGGCTTCCTGTCATATGTAATTGCCGAAGCCGCTTAAGGAATTCATCTGATATCATCGATCCGGCAGAAACCTACCGTTCATTAGTCGTCTACTGGATATCAACGGAGCTTCGGTGAGTGGCGTTTGTTGAGAGAATTCTTGTAATCGTGGATCCGGAGTCAGTGGAATCTGCTTCGGATCATCCTCCTTCTTTAACTCGGAGTGCGCAGCTGGCGCAGAGTCTCGGTTGCTCACTCGAGCTATTTAGTTGCGGATATGATCCGTACTTCTCGGAAGTGCGTGTCTTCGATCCGACGGGACTGGAAGAAAAAAAGAAGGAGCTGCTGCAAGACCATGTCGCCTTGCTGGAGAAACTAGCGGCGGTCTATCGTGAGAATGGATTGGCCGTTGATATCGATGCTCGTTGGGAGCATCCGCTCGATGAAGCGATACTTCGTAAAGTTGCCGAGAGCGGTTCCGTATTGGTTGTAAAAGACACGCATTTTCACTCTGCGTCTCGTCAATCGATATTCTCGAATGTCGATTGGTCTCTCATGCGTCGCTGCCCGCAGCCTCTCTGGTTGACGAAACCACGAACAACCGAGACGATGGCGACCATTCTCGCGGCGGTAGATCCCGTTCACAGCCACGATAAGCCGGCGGATCTCGATCACGCAATAATTCTGGCCGCGCGGGAGTTCGCCGCGGCTGTCGACGGAGATCTGCACGTATTTCATTCATTCGACCCGATGCCAACTGTTTCGGCAGCAACTCGCTGGTCGCCACCTCTGCAGATCGACGTCGAAAAACGGGTCGACGAAGAAAGAAAGCGACATCGCGAAGCAATGGAAGCGTTGCTCGCGCAATACTCGATCGCCGCAGATCAGGTGCACCTGCATGAAGGTCCTCCGCATGACCAGTTGGTAGGCGCGGCTATTCAGCGGCGTGCCGATATCGTAGTAATGGGCTCGGTCTCACGGGGGATGCTCAAGCGAGCCGTCGTCGGAAGCACCGCTGAGCGCATTCTCGATCGTATTCCGAGCGATCTGTTGCTGATCAAGCACCCGGACTTCGAGGCGCATGGAGACGGCGGGTGAGAGCTATCGGCTTTTTGTTCTATCAGGGCAACGGTAGCTTAATTCGCCGGTCCCACCAGTAGCACATCGCATTCCGATTCTGCAGCGACTCGCGTGGCCGTACTGCCGTAGACCGTCTCTTCGATGAAGCCACGCTTGATCGTGCTTAGAACGATCAAATCCGCGCGAAGCTTGCGAGTCTGATCGACGATTTCTTCGACAGGATCGCCGGCGACGAGATGAATCCGTTCGCTGTCAATATCGTATCGGTCAGCAACTTCGGTAACGGCGCTTCGATGGGCAGCTTCGATATTCTCTGCGCCGTAATAGACACCCGGGCGAACCTCTACTGACGAAGCCAGTTCGAAGGATTCGGGGTTCGGGTAAACATGTAAAACGGATAGTGACGAATCTTGGATTCCGGCTATTTGCGTTGCAGCGTTTAAGACACGATCGTCAGTTCCCGTGAGCTCGTTATGCCGATGCAATGGATCGATGGCCGCGATTACTGACCGATAGCCTGTGAAACTCGAGATTTTCGCGATGAGCACGGGGCAAGGGGATTGGCTGGCGAGGCGAATTCCAAAACCTGCAATACCTAGATTGGCGCGAATACGCGCTTGGGGAGAGCCGACGACTATGAGATCTGCCGCCCACTTTCGTGCCTCTTCCCGGATGACGTCCCGATAGGGGATTCCCCATCGAACTGCTGAGTCAATCGAACATTCGGGCGTCGCTATCGACTTGACGATTTCGTCCAGGGTGCCTTCTTGAGTGTTGATCATCCCCGCTTGAGCCGCAAAGGAGTTGCGATCTTCGTTGACCAGACCGGCCGCGATTACGGTGTCGTATAGACAGCTAACTATTCGAATCTCCCCGTTCAGGTGGGTGGCGAGCCAGGATACGTGATCAAGCACGCTTTTCGATGGCGGGCCGCCTGGCTGAATTGCAATGAGCACTCGATTAATTTCGTCGACCATTTTTTCGATTCTTCGCTCTGTAATCCGCTGATATTCCGACCGCGTATCAAGCATGTTAGGTAAGGTACTCGGCCCGCCGCTATTAGCGTTGATACGTATATGTGACGTTTTCTGAAATGGAGGGTTCTGTCGGCAGAAAATTTCGACCATTTCATGCATGATGAATTCCCTCGGTCGGATGGGTCCAGCCCAAGCTTTAGACCTGGCTCGGATCGAAAATGCTCGCTTGAATCGAGGTGTTGGTATGAAGCAATTGATTCTGCTCGCGGCGCTGCTCGCTTGCGCCTTGCCGGCTTCTGCTCAAATCGAAGCGACGGTGTCGGGACAGGTGCTTGACGCTCAATCGGGCCTGCCTCTGGCGAATGCGTCGGTGACGGTCTTGAGCGCTACGGACGGTTTGCCCGTCACCGGCGCGCTGGCGGCCGGCGACGGACGTTTCGTCGTCTCGGGGCTGCCGGAAGGCCGGTATTCGATAACGACCGAGTTTCTGGGATACGCGGCCGCCGAAACGCCGCTCCTCGTCGGCGGGTTGAACGAGGTCTACAACCTGGGCGAGATCGCGTTGCAACCTGCTTTCGAAGGTATCGAGGAAGTTGTCGCGGTCGGGCAGCAGCAGGTCCTCGAGGCGACGCTGGATCGTCGCGTCTACAGCATGGCCGACAGAATCGCCGGGTCCACCGGCTCGATCCTCGACGCAATGCGAGGGCTTCCCGGGGTGACCGTCGATCAGGAAGGCCGGGTTCTACTCAGAGGAAGCGACCGGGTATCCGTGCTGATCGACGGTAAATATTCGAGTCTGACCGGCTTTGGTAACCAGTCAGGCCTGGACAGCATCCCTGCAGGCAACATCGAAAGCATCGAGATCATCAATAATCCATCTGCAGCCTACGATGCAGCAGGTATGGCGGGGATCATCAACATCGTTTACCGCCAGGATCGGGACCAAGGTATGAATATCGATGCGGGTCTGACGATCGCCTCAGGAACATTGTCGAGAAGAAGGGATGATTTGCCGACCGATCTGGGCAGTTTCTCCCGCAATAACAAACTGATTCCGAGCTTCAACCTGACGTATAACGCGGCCGATTTCAGTTATTTCCTGCAGTCCGAGTTTCTTGTTCAGGATGACATCCCTAACAACGAATTCACCTCGAGGTTTTATGACGACGGCAGAGTCATTCTTTCCCAGGTTCCGGAGAATCGGGATCAGGAGCAATACATTATCAGTACCGGAGTCGATCGCTTCCTTGGCGACGGCCGCTCGTTGTCAGTCTCCGCGATTCTGGACTTCGAGACGCATACGGACATCGCCCAGGTACCTTTTATCGATGGGGAGACAATGCAGCGTGACCGATTCTGGTTCTGGAGAGAGAAGGAAGACACGGGCTACTTCAACATTAATGCTGACTACACGCGCGAGTTCGAAGAACCCGGTCACGAAATCAGCGTGAGTCTGCAGTACACGCGTGGCTGGGAGGACGAAGCTTATTTTCTCAACGAGGAATCGGCGGTACGAATCGGTACGGACATGACTCATCTGGACGCGGAAGAACATACCTTGCCGTTCCAGATCGACTATGTACGCCCGTTGGCGGCGGGCCGGCTCGAGCTCGGTACAAGGCTGCAGAAACGCTGGATTCCCGTCACCTATAACGTTCAGCGTGGCGAAGGAACGGTCATTTATGAGGGGCTGGGCGATTGGTCCGAATGGGGCGAGGAGATAATCGCCGGATACGCAAATTATGTTCTCGAAAGGGAACGCTATGACGTCGAAGCCGGTGTCCGCATCGAACAGACGGACGTCTACTATGACCTGCCGCCTGAGAATACCTACTACGACCAGAGCGACTCCTATGATTACTTCAAGGTTTATCCGAATGTTCGATTGACCTACAAGATCGATGATGCGAACAGTCTGGCCGCGTACTACAACAACCGCGTCGACAGGCCTGGTGAAGCGGAGCTCAGGATTTTTCCGAAATATGACGATCCGGAGCTGCTGAAAGTTGGCAACCCGTATCTGCGGCCCCAGTTTACGGAAACCTTGGAGGTCTCCTACGAACATCTCTGGAATTCGGGTTCCCTTATCGCCTCGGCTTACTACCGGAATATTGACGATCCGTTTATCCGGGTGTTCGCGATCGATCCAACCAATACGACCTACGACATCGTCAATCGCATCTACCAGAATGTTGGTAGTGGCGAGCAGACCGGTATCGAACTCATCCTGACACAGGACATCGCCTCAAACTGGGACATGTCCGGAAGCATCAATTGGTACGACAACGTCATCGACGGGGATCAAGTGGCGCTGTTATTTCCGATAGAGCGGCCATTTATCGTAGAGCGGTCCGAAAACAATACCTGGGACCTGTCGCTGACAAACCAGCTGCAGTTTGCAAACGGTATTCGAGCGCAACTGACAGTCGTTTATTACGCTGAGAGAAATATTGCCCAGGGTACTCAGGACGCGCGTTCTTCCGTTGATATCGGAATTACCAAGCCCGTGCTGGGTGACAGAGGCGAACTCGTGTTCTCGTTGACCGACCTGTTCAACGATTTCGGGATCAAGCAAAACATTCGCGGCGCAGGATTCGACGCAATTTACGAAAACTACTATGAAACGCAGGTGCTCAGCGTCGGTCTGAATTACCAGTTCTGACTTCGCCCGATCGCAACGCAAGCTTAAAACGACCACGTTTTGTCAGTAAGAAGTCGTCGCCTCGCAGCAAGCAGGCTGTTCGGCTTCCGAGCGACGAATGGATCTCCGGCTTTCGCGACGAATCCTGCCGGGGCCGTAGAAGTGTGAATCACGACAAGGAGCGTTCCTGCCCGCTACCTTAATCTGTGGGTCTTCTCTTGTTGCAGGAAATTCCAATCGTGCGCTTTCAATATCCTGTTAGTCGTCTGATGACCAAGGCGGTACTGTGGGTCGACGTCAGTTCTCCAGTCAGCGAGGTGATGCGACTATTTCGGGGATACCCGGTGCATCACTTGCCGGTTGTCCGAGAAAGTACGCTCGTCGGCGTATTGAGTTCGGCCGATATCATGAAGCTGGATGGGTTCTTGCCAAGCAGTGTCGCATCGGCAGGCGATTATCTGGATCAGAAATTTACGATCGAGGAGCTGATGAGCCGTCCTGCGATCTCGATCCGATCCGATCGACCCGTCGAGGATGCCGCGCGCCTGATGGTAGTGCATGCGATACACTCCTTACCGGTCGTTGACGCTCAGGATCACCTGCTCGGCATTATTACGACGACGGACATGATGCAGGCGCTGTTATTCGGTCCATCGCGCGGCGAAGAGAGTGCGGACACGATGTCGACTACCACGTCAACGGGATCGAACCCGGGCGCCGAAGCTATCGCGTTGTCTTTGGAGGCTGCCCGAGACGCTGTTTTCACTGAATGCGATCCAGACGGCATCGCGCTGACGCTCCTTTATTATTACCAACGCGCCCAGACCCTGGAAGAAATCCGGGAGGCAGCGCACCGTTATGCGATCGAAAGAAAGGGCGATATTGAAACGCTACTGGAAACCCTGGATCGAGAAGAAGATTTCGGAGAGCAAGAGCCCCTGACTCTGGCTGACGCAGGGACGGACGCCAGGTCGAAAGGCGCTGTCGGCTAGTCTCTCGGAAAACCATGCCGCCGCACCCCGGGTGTTTCGGCGTTCGATGTAGAAGGACTAAGCAGCATCGAGTCCTTGCGGCTGAATCGCTCTCTGGTAGGGAGCGGGATTGGCCGGTGCCGCCGGTGCACTGATGAAAAGTCGATGCGCCTCCGTGTCGACGCTCTCGACGTAAAGATCCCGAGTGATTGCGGCAACGAGCCGCGGATGATCGACCGTGCTCGGAATATCTCCCACGGGTTTCCCGAAACTCAGGGCCGCCGACAGATTGAAACAGTGAATATTGCGCAGATACCCGGTACCGGCCATGTCGCGTGGCAGGAATTCGAAACCCGCGCCGAGATAGGGATGAATGCCGCCCGCCGCGCTGCCTTCACCGGCCTCGGGCTGATAGCGGTCCTGCCACCGGGCGATAGTTTCGTGAATTCCGCTCAACTCGGGTTGAGTTGCCAAATCGATGCGATAGCCGGTGCCGGCGATGACGTGATCGAAGCGCCAGGTGTCGTCGCCGACCCTGGCGGCGACTCTTCCGGACTCAGTCCGGACACCCGCGAGAGAGCTGTCGAGATGCAGCCGGAAATTGTCGAAACTGACGGCTCGCTCGATCGAATCGGTAGGAACGGTGGCGACGTTGCGTTCACCGCGCAGAAAATTTCGCCAGCGAACCGCATCAGGCAGTTCGTGAGCCATCTCGCGCACGTTAGGATGCCCGCGGTCCATCGGCGGTGCCGACTGCCCCCCCGGGTATCCTACGTAGGGCCGGCGGTTAAACATGTGTACCTCGGAAGCGCCGTTCTCGAGCGCCACCGCGGCGGCGTCGAACGCGGAAGATCCGGCTCCGACGATTGCGACGACTTTATCGGCCAGCGCGTCGAAACGAACGGGACTTGCGGTGTGCGTCCATAAATCCGCCGGCAGCGAGCGCAGGAATCCGGGCACGTTTGGCCCGCCGGCGCCCGCGTAGCCGTTGGCGAGTACGACCTTGCGCGTTGTCTCGACGCGGCGTACGCCCTCGGCTTCGAGATGAAGTCGCAACAGGTCTCCTTGCGGTTCGATTTCGAGTAGCCGTGTGCGGTACCGGACGTCGATGCCGTTGACCTGCTGAAACCAATCGACGTAATCGGCCCAGGCGAGCCGCGGGATTCTATCCAGGGCGTCGAATGCATCCGGTCCGTGCAGTGTTTCGAACCACGCGCGGACGCTTAGCATCGGGTTGTCCTGTTCAGGGCCCGGAATGACTTTCGGCGTTCGCAGTTGATGCATACGCGCGACCGTTCGCCAGATTCCAGCCTGACCGGGATCGGCCCGGTCGATTACTTCGACGTTACCCACGCCTTTACGTTTCAGGCCGTTCGCTATCGCTACTCCGCTTTGCCCGCCGCCGACGATGACGACGTTGTGGTTTACGTCCGGCCGCGGCCGCACCCAGTCTCTGGGAGCTTGCCCGGCCCAACGTTGTGCACGCAATGTCTGGGCATCAAGCTGTTCCGATGGGCTCGGATTACCCGCTCGAGCGGCGGAATCGCTTGAAGTGCCGGGTTGTGCCAGGCCGGCCGTTGCGCTCAGGCCACCGACTGTGAGCAGGCCGGCGCCGCGAAAGAAATCGCGCCGGTCGAGACCGGCGGGAGCCGGGCGGGATTCCGTCGGCCGCGTTTGCTGACTGGACTCAGGCGTCTTGCTTCGTTTGTCGGTCATGTCGTTACTTCCCGTGATACACCATGAATATCGCGCTACCCGCGGCTGTTGGCGGAATTTCGAGGACTCCGCCGGTCTCGAGTCGAACCCGGGCGGGTTTGTCCTGACACCCTCTCCAGACTCAGCAATCGGATCCTGCGGGAACGCTTGTCGATTCTGGCGGCGGGAGACTGTCTCCTGGGAACCTGTCTCCGAATTACCGCCAAACACGGAAGAATACAGGGTATATAGCGTTTGCAGCGACCCTTTAGCGGACAAAGGGGCCGATTGGTCAGGGTAATCAGTCGCCTGACAGTAGCGCAGTTCAATCCGACTGGAGTCGCGCGCGATCCGAGTACAATCACGATCTAGCGTTGAGAGGTGGGTCGTTGTGTCGCGCTTATCGGAATTCGGCCGCCGCATTGACTTCAGCCTGGCTATGGCCTGTGCTGCGCTTGCTTTCAGCATGGCCCCGGTTCGAGCCTACGCTCAGAAGTCCATTTCCGTCGGAGTGCTGGAACAGCCACCAGCGATCGACGGCGTGATCGATGCCGCCGAATGGTCAGGCGCTCGAATCGTCGACGAGCCGTTCGTAGAGATCCAGCCGGAGTTCGGCGTGCCGTCATCTTTTCGAACGGTGGTGTATGTCGGTCAGACGGATACGGCTCTGTATGTCGCCTTCGAGGCTTTCGATCCAGATCCTACGCGTCTCGCTGCGGCCGTGACTCAGCGCGATGGAGGGCTCGACGTTGATGACTCTATCTCCGTCGCTTTAGATTCATTCGGCGATGATCGTACCGCCTATCTGTTCCGAACGAACGCCCTGGCAACGCAGGAGGACGGTCGCATCGCCGATAATGGTCGCACCGTCGACGAGCAATGGGATGCCGCTTGGTCGTCCGCAGCTATGCGATACGAGGATCGCTGGACGGCGGAGTTCGAGATTCCGTTCTCCGTGCTTAGGTATTCCGATGGGTCAGGCGTCCGATGGGGCGCAAACTTTGTACGAACGGTACCGCGCCAGCTGGAGACATCGCTGTGGTCGGGTCCCGGCGAGATGCTCTGGAGAGTGTCGAGCTTCGGTGAACTGACGGACGTCCAGCCGTCGCTCCAGGACACCGGCACTTGGGACGTGATCCCTTATGCGTTGGCCGCATTCGAGGATGGAAAATCTCCCGACTACGAAGCGGGTCTAAACGTTCGCTGGCGCCCATCGACACAGCTTGGCGTTGATCTCACACTCAATCCGGATTTTGCGCTGATCGAGGCTGATGTCGAAGAGATCAATCTGACGCGATTTGAGCTTCGCATCCCGGAGAAACGCCCCTTCTTTCTCGAGGGGAGCGAAATGTTCAACCAGCGTATGCAGCAGTTTTACAGTCGCCGCATCGGAGACATCACCTGGGGCGCCAAGACGAGTGGCAAGTTTGGTCGTACCGATTTCTCGGCAATCGCGACTTCCGAGGATCTGGCAGAGGGGAGCGGTCTTTTCGAAGACTCCGCAGAATATGCCATCGTGCGAATGCAGCACAGCCTCGCCCGCGGCTCCAACGTCGGGTTGCTCGCGGCCAATCGGCACTTCGAGGGCGACGATGCCGGTTCGGTGGGTTTTGATACGACCATGTTCTTCAGCGAGACGCTGGGTCTGACCGGACAGCTCTTGCGTGTGCACGGACCGACCGCCGACGGCGGCCTGGCGTGGTTTCTGCGCCCCGCCTGGGACACCTCCACGAGCCATTTTCACATCCGCTACACGGAAATCGATGCGGGTATCCTGGAAGACATTAACGCGGTGGGTTTCCTGGTAGACGACGACCGTAAGGAATTTGACACAGAGGTGTTTCATAACTTCTGGCCGAGTGAAGGCCCTGTCGAAAACGTACGTCCCAGAGTCAATTACAATCGGTTCCGGAGCCAGGAGGGTGTGCTGAGAAGCTGGCAGCTCGACGTGAACGTGCCGGTCGTGTTTCGTAATAGGTGGGAAATTGAACTCGAGTATGTCGACGAGTTCAAGCTGTTCGAGAAGGAGTTCCGAAACGACCGCACCGTCCTTACAGCGCGCTGGGACAGCCGCGATGGCCGCTCCATCGCAGTCTACGGTGGCAGCGGATTCAATTTTGACAATGACCTTACGCTCTATGGCGTTGAAGCGAGTTTGGCTCTTGGCGATCGCTGGCGACTTTCCTACGAGCTGACACGCCTCGAGCTCGAGCCCGATCTGGACACTGAATCAACCACCATCCACGTAGTTGACCTTCTTTACTCGTTTCATCCAGATATGTTCGTAAGGCTTTTCGCTCAGACCAACAGCACGATCGACAAGGACAACGTCCAAGCTCTGTGGGTCTGGAGATTCAACCCGCCTTTCGGCTCGCTGCAGGTAGCGTACCAGCGCGGTACGTCGGAGTTCGGCCAAGTATCGCAGCAGGGTGACACGTTCTTTACCAAGCTCGCCTGGGTGTTCTAGAAGACTGGTGGCGGTGGAGGCAGTCCACTGCGAACTCGTCTCCGCATTCCCGGAGATCAGGAAAGAATACAGCGTATTTCCTCCAATTCGGGCCTAATTACCGGACGCATTTGGTTAAAAGAGCCGAAAATTCCAAAGCTTGTTCGACTTGCCGAGCTCGTCCGATTGGCGAGAACAGGGAATTGGCAGGGAAGGGGAACCACGTAGCTCCGCTTGATGTCCGCTATCGTATGCAGCGGGCATTCGGTCTGATTGGCGATTAGCCCGCCTGAAGGGCCAGCAGCACGCGCCCCAGGAGAATGCAGCCACCGGTGGCGGACACCGCAAGCACGCACAGGCGAATTACGCGCTCGTTGAGCCGGTCGGCGAGAAATCGCGACAGCGCGAATCCGAGCAATACGCCCGGCAGTAGCAGGGCCGACAACAACAACTCGTCGCGGCCAAGTCGGCCTGCGGCGTATAAGGACGGGACGATGAAGAACGATGCGCCCAGGAAAAACGCGGACAGGGAACCTCGCAACCGCGCCCCCTCCTCGCCCTGGTATAGCAATGCAATGGGCGGGCCGCCGATGGCAGTTGTCGTCGCCATGAAGCCCGAGACCAACCCGGCCAGAATCGATGAGCCGCGATGGATGGCGGGCCGCCATCCGAGAAGGCTCATACACACGGCCACCAGCAAACCGCAGCCGAAAAGCAATTCGTAAACCTGATTACTCAGGGCGGCAATCGTAAAACCCGCCACCGCGGCTCCCACTGCACAGCCCGTCAGCGCCCAACTCACTCCACGCCAATCCACGGCAGCGCGATTCGACCACAGAACCAGTGTTACAAGTGGAATCGACATAAGTACCAGCGGCGCGGGCACGAGATCCGGGTACAGCAGGCCCAGTACGGGGGCGCTCAGGAAGGTCACGCCGAAGCCGATGGCGCCCTGGATCGCGGACCCCAGGCACACCACGACCAGGCAGATGGCTAGGCCGATTGGGTCCATTCAGGCCAGCATATTAACCGTTAACGAGCGGCTGCTTTCGGCCAAAAGCGGTCGCCAGCTAACGTTCATTGACGACATTTTCTTCCATGAATTTCACAAAGTCGAGGTTCATGGTCCCCTTCCGTTCTGGCCACACTTCCTGAATCGCGTTAGGGATGAATTTATCGTGGTAGAGCCTTCTCCAGTTTTCTACGGGGAGTCGGTCTAGCGGTAGAGTTCGCGCATGGAACTCTCCATGTTGCCATTGCCACATTTCCAGCACCTTCCCAGCGTTGAGGACTAC
>JAHEKF010000114.1:4339-4779 GCA_024638465.1 Rhodospirillaceae bacterium | reverse complement strand
ACCGATTCTCCCGGAGCCAGCTTCCTCGGACTCGGCGAAGGCAACTTTCTCACTCTCTTCCGCGATGACCCGGGCTTTACTCACTACTGCATCGGAATCGAAGATTACGAAGTAGACCGGGTAACGACCGAGCTCACTCGACGAGGCCTCAACCCGAGGCGGGGCGGCGCGACCCGCGTTTATTTCAACGACCCCGACGGCTTTGAGGTGCAGCTTTCAGCCGTAGGCCGACTTGAGGATTAGCGAATCTGACGCGTTTAGTCGAACGAAGGCCCTCATCCGAGCACCCCCACTAGACACAAAAACGCCCCAAAAGGGGCGCTTTTGTGTCTGGTAGCGGGGGTAGGATTATTCGCCATCCTCGACTATCGAGGATGGCTCACCCCTTTCGGGGCCGCTCGGCGACTTCGTCGCCTGCGCGTTCTCTCGCGTGCGCCTGA
>JAHEKF010000114.1:0-4329 GCA_024638465.1 Rhodospirillaceae bacterium | reverse complement strand
CGTAAACCCCCACTAGAATCAAAAATGCACCCGCAGAGGGTGCATTTTCAATTCTGGTAGCGGGGGTAGGATTCGAACCTACGACCTTCGGGTTATGAGCCCGACGAGCTGCCTGACTGCTCCACCCCGCAATCGCGAGCGGCGATCATACTAGGGGGTTGGAATCGCTGCAAGGAGCGTCAAACGACCGAAAGCGATCCAGACCTCTCGCAGACTGCCTCCAGGCTAGGCACTAGCGACGCGAGGCCATTGCAGACGCTACGACAGCACGCGCGAACAGAGGTCCAGCAGACCACCCGGGAAGAGGCCGAGCGCCAGCAGCGCCAATACATTCGCGCTCAATACCACCCGCAGATCGAGATCTGCGTCCAGGGCTACCTCGTT
This sequence comes from Rhodospirillaceae bacterium, assembly GCA_024638465.1. GTDB lineage: Bacteria > Pseudomonadota > Gammaproteobacteria > Steroidobacterales > Rariloculaceae > SMWC01. The sequence goes on along the minus strand of JAHEKF010000114.1, from coordinate 3,945 downwards.
CTCTGCCGGCTGATCGAAGTACATATACCAGACGACACGGAGATAGTAGAACGCGCCTATAACGGCGAATGCGACGCCGGCAATCGCGAGCCAGAGCATGCCGGCATCGATGACACTTTCGAGAACAACAAGCTTCGCATAGAAGCCGACAAACGGAGGTACGCCGGCCATACTGAACATGACGATCAGCATCATGAAGGCGAACCAGGGGCTGCGTTCGTTCAATCCTTTGAAGTCCTCGAGACGCTCTGCCTCGAATCCTTTTCGGCTCAGAAGAATGATCATGCCGAATGCAGCCGCCGAGGTGAGCGCGTAAGTCACGGTATAAAACATCGCGGATGCCAGTCCGGTATCGGTGCCGGCTACGAAGCCCATAAGAATAAAACCAACGTGCGAGATCGTCGAATAGGCGAGCATTCTCTTCAGATTCGTCTGGGCTATCGCGACAACGTTTCCGATCGCAAGCGACAGGACAGATAAAAGAGCGATCATATCCTGCCAGCTGTCGTGCAATCCGCCGAGGGCTTCGACCAGCACGCGCCACGCAAGAGCAAAGGCCGCGATCTTCGGTGCCGAACCGATAAACAGCGTCACCGGTGCCGGCGCGCCTTCGTAGACGTCCGGTAGCCACATGTGAAATGGCACCGCGCCGAACTTGAAAGCGACGCCGACTATGACGAACGCCAGACCGAGCATGGCCGGCACGTCGAGCGTGGCGGTCGTCGTAAAATATGCAGCGAGCTCGTCCAGTCGAATCGTTCCGGTCACACCGTAGAGCATCGAGATTCCATATAGCAGCGTGCCCGACGCGATCGCGCCGAGCACGAAATATTTCATCGCAGACTCCGCAGCGGTCGCTGAATTGCGGTTGAACGCCACTAATGCATAAAGTGATAGCGAGAGAATTTCGAGACCGAGGTAGAGCGTCAGCATGCTGTTCGCCGAAATCATCACGACGATCCCAAGTAACCCGAACAGCCCCAAAATAAAGAACTCGCCCTTGAACAATCCGGCGCGCACAAGATAGTCGCGCGAGTAAAGAAACACGAGAGCGACTACCAGATAGGCGAACATCTTGAGCAGATCGCTCATGGGATCAGCGACTATGCTGCCGCTAAAGCCGGTAACCGACTCGGTTGCGGCGAAGTACGACGAACACGCGGCTGCGCCGACGATCGACAGGATAGCGAGCCTGAAGGTCAACCGGCGCTGCTCGTCGGTCAAAAAGACGTCCACGAGCAGAACGACGCAGATGGCACCGATCAGAAATATCTCTGCGGCTGCTGGCGTGAAATCAGGCATCGTTTCGCACTACTCTCATAACTTTGACTGCGAGACATGCTCTAGAAGATTCGCGAGCGTGACTTCCATCAGATCAATAAGCGGTGCCGGCCACAAACCGACGAATAACACGGACACGGCTAAAACGCCGAGAATAAAGAACTCTCGCGAGTTCACATCCTCCAGCGAAGCCACTCTCTCATTCGCGACATCCCCGAAAATGACCCTCTTGACCATCCAGAGCGTATAGGCCGCCCCCAGCACAAGCGTCGTCGCGGCGAAAAAGGCCAGCCAGAAACTCGCATGGAAGCTGCCGACGATGACGAGGAATTCTCCGACGAAGCCCGAAGTACCGGGCAACCCGGCGTTGGCGAGCGCGAAAAGGACCATGAGCGCCGCGAATGTCGGCATCGTATTGACCACCCCGCCGTAGTCATCGATCTCTCGGCTGTGCAGGCGGTCGTACATTACACCGACGCAGAGGAACAGCGCGCCGGAGATCAAGCCATGCGAGATCATCTGTACCATGCCGCCCTGCACTGCCAGCTGCGCACCGGAGCTTTCGGGTGCATTGGTCGCTATGGCGAAAACCACAAAAAAGCCAAGCGTGACAAAACCCATGTGCGTAATCGACGAGTACGCGATGAGCTTCTTCATATCTTTCTGTGCGAGCGCAACGAAAGCGATATAGACGATCGCTATCAGTGACAGACCGATCATCAGCCAGTCCAGCGAATGACTTGCATCCGGCGTAATCGGCAGACTGAAGCGAACGAAGCCATACCCGCCCATCTTCAGCAGCACGGCCGCCAGTATGACGGAACCGCCGGTTGGCGCTTCGACGTGCGCATCCGGGAGCCAGGTATGGACGGGCCACATCGGAACCTTGACTGCGAACGCGAGCAGAAACGCGAGGAAGATTCCGATCTGAGCGTCCATTCCCAACGGCAGTCCATGAAAGTCCTGAATGGCATAGCTACCAGCCTGGGTATACATATAGATCAGCGCGACCAGCATGAAGACCGAGCCGAGAAACGTGTAGAGGAAGAACTTCACGGTGGCGTAAATTCGACGTTCGCCGCCCCAGATTCCGATGATGATAAACATCGGCACCAGCATCGCTTCCCAGAACACATAGAAAAGCAGCGCGTCCAATGCTGAAAACACGCCGATCATCAGGCCTTCAAGAATCAGAAAAGCTGCGAAGTACTGCGCTGGTTTGGTTTGGATAACCTCCCATCCGGCGAGAACAACCAGTGGGGTGAGAAACGTCGTCAGCAACACGAGCGGCAGCGAGATCCCGTCCAGACCCAGGTAGTACTGGGCGTTGAATCGAGTGATCCACGGCGCCTGCTCAACGAACTGCATTTGTGCCGTCGCGATATCAAAGCCGGTATAGAGAGGGATGCTGAGGGCGAATGTCAGGACGGATACACCGAGGGCGACTTGTTTTCCCGCCGCAGAACGATCTCCGCTACCGAGTGCGAGCACTGCGACGCCGCCAGCGATCGGCAGCCATATCAAGATACTCAGAAGTGGAAGGCCGCTCATCGATTCAGGTCTCGGATACGAGCCAGCCGATCAGCACCGCAAGGCCGATGATCATGGCGAAAGCGTAGTGATACAGATAACCGGACTGGAGATGCCGAACGATTCCGGAAGCGCGTGCGACAAGGCGTGCGCTGCCGTTGACCGCGAGGCCATCGATTACGAACTGATCGCCAACCGATGATAAAACGCCAGCGATAGCGCGCGTCGACCGCGCGAGAATTTGCTCATTGAACCAGTCGAAATAGTATTTATTGACCAGTACACGATGAACCGGCGAGAACCGCTCCTGAATCGTCGCCGGCAGGTCCGGGCGTTTGATGTACAGGAACCAGGCTACGAGGGCGCCCGCCGCAGCGAGATACAACGCGGGCGACGTAAAGTTAACGAAGGCGTGCATCATGAACGCAAAGGAACCGTGAAACTCGAGTGCGAGCTCGTGAACGACATCGTGATCTTCGAGCACGAATATCGAGTCGGCAAAGAATTCGCCGAACAGCACGGGTCCGACTGTAAGCCAGCCGATGAATATCGACGGGATAGCCAGTGCAATCAGCGGACCGGTGACGACCCAAGGAGTCTCATGCAGGTGCTCCCTCGCATGCGGGTCTATGCGCTCCTCGCCATGAAAGACAAGGAATAGCAGACGGAAGCTATACAGTGACGTCACGAATACGCCGAGCAAGACGCACCAGAACGCATAGCCCGAGCCCCAGGTGCCGGAGAGGTGCACCGCTTCAATCAACGCGTCTTTCGAGAAAAACCCGGAAAATCCAGGAAACCCGATCAGTGCCAGGGTACCGATCACGGACGTCCAATAGGTGATCGGCATGTATTTCTTCAAGCCACCCATCTTGCGCATGTCCTGCTCATGATGAAGAGCAATGATTACGGATCCCGCAGCGAGAAAAAGAAGCGCTTTGAAGAACGCGTGAGTCGCCAGATGAAAGATGCCGGCCGCATAAGCCGACGCACCGAGCGCAACAGTCATGTAACCGAGTTGCGACAATGTGGAGTAAGCGACTACCCGCTTGATATCGTTCTGGACCAGTCCCAGCAGCCCCGTAAAGAATGCGGTCGTTGCACCGATGACAATGACGACACTCAGAGCGGTTG
>JAHEKF010000113.1 GCA_024638465.1 Rhodospirillaceae bacterium | reverse complement strand
GCTCGGGAAGGCTACGAATATTCCGACGCGCTGCGCGGCAGCGATCTGCCAGTTTCCGATGAATCACTGGATGGCTGGCTAACGGACAGCACGGGCCTCGTGCCGGGCAGCAACATGCTTTTTCCGGGAATTCGTACTCAAGAGGAACGCGACTTGCTTATCGCGCACATGCGGCGCGTCACGCAATGAAGTTTCGAAACGAAGAGGAGTACTAGGTCAATGAAACTTCGTCTTCTTACAACAGTTGCCATTATCTCCGCGGGTCTGACGCTTCCTGCCATGGCCCACCATTCGTTCAATATCTTCTTCGACATGTCCCGTACCATCGAGATCGAGGGTCTGGTGACGTCATTCAGACTCGTTAATCCCCACTCCGAGATGCTGATTGACGTACCGGATGCCGAGGGAGAGGTGGTTACCTGGCGCATCACTGCCAGAACGGGAGCCAGACAGGCGATGGAAGAAGGATGGAGGCCCGAAGACTTCATCGGAAAGAACGTGACCGTTGAGGGCAACCCGACGCGGAGAGAGGGGGGGACTGCAATGGCCGCCGGCGTCGTGACATTCGCGGAAGACGGACGGGTCGTTTGCCTCGGCGGTTGCCCGGGTGGCCCTGAAATCGAATAACGGATGCCACCGGCGATTTCTACAGGGGAAAAGTAATGCGGCGTATCCAATGCGCGATTTTTTCGGTTCTGCTTGCGCTCGCGACGCTCAACGTGGCCACGAGCGTTACGGCACAGACCGACGACGAATTTTTCAATAGCTTTCCGTTTCTCGGGCAATGGGATCCTGATATCGGCAGTCCCGACCGTCAGGATCGCGGCAACTGCGGCGGACACGTCGGAGACTGGGGCGAGAAGCTCGTCAACTGCACGTTGCCGGCCGGCCGCCTTCCGCTTAACTCGCGGGGATTAGCCTGGCTCGAATACAAGGATCAGCTCCAGTCGCCCACTCAGGCCGATTGCGCGCAGATCGCGTTTCCGGCGGTCTTGGGTGACACCATCTTCATCACCGGTTATCCGGGCCGGCTCGTCATGGAACATCCGAGCAACCCATGGCATATAACGCGAACGGTCTGGCTGAACGGAACCGGACCGCAGCCGATACCGGGAGAATTGTTTCAGCACGGCCTGTCGCGCGGGCACTTCGAAGACGGCGATCTGGTGATAGTTACGGACCATTTCACTTTCGATCCGGACGGCATTGATGACCATCTCCACATGGCTTCTTCCGTACGGAAGAAGACCACTGAGCGCTATCAGCTCATCGACGATGACAATCTAAGGCTGATTATCACGCTGGAAGATCCGACATTCCTGACGGAACCGTTCACGTACGCGTTCCTGTACACCAAGATCGGACTCGACGGCCCCCGCCAGGGTTGGCGAAACTGCGATGCGGAATCCGCGAGGCGCGAGCAGGAGTTCGCCTACCCCGGCGATAAATACCCCGACGCACGATAACGAGACGACTGAGGAGAGACGGCGATGACGTGCTATCTGGCGCGAATCTCGAGTGCTGCGATTCTGGCAGCGACGATGTGTGCCCACGTAAACGCGCAACCCGCCGCCGTGCAGCAGCATCTTGATGCCGCGCGCGCGGCTGTTGAGCCGTCGGATCCGAATCCGGACAGGCCTTACGAAGCGTTCGACGCTTTATACGATCAGGTTTGCGCCGCACCACGGCTCCCGGATCAGATGCGGATGAACGATCGCTCGGCCGTCGTGCCGCGTGAAGAGTGGTTCACGTGGCCGGTAGAAATTTTCGACAACCTCCACTTTATCGGCACCAGGACGGCCGGGATTTGGGCCGTCAGCTCGTCGGAAGGAATCATGATTATCGACGCCGGATTCCACTACGCGAGCGAGGAACTCGTTCTCGGGCTGCTGAACTTCGGGCTCGATCCGAATGACATCCGTTACATCGTCGTGACGCATGCGCATGACGATCGTTACTGGGGAGCCAGAGCTCTTCAGGATGCCTATCCCGATGCGCGTGTTGCTATGTCCGAAGCCGACTGGAATGTCGTCGCCGAAGACAACTCGCCGGCAGAGTTCAAGCCCCGGCGGGACATGGTCATCAGCGACGGCCAGGAAATCACTCTCGGGGAGGTGACCGTCACGCTTTACGTTACCCCAGGTCACACACCGGGAACGCTGTCGATGATTATCGAGCCGCTCACGAATCAGAAAAGCGTGGCGTCGGACGACGAACAGCATGTCGCGGCTATCTGGGGTGGAACAGATCCGAGCATCGGAAGAAACGGGGTGCAGTACTATCCCGACGGAGAGACGATGATGGCAACGCACATCGAATCACTGGAGCGTTTCATTCGTCTCGTAAGAAGAGCCGGCGTCGATGTAATTCTGTCTCCCACCCTGCGTCACGCCAACATGGTCGAAAAGATGGAGTATTGGCGAATGGCAAACCCGGATCACTCCTCCGGTGCCGACATCGGGAACCAACTCGCTGACGAAGCACACCCTTTCGTCAGTGCCGATGGTGTCTCGAGATACAACGAGATTCTATTGAGCTGCTATGAAGCGCAGTTGGCGTGGAGGACGGGCTCCTAGTTCGTATTGATGTGCGCATGAAAATACGACTACTCGGTTTCGTTCTCGCTTCAGGCTTCGCGATTTCCAGCATGCCGAATCAGGTGTCGGCGCAGACGGCGGGAGGTGCCAGGGCTCAGGCGCCGCGACTCAAGCTGACCATCCCGAGCTTCGACGATGCGGGGACGATCCCCCTGCAGTTCAGCTGCTATGCCGATGGCGGGAACGTGCAGTCACCGCCTATGAGCTGGGACTTCGTCCCCGAAGAGACCGAAAGCTTCGTATTGATGCTCACGGGTCCCGAGAACCACCGCCGCCGAAGCCATACCGTCGCTTTCTTCTGGGGACGCTGGAACATCCCGGCCGACACGAGACAGCTCGCGCCAGGCCAGCCGACGGGCCTCGATCTTCCCGATGGCAGTCGCAATATGGAAAGCGACGACGGAATTTTTGGATACGACCCACCTTGCGCACCGCCCGGCGCGGGCCCCATTCATTACCAATTCAAACTGTACGCGCTCGATCGGATGTTGCCACTTTCGTCGAATGCATCGCGCGACGCGGTGTTGCAGGCGATGGACGGCCATATTCTCCGAGCCAGCGTATATTACGGAGTGCTGGAGCGCTCTCCGCAGCAGTGACGAATACCTGTGCCAGGGTCTGGTTCGTGGATGCCTCACTCTCGTCAATAAGAAGCAGCGGCGTGTAGCGATTGTCGTCGAAGCGCCGGATCCTGGAGAAGAGAACATGTCATTTTGTAGAAGCTTATCTCTCAAGCTAACGTTGCTCGCAGCCGCGGGCTCGCTAATTGGCGCTTCCGCGCTTGCGCAAACCGGCGGCGGCGAGGAACGAGCGTCACCACCGGCCAGTTTTGCTGCAACGGCAATTCCGGGCGTCGTAGCCGCCGGAACCAGGATCGAGCTCGTCGCAACCGAACTCGGGCGAACCGAAGGTCCGGTAGCGATGCCGGACGGAAGCATGCTCGTGAGCAGCTCGAACAGCATCCTCAGAGTCGACGCGTCAGACAATATATCGACGTTCATCGAGGATTCGAACCGAACCAATGCCATGGGATGGGATCTCCGGGGGCGCCTCATCTCAGTGCAGCGCGAGCGAGGGGATGAACGGGTCGGAGTCCTGTACCCAGCGGATCAAGTGACGACGCTCGCCGACAACTTCCAGGGGCGACCCTTCGATGCTTTAAATGACTTGGCGCTCGACAAACGTGGCGGCGTGTACTTTACCGATACTCAAGGAATCTATTATCTGCCACCGGGTGGTAGCGTCACCCGAATCATCGATGAAGTCCCGCGACCGAACGGCGTGATCCTGAGTCCCGATGAGAGGACTCTCTATGTCCACAATAAAGATGGTGTCTACATGCTGTCCTTCGAGGTAGCGCCGGACGGGACGATATCCAATCGCCGTAACTTCGCCAGGTACGATAGCGTTCGCGTTCCCGGACACCCCGACCCATCGTGGGATGAAGATAACGGCGCAGACGGCATGGCGGTCGATAGCGACGGGCGTGTTTATGCCGCGACCAACGTCGGCGTGGAGGTCTTCAGTCCCGATGGAGGGCTTCTCGGCGTCATGCCGGTCCAGTGGGGTGCCGAGAACAACCGTATTCGCAAACCACAGAACGTGGCGTTCGGTGGCGCAGATCGAAAGACGCTCTACATCGTGGGCTCAGCTACGATTTACAAGGTGCGAACAATGTCGCAGGGTCCAGAGCGCCCTACCAAGTAGAGAGCTGAATCGGATGAGCTAGACCGGATCGGCGACTGTCCGGAAAACGAAGTACCTGACAGAAGAAGCTTCTTGAAAGCCCCGGGGGCGTAGCAGCCGGGATGTACTTCGGGAGGCAGGGGCCGGAGGTTCAAATCCTCTCACCCCGACCAGATTCAGAGATTTACTCTCCTCTTCTGATGGTCTACATCCGACATTCGATCAGAACTTGCCCGCTTGCCAGAATGGCCTGAACGGCTACGACTATAGAGTATTCGACTTCATCGAACTGTTTGCGGAAGCGACGATAAACTTAAGGTCTAGCTCGCTCTCAAGCGCAGAAAAGAAAGGATCTATTTGAGCGAATGGAGACGGGCTTGTCGGATCACATGCCTATCTGCGTCCGAATTCCGATCCTTGGTACGTAAATCGCGTCGTTCAATTTACTTCGATCTACAGATCGAAGTAAATTCAGTCTAGCAATGCTACCGTTTCAACCCAACGCGCCGAGTTACGACAGAACTAACCTGCTCTCGGGCGCGGAGATAGCCGCTCTGGCATCTCTCAAGCCGCTGCAGATAC
>JAHEKF010000112.1 GCA_024638465.1 Rhodospirillaceae bacterium | reverse complement strand
GCCAGCCCGAGCACCGCCCAGCGACCGCTGCCGGCGAGAAGGAATCCAAATCGCTCCTGCGGAGCGGGTCCTGGCATGGCCAGCAGCATGCGGCCATCGGAGGTAACGAGCAAAGATTGACGCAGCCGCCGGGAAGGTCGGTTCGAATCGCGCCGGTCCCGTCTCCGATCCGAGATCGACGACCAGATACGCCGCGCCCGGTTGTGGATACGCTCAGGAAGCGTGCGATCAAGCAGGTCCTTGCCGTTGCTATCGATGAGGTACACGGTCTGCCCCGGCGGGAAATTGTCGGGTTCGGCAATATGCTTTTGAAGTCCCTCGATACCCTCCAGCTGCAGAATGGCCTGCAGCTGTTCGTCGATCTCGCGCGGATCGGCGAACGAGTAGGGCGACTGTTCATCGGCGATCCTGAAACTGACAAAAATGCTGACGGCGAGGATGACAAATGTCGTCAACCAGAATGCGCCGAACAGTTTCCAGAACAACGAGGACACTAGTCGATCACCAGGCGATAACCGGCGCCGCGCACGCTGCGGATGGCGACAGGCGAATCGTCTGCTTTGCCCAGTTTGTTTCGCAGGTGGCTTACGTGGGTGTCCAGCGCGCGATCGTAGGGGCTCAACTCGCGTCCAAGCGCGATTTGTGTCAGATCTTCGCGACTGACAATTTCACCCGGGGTCGATGCCAGCGATTCGAGTATGCGCAGCTCCGCCCCGGTCAGCGGCAAATTTGCTCCGTCAAGCTGGGCTCGCTCCTTTGAAGGCTCGATCGTTAGTGGCCCGGCCTGGATCGTCGATCCCACATCGATGAGTCTTGTTTGCGTAAGCCGACGGAGAATTGCCTGAATGCGGAGTACGAGTTCACGAGCCACGAACGGCTTGGCAAGGTAATCGTCCGCGCCGGCTTCAAGGCCCAGTACACGGTCATCGTCCTCACCCATAGCTGTCAGCATGAGTACTGCCACATTCGAGGTTTCGCGAAGTTTGCGCAATGTCGTAATACCGTCGTCACCCGGCATCATCACGTCGAGGATCACCAGGTCCGGTTTTTCCTCGCGTTCCTTTTTCAGCGCATCAGATCCATCGCTTGCAACGGCACATTCGTAACCCTCCGTCTGCAGCAGTTCGGACAGCATCTCGGTCAACGCACGGTCGTCGTCAACAAGCAGGATCTTCGAGCCTTGGGCCATAAGACGATCTTATACAAGCATGTGCCACGAATCTCGCCCGCAAAGCACTCCTGGCGGTATCGAACCTTAAGAATTGTTGAGTTGCAGCCCAAAACGCCGCAACTTGAGCAAACTCAAGACTTCTCCCGAAACATCTCTGGCAGTATCTCGTCCTAGTAAGTACGCAATCTGGTTAGGACAGGAGATACACACATGAGAACCAAGACAGTTTTCGCAATACTCGCCCTTAGCGCTCTCGGCGCGACGGCCGTGTACGCCGAAAAAGGAATGCAGGACGCTGATGTGAGTGGTGACGGCTACGTATCACTCGATGAGTTCAAGTCAGCGCATAGCGCCCGGATTGAAGAGCGGTTCGTTCGCATGGACACCAATTCCGACGGCCAGCTCTCCGAGGATGAGATGAAAGCCGCAAAGAAAGCGCGCCGCGCCGATCGCGACAACAAACGTGACGGCAAGCGCCAGGGCAGGAGAAACCCCGCGGAGATGTTCGAGCGATTCGACGCTGATGGTAGTGGCGGACTGTCGCTGGTGGAGCTGGAGGGCAAGCGCTTCAGCCCGGACGCTGCCGCTTTCCAGGCCGCGGATGCCGATGGAAACGGTGAGCTGAACGCGGCCGAGATGCACACCATGATGAAAGCGCGGTCGGCAGAGCGTCGCGCCGAACGTCAGAGCAAGGACGACTGATTCAATCGATCCATGAAGCAAAAAAAGCCCCGCTCAACGCGGGGCTTTTTCGTGCGGTGGCCGCTATTCAGCGAACGGTATCGGTTCGACGAGGCGCTCAAACTCCGTGTACGGCAGACGTACCAGTTCACTGTGCGAGCCGGCGTTAAAGGCGATCTGCTCGTCTTCCCTGAGCGATTGCGAGACGAATACCTTCATGTCGTAAAGGTTTCCGAACGGCGGCATGGCGCCTGTCTCGCAATCCGGGAATGAACCTTTGAATTCATTCTCGCTGGCGAGTTCTACCTTGGCGGCGCCGAGCGCTTCCTTGAGCTTGTTCAGCTTGACGTGCTCTGAGGCCGGAGTGACCACCATCGACATCGTACCGTCGATTTTAACGACGACAGTCTTCGCGACTTCCTTGCCGGGGATATGTGTCGTCTCGGCAATTTCCTGCGCCGTGAATGCCGGTGAGTGAGCGATGGTTACGTACTTGACGTGCTCTTTGTCGAGAAATTCTTTGAGTCGTGACCCAGGCATGATCCTCTCCTTCAATCTTCCGCAGGCACGTCGTTCCCCCGAACCAAACGTGCCCGGTAGGCTCCAGCCTACGCCCTTCGGTCGCAAAATTGAGCCTCGGAATCTGCCTATGCGCGCGTGGATGCGTATGGGAAAATAAAGTCCCGTACAACGAACGAGGAGAGGCCACCATGGGATTCGCACTATCAGACATGAAATTGACGAGCTCCGCCTTCGATCATGGCGGAAGCATTCCAACGCCCCATACCGGCGAAGGGGCCGATGTCTCTCCGGCACTGTCCTGGTCGGGTGCCCCGGACGGCGCGGCTTCCTTCGCACTGATCTGCCACGACCCGGACGCGCCGCTCGTCTCGCCCGGCAATTATGGTTTTGTGCACTGGGTGCTGTATGGCATCCCGGCGTCGGTGTCTCAGTTGGCAGAGGGGACCGAAGACCACACCCAGGGCGTCAACAATTTCGCTAAGAAAGGCTATGGGGGCCCCATGCCGCCCGAGGGTCACGGGCCTCACCACTATTTCTTCTGGCTGCTCGCCCTCGATTCCGAGCCCGAGCTCGAGCCGGGACTCACGATGTGGGAACTGCTCGAGAAGATCGAGCCTAACGTCATCGCGATGAACCGCCTCGTGGGGACGTACGAGCGATAGAGTTTGCGCTCGAAAGCGGGGATCACCGTCTTAATCGGATGAAATGAGATACTGGCATCCAATAGAGGTGCGAGGGCCAAAGAAATGAAACCGATCAAGGCTGCGGGTCTGCTCGCCACGATGTTGCTAGTCGGTTGCGCCGTGACCGTCAATGACCGGGTACTGGTTGGCAAAGATCACGTAGCGCGGTGGCAAGAGAAGCTGGTCATTGCGCACCGCGGAGCCAGCGGCTATCTACCCGAGCATACGCTGGCGGCGAAAGCGATGGCCTACGCTCAGGGCGCGCATTTCATCGAGCAAGATCTCGTCATGAGCAAAGACGATCACGTGGTCGTATTGCACGATCACTATCTCGATACGGTGACCGATGTCCACGATGTATTCCCGGACCGGGCCAGGGCCGATGGCCGGTACTACGTTGTCGATTTTACGCTGGCAGAACTTCGTCAACTGGCGGTGTCGGAGCGCTTCAAGGTGTCCGGTGGAGTGAAAGCCGCGGTTTTCGAGTCTCGATTTCCGCTCGAAAAATCGTCGTTTCGAATTGCGACTTTCGCCGAAGAGATCGAACTAATCCAGGGTCTCAACCAGTCGACAGGCCGCTCGGTCGGCATCTATCCGGAGATAAAGAGTCCGGCATTCCATCGCGGCGAAGGCAAGGATATCTCGGCTGCGGTACTCGAAGTCCTGAAAACCTATGGGTACGACGAGCAGCAGGATCGGGTTTTTCTACAGTGTTTCGATGGCAACGAGTTACAGCGAATTGGTCGCGAGCTGCTTCCGGCCATGAATATGACCGTACCGCTGGTCCAGCTGCTGGGCACAGGGCCGGAGTTTCGGGCAGCGTTGACGCCGGCCGGCATGAAAATGGTTGCATCGTACGCTGACGGCATTGGTCCGTCGATGCAACTGATTGTCGAGCGGGGCTCGGTCGCAGGGAAACTGAAAATATCCAAGCTGGTCGAGCTCGCTCACGACCTGGGTCTCGTCGTACATCCGTACACGTTTCGCCGTGATCTGCTGCCGGTGTATGCAGATGACTACGATGATCTTCTGAAAATTTTCCTGGACGACATCGGCGTAGACGGTGTGTTCACCGATTTTCCCGATCTGACCGTCGAGTACATCGAGTCTAATTTGTGATCGGTTTTCTTAAGCCGGCTGCGCATCGCAGCCCGTTGCCGGAGGACAAGGTCGACGGGACCTACCGACGTCTCCGGCTGCAGGTATTCCTCGGTATTTTTGTCGGCTACGCCGGCTTCTACCTGGTGCGCAAGAACTTCGCGCTGGCGATGCCTTACCTGGTCGAGCAAGGCTATTCGAAAACGGACCTTGGCCTGGCCTTGTCCGGAGTGGCGATCGCCTATGGTTTGTCCAAGTTCATCATGGGCAGCGTGTCTGATCGCAGCAACGCGCGAGTTTTTATGTCGCTGGGCTTGTTGAGTTCGGCGCTCGTCATGATCGTAATGGGCACGGTGCCGCTTGCTACCAGCTCGGTTACCTTCATGTTCGGGCTGCTACTGATTAACGGCTGGTTTCAGGGTATGGGCTGGCCGCCGTCCGGGCGGGTCATGGTGCACTGGTTCTCAACCAATGAGCGCGGCACCAAGATGGCGATCTGGAATATCGCGCACAATATTGGCGGCGGCATGGTTGGCCCGATCGCGATTCTCGCGATGGCCGTTTTCGCGGACTGGCACGCGATCCTTTATATGCACGGCTTTTTCGCAATAGCGATTGCCGCCTTCATTTTTCTAACTGTTCGGGATACGCCGCAGTCGGCCGGCCTGCCGAACATCGAGAAACATCGCAATGATTACCCGAGGGATTTTGCCTACAGCGAAACGCATGA
>JAHEKF010000056.1 GCA_024638465.1 Rhodospirillaceae bacterium | reverse complement strand
TCCGCGGACGGTTTCTCCGGCTACAACGATCTCAATGCGTGGGACGCCTTTTATCCCTCGCTGAATCGACAACTGCCCGAGGAATTACGGCCGCTTGACCGTCCGGCGAACGCTAACCCCTTTAGCAGAAACCTCGATTGGGCCGGACTCGTGGCCGAAGACACCGCGATGGCGGACGGACAGACCGTGACCTGGGGCAGTCGCCAGATTACGGCTGCGACCGGGGATCCGCGTTTCGTAGCAGTCGGGATCTATCGGCCGCATCCACCGTGGTACGTACCGCAGAAATACCTGAATCTCTATCCCATCGCCGATATCGAGCTTCCGGAAGTCCTCGAGACCGACCTCGACGATGTACCGGAAGCTGCGCTGATCGGCGGCTACGCCGGCAACATGCCACCAATGGGATTCCATGAATGGGTCGTGGCAACGGGAGCCTGGCGCGAAGGCGTTCAGGCTTATCTGGCGAGCATCAGCTTCGCTGACGCGATGGTGGGCAGGCTGTTGAGCGCACTCGATCGCAGCGGCCGCGCCGGAAACACGATCATTGTGCTGTGGTCCGATCACGGCTGGCATCTGGGCGAGAAGCGTCGTTGGCGAAAACAGACCATTTGGGAAGAATCGACGCGCGTCCCCCTCATCGTCGTTGCGCCAGGCGTCACCGCACCGGGAAGCCGTACCAGCCGTGTCGTGTCGCTAATGGATCTTTATCCCACGCTCGCGGAACTCGCGGGATTCGAGGTCCCGGCGCATGCCGAAGGACGCAGCCTGTTACCGCTGCTGATCGACCCGGAGTCGGACTGGGAGCATGTTGCGATCAGCACGTACGGCTACCGGAATCACGCCGTCCGCAGCGACCGCTACCGCTATATCCGTTACTCGGACGGCTCGGAAGAGCTTTACGATCACAGCATCGATCCGCAGGAATGGCGAAATCTGGCGGCTGACCCGGAGTACTCATCGATCAAGCAGCAGCACATGGAAAAGCTGCCGCAGGATGATGCTCCCGACGCGGCAAATCTTTGACAAATCGGCGTTACACTGTGCGAAAGCAGCAGAAGCGGGGCGTTTTAATGATCGGAACAGGCAAGCATCGTGTCGCGATTATGGCTTGCGCGGTCGCGCTCCCCGCGATGGCGAACGCCCATCACGCATTCACCGGCGTCTTCGACATGCAGAATGTCACCGAGCTTAACGGTGAGCTCACAGAGCTCCTCTGGCGCAACCCGCATGTGCGATTTTCCATTCAAACCGCTCAGGGGGAGACCTGGGAGATCGAGACGAACTCGGTCAGCATCCTGCGGCGAATGGATATTTCGCCCGATATCATGGCGGTCGGCGACAACATTACGGTCGCGGGCTTCCCGGCCCGAAACGGAGACCGGGAGATGTGGGTGAACAATGTCTTGCTGGCGGACGGTCGCGAAGTCGTGACGCGACCGGGCGTCGAGCCCTACTTCTCGGAGGGAACTCTGGGTACGTCGGAGATCTGGCTGGCCGAGGGTACGGAGGTCCGGGACTCGAATGCCGCGGATCTGGGCATATTTCGCGTCTGGAGCACCCACTTTACCGGTCCAAGCCGATCGCTGTTCGTCGCTGACATGCCGTTGACGGCATCTGCCGCGGTCGCGAGGGCCGAGTTCGATCCGGTAGCTGACGATCCAATCGGTGACTGCACGCCGAAGGGGATGCCCTGGATCATGTCGCAGCCTTATCCTGTCGAGTTCGTCGATGAAGGTGAAGTGATTCTGTTCCGGATCGAGGAATACGACGCGGTCAGAAGAATCCACATGAATCCCGACGCCGACCCGGCGGTAATCCCGAGCAAGCTCGGCTATTCCCGAGGCCGTTGGGTGGGCGAGGAGTTGCATGTCGAGACATCGGCCATCAACTGGCCGTATTTCGATTCGAGCGGGATTCCACAGAGCGCCGATATCGAACTCTATGAGCGCTTCTACCTCAACGACGACGGCAGTGAACTTCACTATGAATTGACGGCGACCGATCCCGCGACTTTCACGGAGCCGGTCACGCTCGACAAGGCCTGGATGTGGCGGCCGGGCGAAGTGGTAAGGCCGTACGAATGTACGCCATCGGAATAAGCACGCGCTAAATTCGAATTCGATGGCATGCCGCGGCGGGACAACGCGCCTCGCGGTTGCGCCTATCGCCGGCAGGGCGTTTTCGATACAATAGCGGCCGATTTTGCGGAACTTTGGCGTTGAGCGTCCAGACGATTTTCTAGAAAATCAGATGGTTGCGAGCCAATGTTTATAACAAGGCTTAAGTTAAAAGCCCCGTGAGGGGCTTTTTATTTGGTCGACCCGTAAGACGCGGGAACGACTAAGGAGGAAGTGAAGTCGATCGAATGGGCCTTGGGCCCATTTTTTGTACGTGATGAACAGGCAACGCGATTGGGTCATTCAGCGCAGAAACAGCAGTTGATTGAGCTTTTGGAGCCGCCGCTCGAGGCGCTCGGCTATGAGCTCGTCGATCTGGAAACTCGCACGAGCGGTGACGGATTGCTGCGGATCTATATCGATAGTGAAACGGGGATCGATTTGGAAGACTGCGAGCGTGTTAGCCACCAGATCAGCGCGGTGCTCGATGTCGAGGACCCGCTGCCAGGTCGTTACGCGCTCGAAGTGTCGTCGCCGGGAATCAATCGACCGTTGAGAAAGCGTGAGCATTTCGAACGGCATCGAGACGAAGTGGTGAAGGTGAGGCTCGAACGGGCGCGAGACGGACGGCGAAATTTTAAAGGGCGGCTTGTCAGCGTCTCAGACGATGAGATAGTCGTTGAAATCGACACGGAACGATTCGAGCTTGCGTTGGCCGACGTACAGTCGGCCCAGCTGGTTGCGGAGCTTTAGAACCGCTATTGGATTACTAAAGGCATGAACAAAGAAATTTTGATGGTGGTTGACGCAGTCTCGAATGAGAAAGGCGTCGAAAAGAGCATTATCTTCGAGGCTATCGAAGCTGCGCTTGCTTCTGCGACCAAGAAAAAGCACGGCGAAGAAATCGACGTACGCGTCGCGATCGATAGAGAGACCGGTGAATACGATACTTTTCAGCGCTGGATGGTATTCGCCGACGATTCTACGGAGCTCGAAGAACCGGAGCGCGAATTGCGACTCGAAGACGCGCTCGATATCGACAAAAACGCCGTTCCCGACGAGTACGTAGAAGTGCCCTTGGAATCGGTGGAATTCGGTCGAATTGCGGCCCAGACGGCTAAACAGGTTATCGTGCAAAAGGTCCGCGAAGCCGAGCGCGAGCAGGTCGTGGAGGAGTTCCAGGAAAGAGCGGGTGAACTCGTTAGCGGTATCGCGAAACGCGTGGATCGCAATGGCGCTTACATTGATCTCGGCGGCAACGCGGAAGGATTTATTCCGCGCGAGGAACTGATTCCTCGCGAACCGATCAAGCCGCAGGACCGTATCAAGGGAATTCTTCGCGAAGTCCGCGCCGAACAGCGTGGGCCGCAGCTCTTCGTCACCCGGACCTCGCCGGAATTTCTGATCGAGCTGTTCAAGCTCGAGGTTCCCGAGGTCGGACAAGGTCTTATCGAGATTTTGGGGGCAGCCAGGGATCCCGGGCTTCGAGCGAAGATTGCCGTAAAGAGCAACGACAATCGAATCGATCCGGTCGGCGCGTGCGTCGGTATGCGCGGCTCGCGAGTACAGGCCGTCTCTAACGAGCTGGCAGGCGAGCGCGTAGATATCATCCTTTACGACGAGAACCCCGCCCAGTTCGTAATCAATGCAATGTCTCCGGCGGACGTACTGTCGATCGTTATGGACGAAGAAACGCACAGCATGGACGTTGCGGTAGACGAAGAAAAACTCTCGCAGGCAATCGGTCGCGGCGGACAGAACATTCGTCTCGCCAGCGAATTGACCGGCTGGGAACTCAACGTGATGACCGAGGCCGATGCCGAAGAGAAGAGTGAGCACGAGGCGAAAGAGCTGGTCGCCAAGCTCATGAAGGACCTCGACGTTGACGAAGACGTCGCGATGATTCTGGTTCAGGAAGGATTCTCGTCGCTAGAAGAGGTCGCCTATGTTCCCGAGAGCGAGTTGCTGGCGGTCGAAGAGTTCAACGAGGACATCGTCAGAGAACTACGAGCCCGCGCAAGAGACGTGCTCATTACGCAGGCGATTGTCAGTGAGGAAGTCATCGATCAGGCTGAGCCTGCCGAAGACCTGCTGACGCTCGAGGGAATGGATAAGGAAATAGCATACGAGCTTGCCAGTCGCGGAATCGTGACGCGCGAAGATCTTGCCGAGCAAGCGGTCGACGATCTCGAGGAAATCGAGGCGCTCGATCCCGAACGTGCTGCTGAATTGATCATGGCCGCCCGAGCCCATTGGTTCGAAGCCGAGTCACAGGCTTAGGAGCGGAGGAGAACCCCATGTCGCATGTCACCGTCTCAGAGTTCGCGGAAGTCCTGAAAGTCCCGGTAGACCGCTTGCTGGTCCAGCTGGACGAAGCCGGCATTCAGGTAACCGGAGCCGAGGACACCATAGATGACGATGCCAAGCTGGAGCTGCTGACGCATCTCCGACGGTCTCATGGGCGTAAGGATCCCGCCGCATCGGCGCCCAGAAAGATCACTTTGCAACGAAAATCACAAAGTGAGCTGAAACTCGCGGGCGGTCCTGGCAGGACTCGTACGGTTAACGTGGAGGTGCGTAAGAAACGGACCTATATCAAACGCGATGTACTCGAAGAGAACGCGCGCAAGCAACAAGAGGAACTCGACGCCCAGCGAGAGGAAGAACAGCGCCAGGTAGAGGAACTGGAGCGAGCAGAGGCAGAGCGCGTCGCTGCCGAGGAGAAGCGCAAGGAAGAAGAAGCGGCCGCAGCGACCGAAGCCGAGAAGCAGCGCCAGGAACAGGAAGAATCGGCACGCCAGGCTGAGGAAGAAGCGAGGAGAAAGGTCGAGGAGGAACGTCATGCGGCCGAGCGAGCCGCGAAGGCCGAGCCCGCTAAGCCGGAGCAACCCAAATCTGCGCCAACTCCGGGTCGCAAACGCAAGGACTCTCGTGGCGCCGACCATACGCTGCACGTTGCCAAGGGCGCCAGCGCCAGACGCCGTAAGAAACGCCCGCGGCGACGCCCGGTTCACGTCAATGTAGACAGTCAACACGGCTTCGAGCGTCCAACGGAGCCTGTCATCCGCGACGTCGAGATTCCCGAGACCATAACGGTCAGCGATCTCGCTGCACGTATGGCGATCAAGTCCAGCGAAGTGATCAAAGTCCTGATGAACATGGGAATGATGGTTACGATCAACCAGGTGATCGATCAGGATACCGCCGTGCTGATCGTCGAAGAGCTGGGGCATACGGCGAAGCCGCTCAAGGAGACCGGCCTCGAAGATCAATTGCTGAAATCGCTCGAAGCGGCGTCCACTGAAGTCGAGGAAATATCAAGATCGCCAGTCGTCACGGTTATGGGACATGTCGATCACGGCAAGACTTCGCTGCTGGATTACATTCGGCGAACGCGCGTCGCGTCAGGGGAAGCCGGCGGAATAACGCAGCATATCGGCGCCTATCACGTCACGACAGACAAAGGTGCGGTAACGTTCCTCGATACACCGGGACACGCCGCGTTTACTGCGATGCGCGCACGCGGCGCACAGGTGACCGATATCGTAATTCTGGTCGTTGCGGCAGACGATAGCGTCATGCCTCAAACGATAGAGGCGGTGGAACATGCAAAGGCCGCCAATGTTCCCCTCGTCGTTGCGGTCAATAAGAGCGACCTCGAAGACGCCGATCCGGATCGGGTTCGAAACGAACTCTCGCAGAGAGACGTGGTACCGGAGGAGTGGGGTGGTGAAACCCTGTTTGTTGATGTCTCGGCCAAAACCGGTCAGGGGATCGACGATTTGCTCGATACCGTTTTACTTCAGGCCGAAGTGCTCGACCTCAAGGCGGTTGCAACCGGCCCGGCAGCAGGCGTGGTGCTGGAGGCAAGCCTGGAACGCGGTCGCGGCGCAGTCTCTACGGTTCTTGTCAGCCGCGGAACGCTGAAGGTGGGCGATACGCTTCTCGCAGGTCAGGAATACGGCCGTATTCGCGCAATGTTCAATGAGTCTGGCGAATCCGTGGAATCCGCTGGCCCGTCGATTCCGGTTGCCGTTCTTGGCCTGTCTGGCACGCCGATGGCCGGCGACGACATGCTGGTTGTTGATGACGAGCGCAGCGCACGCGAAGTTGCCCGTTTCCGTCAAGGCAAAGAGCGGGATGTGAAGCTTGCAGCGCAGCAGTCGACAAAACTCGACGATGTCTTCAGCCAGATGACGGAAGGCGAGGCGGCCAATGTACAGCTGCTGGTGAAGGCCGATGTTCAGGGCAGTTCCGAGGCGCTCAAGGACTCGCTCGAGAAAATTTCTAACGATGAAGTCAAAGTAACGGTCGTTTCTCGAGGCGTTGGCGGAATTACCGAATCAGACGTGCAACTCGCCGCCGCTTCTCAGGCCATCATTATCGGGTTCAACGTTCGCGCGGATTCGACCGCTCGTGACGCGATTTCCGAGACAGGTGTCGATGTGCGCTATTACAGCATCATCTACGAAGCGATCGACGACGTTAAGGCTGCCGTCAGCGGCTTGCTGGCTCCGGAAGTACGCGAACAGATCCTGGGTACCGCGGAAGTACGCGACGTGTTTCGATCGCCAAAATTCGGCAACATCGCCGGATGTATCGTATCCGATGGCTACGTGCGCAGAACGAAACCGATTCGCGTATTGCGGGATAACGTCGTGATATATGAGGGCGAGCTGGAGTCGCTGCGTCGGTTCAAGGACGATGTCAATGAAGTGCGTGCCGGCACCGAGTGCGGCATCGGCGTCAAGAACTACAACGACGTCAAGATCGGCGATCAGATCGAGTGCTACGACCGAACTGAGGTCGCTCGAACGCTCTAGGCCATGCCTCGAGAATATCCCCGGAAACTTCGCGTCGCAGCCGAGTTGCAGCGCGTACTGAACTCGCTGTTGTCAGGCGAGGTTAAAGATCCACGACTTGTTGGCGTTACCATCAGCGCACTGGAACTCAGCGGCGACATCAGTGTCGCGAGAGTCGGCTTTTCGACACTGGACCCGGACGACGATCCCGAGCCCGTGCTGGAGGCGCTCAGCAGTGCCAGCGGCTTTCTTCGCTCGCGTGCCGGAGCCGCGCTCGGAATGCGTCGGGTCCCCGAGCTACGTTTCGAGCATGATGATGGAGCCCGTCGTGGTATCGAGATGGGACGATTGATTGACGCAGCCGTCGCCGGCGACGCACGCACGGACCGCTCTGTTGAGGACGAATCTGAGTAACAATTGGATGGCTAGGCACCGTCACGGCAAAAAAGATGTCCACGGCATTCTTCTGCTCGATAAACCCACGGGTCTGACCTCGAATCGGGCGCTGCAGATCGCGAAACGAATTTACCAGGCCGCGAAAGCCGGACACACGGGCAGTCTCGACCCACTCGCAACCGGAATGCTGCCGATATGTTTTGGCGCTGCCACGCGCGTATCATCATTTCTGCTCGAAGCGAACAAAAGCTACCGTGTGGCCGCCCGGCTCGGTATTGCCACCGATTCGGGCGACTCGGAGGGGCGGATCACCGCGACTGCCGATGTCCCGCCACTGGACGAATCAGAGGTCCGCTCGGTGCTCGCCAATTATCTCGGCAGGACCGAACAGATTCCGCCGATGCATTCGGCTCTTAAACACGAAGGAAAACGGCTCTATGAGCTCGCGCGAGCTGGCGTCGAAGTAGCGCGGGAGGCCCGTTCTGTAGATATCGACGCGATCGAACTCGAGGCGCTCGAAGCGACTGAAATCAGGTTCTCCGTTCGCTGTTCGAAAGGTACGTATGTCCGAACCCTGGCAGAGGATATTGCGCGGGACCTTGGAACGCTCGCGCATGTTACGGCGCTCCGCAGGACCAAAGTCGAGCCTTTCGTGGCGGGCGGGATGGTCTCGCTGGACACGCTGGAGGCGACCGAAACGGAAGGGGCGGCCGCGTTGCAGGCGCTGCTGCAACCCGTGGACAGTCCGTTATACACGATGCCGAGAATCGATCTGCAGGAGGAAGCCTGTGCGCGGCTATGTAATGGCCAGCCGGTTCCGGCGGAGTCCGGCTGGCCGGCGACCCGGGTGCGGCTCTACGACCCAGGATGCGCATTCTTCGGTATCGGGGAGATCGACTCGACAGGACGCCTGCTGCCACGCCGCATTTTTCCGGGCTTAAGCGCTTGGAACTGAAGAGTTTGTGCGAGTACAATACGCGGCTTTCGCGAATACGATGTAGCAAACGGGGCCGTCCCAGAGGCGGTTCGGGGAAATTAGCATGGCTTTAAATTCGGAGCAGAAATCCGAGATCCTCGCTGAATACCGGCGAGGGCCAACCGATACCGGCTCGGCAGAGGTGCAGGTCGCCCTCCTGTCCGCCCGGATCAATGACTTGTCCGCACACTTCACGGGTCACAAGAAGGACCATCACTCACGGCGCGGCTTGCTCCGCATGGTCAACAAGCGCCGTAAGCTTCTGGACTATCTCAAAGATACCGACCAAGGCCGATATCAGGAACTGATTCGTCGCCTTGGTTTGCGGCGTTGAGTCTGACCCCACGTTTTCTTCAGAGCCGGTTCTCCGGCTCTGTTCAGTTTTGTCCCTGGTAATTTAATCGAAATAACCGCGCAGAATGCAGCGCTCGTTGTAGGAATGGAATAGTGAAAGTATCAAAACGATTTATGTACGGCGACCAGGAGGTCGTCATCGAGACCGGTGAGATTGCGAGACAGGCTGACGGGGCCGTCACGGTCAATATGGGCGACACAGTCGTCCTCGTTACCGCCGTCGGTGAAAAAGGTCAGGGTCAGGAGCGACCGTTTTTTCCGCTGACCATCAACTACCAGGAAAAGACCTATGCCGCGGGTAGAATTCCGGGTGGATTTTTCAAGCGAGAAGGCCGCCCGAGCGAGAAAGAAACGCTGACATCGCGTCTTATCGACAGACCCATTCGGCCGCTGTTTCCGAAGGGCTACCGCAACGAGGTTCAGGTCATCGCTACGGTAATGTCCGTGAATCCGGAGGTCGATCCCGACATTCCGGCGTTGATCGGTGCTTCGGCCGCCCTCGCGATTTCCGGGCTGCCGTTTCAGGGGCCGATCGCGGCAGCGCGGGTCGGCTATCGCGATGGCGAATATCTACTGAATCCGACGACGTCCGCGAGAGAGAGTTCACAGCTCGATCTGGTCGTTGCCGGAACAGAAAACGCCGTTCTCATGGTCGAATCGGAAGCCGAAGTGCTGACCGAGGACGTCATGCTGGGTGCGGTCATGTTCGGTCATGAACACATGCAGACCGCTATCCGGGCGATCAACGAGCTCGTCGCGGAAGCCGGCAAGGATCCCGTCGACTGGGTCGCGCCGGAAACCGATGAATCACTTGCCAGCTCGGTCGCAGCGGCCGTCGGCGACCAGCTCGTCGAGGCTTACAAGGTCGCCGAGAAAATGGCTCGTTATCAACGTCTTGGCGAGATCAAAGCCGAGCTCGTCGCCGCGTTGGCAGACGGAGAATCGTCACAGTGGCTGGCGGAAGAGGTCGCGGGCGAATTTTCGCGCCTCGAAAAATCGACCGTCCGCAGTCGTGTTCTGGCGGGCGAACCCCGCATAGACGGGCGCGACAAGAGTACGGTCCGTCCGATCGACGTCCAGGTCGGCGTATTACCCCGGGCGCATGGCTCCGCGTTGTTTACGCGCGGTGAAACCCAGGCGATCGTGGTAACGACGCTCGGGACCGGGCGCGACGCTCAGATCATCGACGCGCTCGAGGGAGAACGAAAGGATCCCTTCATGTTGCACTATAACTTTCCGCCGTACTGCGTTGGTGAGACAGGATTTATGAGCGGCCCGAAACGTCGGGAAATCGGTCATGGCCGGCTTGCGCGTCGCGGCATGGAAGCGGTTCTCCCGGACATGGAGCAGTTTCCCTACGTGATACGAGTAGTCTCCGAGATTACCGAGTCCAACGGCTCGAGCTCGATGGCGAGCGTCTGCGGCACGAGTCTGTCGCTCATGGACGCCGGTGTGCCAACCACGGCTCCGGTTGCCGGCGTCGCGATGGGACTTATCAAGGAAGGCGATGACTTCGTCGTATTGACCGATATTCTCGGCGACGAAGATCACCTCGGCGATATGGATTTCAAGGTTGCCGGCTCCTCCGACGGCATCACTGCGTTGCAGATGGACATCAAGATCGACGGCATTACCCGGGAAATCATGGCTGCTGCGCTGGCACAGGCGAAGGACGGCCGGTTACACATTCTCGGCGAGATGAACAAAGTGCTCGACACGCCGCGCGAACAGATGTCCGACTGGGCGCCCAGCATCATCACGATGAAGATCGACCCGGAGAAGATTCGCGATGTCATCGGCAAGGGTGGTGCCGTAATTCGTGGCTTAACGGAAGAGACCGGCGCCACGATCGATATCGAGAACGACGGTACCGTTCGAATTGCATCCGTCGACGGAACCTCCGGCCGGGACGCACAGCAAAGAATCGAGCTGATTACGGCAGAGGTCGAAGTCGGCCGAATCTACGAAGGAAAAGTCGTGCGCCTGATGGATTTCGGGGCTTTCGTTTCGATACTCCCGGGCAAAGACGGTCTGGTTCACATTTCGCAGATCTCGAATGAGCGCGTGGAGAAGGTAAGCGACAAGCTTACGGAAGGCGACTCGGTCCGCGTCAAGGTACTCGAGGTGGATCGTCAGGGTCGTGTTCGACTCAGCATGCGTGACCTGGACGCCGCGTAAACGAACAGGGTCGGGCAAAAAAAAAGCCCTCGGAGAACGAGGGCTTTTTAAGAACCGGTTGTTTCCAACCGGCGCAAAGCGTTGGGGGAGTAACGCTCTGCTGCGGTGCAGCATAGCACGAAATCGCGAAGATTGTCAACATAGCGGTGCGCAGGATGCGTCGTCCGGAATCGATCGAGCCGAACGCTTACGGACACGCCGGGCGTCGCTCAATCCTCGCTATGGTGCGCTTGCATGAACTTCGCGAGCGCATTCTCGAGGCAGCCCCGCACCTCCTGTGGCGCATCATCGGCATAGGCACGAATGACGTGTTCGAGAAACTCCTCAGTCATCACGGATCTGCCGGTTTCCTCCTGCTCGGCGATCACGTGCAACAGGATGCTGCGGGTAATGTTCTCTCCGCTCTTCTTGTCGATAACCTGGAACGGCTTTGCGTTCACCACGAGCTGTCTGATATCGCTGAGCGTGATGTATCGGCTCTCGGCCGTGTCATAGAGCCGGCGATTCGGGTACTTTCGAATGACCCGGGGTTCGCTCATGGATGGATCAAAGTGGTTTTAGGCTCAGCTGCGTTGCTTGAGAAACCGACCTCGCGACCTCGACCGGCGCTACTGTAGTTCATTTTCAGCGAAACCTGTATGAATACTTTGAAGCGTTATTTCCTTGATCCCCTGCAGCGCGTCGATTTCCCAGTTTTCAATGGCCCAGGACCACAATTCCGCCGGTCGCGCCCGATGCAGTTCACGCGGAGCCTTTAAGCCGAGATAGTTCAGCACCTCGCGCGCGACCGCGTTTCCGTTGGAAGCACGCAGCGGCTCGGCACCGGTCCGTTTCGAGAGCTTCTGGCCGGCGTCATTGACGATGATCGGTACGTGGATATAAACCGGAGTGGGCAGGTTCAGCGTTCGCTGCAGATGTATCTGGATTCCTGTCAGGTCGAGCAGATCGGTCCCGCGCACGATGTGGGTGATACCCTGACGCGCGTCGTCGACGACAACGGCGAGATGATACGCAGGCAAGCCATCGCTGCGAAATATCACATAGTCTCCCAGTACGGCCGGAACATCGTAGGCGCATTCGCCTTGAAGCCCATCCTCGAAAATGCCGCGTGCGCTATCGGCATTGACGCGAATCGCAGTGTCGCGAAGATGAAGTTGCCGGCCGCGGCAAACTCCGGAGTAACGGTACCCCAGCGGTCCTTCGTCACCGCGCGAGCGGATGTCCCGGCGCGAACAACTGCAGCGATACGCCAGGCCGGCGTCTATCAGCCGCTCGGCGATCGTTCGATACTCGTCGAGATGGCTGCTCTGATATGACGGCTTATCGTCCCAATAGAGCTCGAGCGCTTCGAGATCGGACAGAATCGCATCGCTTGCGCCCGGCATCTCGCGGGGCGGATCGATGTCCTCAATTCGCACGAGCCACCTGCCGCCGGCCTGGCGGGCATGGAGATAGCTCGAGACGGCGGCCATGAGCGAGCCCATGTGCAGCGGTCCGGTCGGGGAGGGTGCGAAGCGGCCGACGTAATTCATGCGGCCGCCAGTTCAACAACGTGATGTCGTTGTCACGTGCAGGCCACTATCGGTAATAATCCTCGCGATCGCGGTATTGCTTCTCCGCGCGCTCGCGTCGCTCTTGCGCCTCGACACAGAGGGTAGCGACCGGCCGCGCCTCTAGGCGCCGTAGTCCGATCTCCTCGCCGGTAACTTCGCAATAGCCGTAAGACTGATCGTCGACGCGCTGCAAAGCGGCGTCGATTTTCTTCAGTAGCTTCCGCTCCCGGTCTCGGGTTCGCAGTTCCAAACCGAATTCGGACTCCTGAGTCGCTCGATCGTTAGGATCGGGAAAATTCGCGGCATCGTCCTTCATGTGCAGCATCGTACGGTCGACCTCCTCCATGAGTTCGGTCTTCCACGCATCGAGAAGCTTTCTGAAATGCTCGAGCTGCGCATCGCTCATGTAAGGCTCGCCGCGTTTCGGTCGATACGGTTCGAATCCGCGTACCGGACCGGTTAGCACATTCGCTCTGCGGGTCCTGCCAGACCGGGATCGGGTCGCAGTACGCTTTGCCGCGACTTTCTTCTTGGCCGGTCGTTTCTTGCTCGCTGCTTTCTTCGCAACGGGCTTCTTTTTTGCACTGGATTTCTTCGCCACGGTACCTTTCTTCGCTTTCGTCTTCCTTGCCGAAGTCGCCTTCTTGGCGACCTTGCTATTGGCGGCCTTTTTCCTGGTCGCCTTTTTCCTTGCCGTCTTCTTCGTGGCTTTTTTAGCCGCCTTTCTGGCGACTTTTTTCTTCGTCGTCTTCTTCTTGGTGGTTTTTTTCTTTGCGGCTTTCTTCTTTGCGGTTTTCTTTGCTACTTTCTTTTTCGCGCGAGAACGCCGTGCAGCCGGCTTCGCCGCCGCTTTTTTCCGCGGCGCCTTACGCACAGCCTTCCTGGCGGTACGTTTTTTGGCCTTTTTCTTGGTGACGGCTTTCTTTGCAGCCATCTTCCCAGCCTCCAAGCAGATCTCGGGAAACCGGCGATTATACAGACGCCGGACGGAAGCGAAAGCCTCAGAGCTGCAAAAGTTTCTTGGCGGCGCTAGGGCAGGGCGATGCCGGGGGCCGGCTCCCATCCCGGAAGACGGTCTTCAGCGACCACGGTCGTATAGATTCCGCCGCGAACGTTGAATTTCGACGTGAGCCGGATGAAGCGAGGCGCCAGCAATTCACGGAGGTCGTCGAGAATCTCGTTGCTGATCGCTTCATGAAAAGCACCACGATCCCGAAAACTCCAGATATAGAGCTTGAGCGACTTCAGCTCGACGCAGAATTGCTCGGGGACGTACTCGAGAAGCAGCTCGGCGAAGTCCGGCTGGCCGGTTTTCGGACACAGGCAGGTGAATTCGGGCATCCGGATCCGGATGGTGTAGTCGCGCTCGCGATTCGGGTTATCGAATCGCTCGAGCACGGCAGTCCCGGTTCTTTCCGGGGTTGGCACGGCGGGGTCGGACACGTCTTTTGCTCGGCTCGAACGGATTCGTCGGAAACATCGTTTTGTTGAGCTTTTTACTTTACACTAGGCCAGTCGGAGCAGCTATCGCGGCCTGGTTTTTGCTCGACTTTTTAATAGAGTTCTATGCGCCTGAGTAAAATTAAGCTTTCGGGCTTCAAGTCCTTTGTCGATCCTACGACGATCGCGTTCCCCAGCAACCTCCTCGGAATCGTCGGCCCCAACGGCTGCGGAAAATCCAACATTATCGATGCGATCCGCTGGGTCCTGGGTGAGACGTCTGCGAAGACGCTGCGCGGCGACTCCATGGCTGACGTCATCTTCAGCGGTTCGAGCGAGAGAAAACCCGTTGGCCAGGCAAGTATCGAACTCCTGTTCGATAATTCGGACGGTACGGTAAGCGGCCCTTACGCCGGGTATACCGAGATTTCCGTTCGTCGCGTCGTATCGCGAGACGGTACATCGCAATACTTCCTGAATAGCACACGTTGCCGTCGCAAGGACATCGCGCATCTGCTGCTGGGCACTGGTCTGGGCGCACACGGTTACTCGATTATCGAGCAGGGGATGATCTCGCGACTCGTCGAAGCAAAGCCCGAAGAGTTACGCGCGTTTCTCGAAGAAGCCGCCGGCATCTCGAAGTACAAAGAACGGCGTCGAGATACCGAACACCGAATCCGTCACACGCGCGAGAATCTCGAGCGGCTAACGGATCTGCTCGAGGAAGTCGATAAACAACTCGCACATCTGAAACGTCAGGCCAACGGTGCGAAGCGGTACAAGACGCTGAAGGAAGATCAGCGGCGTGTCGGTGCCGAACTGCTGGCATTGCGAATTCAGTCACTCAACGACGAAGTCCGCAGCAAGGAATCCGCGCTCAATGAGCGCCAGGTTGCGTTGGACGCCACTATCGCTGCTCAAAGGGCACTGGAAGCGCAAATCGAACGACTGCGTGTCGACTACGGTGAGCGCAGCGACGAGTTCAATGCGGTGCAGGGTAACCATTACCGCGTGGGCGCTGAAATCGCCCGACTCGAACAATCCATCAAGCACCGCGAAGAAACTCGCAAGACGCAGACGGAAGACCTGGACGCAACCGATCAGCGCTTGTCCGAGATTCGTTCTCACATCGCGGACGACATGACCGAGATCGAACAGTTCGAGCGATTGCTCGAAGAACTGAACCCAGGGCTCGAGCGCGCCCTCGATGACCAGCGCAACTCGGACGACGTTCTCGCGGAAGCCGAAGCGGCTACCGAAGCCTGGCGGGCTGAATGGGAACGGGTGGGTAATGCACTCGCCGAAACAGAGCGCTCGCGAGAGGTAGAGAAAGCCCGGATCGAGGAGTTGTCGATACAGCGTCAGCGACTCGAGCGCGAGACCGAGAAGCTGGGCGCGGAGCGCCAGGGACTGAGTACGGCTGTTCTCGAGACTGCACTGGAGCGGCTCGTGGGCGAGGAAGAGACGCTTCGAGCTGCGTGTGACGAAGCGAATCGCGCTTCCGAGGCAGTCTGGGGTCAAGTGCAGGGATTGCGTGAGCAAAATCAGACGGTGGCATCTGAGCTGGACGACCAGCGCGGAAAACTCCAGCGGGACCGGGGCCGCCTGACTTCACTGGAAGCGCTCCAGGAGGCCGCACTCGGCAATTCCGACCAGGTGAGTGGCTGGCTCGAATCACAGCGATTGTCGTCCCGGCCACGACTGGCGCAGAGCCTCGAAGTCGAACCGGGCTGGGAGCGCGCCGTGGAGACAGTCCTTGGCGCCTATCTACAGGCCGTCTGCGTCGATGACTTCGAATCGGTCGCCGCGAGTCTCTCCGATCTGCCGGAAGGCGGTATAACGCTGCTCAGTGCTTC
The DNA here is from genome assembly GCA_024638465.1 of Rhodospirillaceae bacterium. Taxonomy (GTDB): domain Bacteria; phylum Pseudomonadota; class Gammaproteobacteria; order Steroidobacterales; family Rariloculaceae; genus SMWC01. Next base: position 4,233 of record JAHEKF010000056.1, on the reverse strand, counting down.
ACAGGCCGCTCACGGCTCGACGGAGAAGACCGGAACGCTGCAGAGCTACGTCAAAGGCCCTGGTGTGGCCGGGCTGCTCAGCGGCGTGCGTGTCGCGGAATCACTCGACGCTGCGCTCGCGATGCGGCGCTCGCTAGGTGCGGGCGAATCCGTAATTACGGTGGATGGCGTATGGATCGGTGCGGATTGGCTGCGCATCAATCGAACGGACGACCCGCAGGCAGGAGTGCTCGCCCGCGGTGAAGAGATCAAGCGGCTCTCGCTGGAAATCGAATCCGGGGCACGCCGCGTTGCGGATACCGAGAAGTCTCTGGCAAACATTCGCGCTCAGCTGCAGCGGATTGAACAGGAGGGCGCTCAGGCACTAACGACCGCCAGCGAGACGCTGCAACGTTACACGGAGACAAAGAGCGGTCTCGAGTCCAGCCGCGCGCGACTCGAACAAGAACGCAGTCGTGTCGCCGCGCTGACACGCTCCATGACCGATCTCGACGCGGAAATCAGAACGATTTCGAACGCGGTTGAGGAAAGCAAGGCGAGGCTGCTGTCTTCCGGTGAGCGGCATGATGAACTCGAACTGAAGCAAGCAGAACTCGAGAAGGCCAGAACTGTTCAGCAGGAGCGTTACCGGCAGACGCGTGAACTGGCTGAATCGGCGAGAAAAGAAGTACACAATCTGACACTGGCACTCGAATCGAGGCGAAACTCCAAAGAATCCGCGACAGCGGCGCTTGAACGGGTTCGGAGCCAGCAAGAGCATCTGTCGACGAGGCGCGACGAACTTTCCCGTCAGCTTGAATCGTCGCTCGAGCCGCTGAAGAACGATGAACGCGTTCTTGTTGAGTATCTGGACGAACGCCTGCAGATTGAGACTGAACTCTCGTCCGCACGCCGGTCCATGGAGATGGTCGACGAAAATCTTCGATCTACCGAGCAAGAACGAACCGATAAGGAGCAGTCGGTCAATATCGCTCGCGAAAAACTGGACGAGAGCCGGCTCAGCGTGCGTGAAACTCAGGTGCGCGCGGAAGCAGTTCGCGAGCAATTCTCGGAGACCGGATTCGATCTCGAGTCCATAAATTCCGAACTCCCGGAAGAGGCCACCATGGCCCTCTGGGAACAGAACTTCGAGAAAATCGAGCGCCGCATTCAGCGTCTCGGGAATATCAATCTCGCCGCCATCGACGAGTACAAAGAACAGGCAGAGCGTAAGGAATATCTCGATGCCCAGTTCAAAGATCTAACCGATGCGTTGGAGACTCTCGAAAATGCGATACGGAAGATCGATCGCGAAACGAGAACTCGATTCAAGGAGACGTTCGATCAGGCCAACGCCGGCCTGGGTCGATTGTTCCCGCGGCTATTCGGAGGAGGCCATGCCTATCTCGATCTCGACGGCGAAGATCTCCTGAGCTCGGGTGTGACCGTCATGGCTCGTCCGCCAGGAAAACGAATCAGCACCATACATCTGATGTCTGGCGGCGAGAAAGCTCTGACGGCGGTTGCGCTGGTATTTTCGATATTCGAATTGAACCCCGCCCCGTTCTGTCTGCTCGACGAGGTCGATGCGCCGCTCGACGATGCTAACGTTAGCCGATTCTCGGAAATCGTCAAGGAAATGTCGCAACAGGTGCAATTCGTCCTGATAACCCACAACAAGACGACAATGGAAACCATGCAGCAGCTCATTGGAGTGACAATGAGTGAGCCCGGTGTATCTCGGCTGGTGGCCGTCGATATTGACGAGGCGGTCCAGCTCGCCGCGAGTTAGAACAGCTCATCATGTGGGAGTTGCGCTGGATCCTGTTAGGTTTGGGCGTGTTGCTCATCGGGGGGCTTTATCTTTGGAGCCGCAACCCGGTCAAGGTTTCGTTGCGCCTCAAACCCAGGAAACTCGTCAGGACGGAGCCATCGATCTCCGACGTTGACGAACTCGCGGAAAACGCTGGCCAGTCCTCGACTAACGTCGCAGACGAACCATCGTACGCGGGCGATCAGACCAAAGCCGATAAGATCATCACGTTGCGGTTCATGGGTAGAGCGGATGCCGAACTCGACTCCAAGGCGGTCGTTCTCGCGCTGCGAGGAGCTGGGCTGGTGCACGGGAAGTACGGCATTTTCCATTCCATGCCGGACGACAATTCGGGCCTGCCGCGTTTCAGTGTCGCTAGCCTGACCGAGCCCGGGTCGTTCGATCTCACCAATCTCGAAGGAAACGCCATTGCGGGCATGTCGTTTTTTATGGTTCTGCCGGGTCCCGACGATTCGGTGCTGTGTTTCGACGAGATGGTCCAGACGGCACGCGCTCTGTCGAAGGAACTGGACGGTGAGCTATTTGACGAGCGGGGCAGCTCGTGGAGTATCCAGCGAGAAAGATATATTCGGGAAGAGATTATTGCTTACCGTCATCAACGCTCACGAATCTGAATGAGCTTACGTGACTGAAAAATCGCTTCCGCCCCGGGAAGAGCTACGCCAGCTGCGCGAAGAAATCGCTGGTCACGATTACGCGTACTTCGTACTCGACGACCCCAGCGTCCCCGACGCTACATACGACCGGTTACTGCGGCGAGTTCGAGAACTGGAAGCGGCTCACCCCGAGCTGATAACGACCGAATCACCGACGCAGCGAGTCGGATCCGAGCCGGTTGGCGGGTTTGAAGAGGTTCTGCATGAAGTACCGATGCTGTCACTCGACAACGCATTCGCAGAAGAGGAGGCACTGGATTTTGATCGCCGCGCACGAGATCGCCTCAAATCCGAGGGAATAGACGCCGATCAGATCGCCTACGTTGCCGAGCCGAAGTTCGATGGGGCAGCCGTCAGCGTTCGTTACGAAGACGGGCTTCTGGTACTTGCGGCTACTCGCGGCGACGGCAGAAAAGGCGAGAACATTACTCATAACGTGCGGACCATTCCGTCCGTTCCGTTAAAACTTCGGGGGCCGGCGGTTCCAAGAGTCCTCGAAGCCCGCGGCGAAGTTTTCATGCCGCTAAAGGGCTTTCGTGCCTACAACGAGAAAGCGTTGAAGCAGGGCGAAAAACCGTTCGTAAACCCGCGCAATGCCGCCGCGGGAAGTCTGCGCCAGCTCGATCCGCGATTGACCGCGCAGCGGCCGCTTGACGTCTTCTTCTATTCGGTCGGACATCACGATGGCTGGGATGTCCCGGCAACACACAGCGGTGTCCTCGGCGCTCTTGAAGCTCTGGGACTAAAAACATGCGCCGAATGGAGAAGACAAGAAGACATTCTGGGCTGTTTGGCCTATTACTCCGATATCAGCGCAAAAAGGGACAATTTACCCTACGAGATCGACGGAGTGGTCTACAAAGTAGACGATCTGCGATGGCAGGAAGCGCTAGGCTTCGTGTCAAGAGCACCCCGATGGGCCATCGCCCATAAGTTCCCGGCGCAAGAGGAGCTGACAGTGGTCCAGAACATCGAATATCAAGTCGGCAGAACTGGTGCGATTACTCCGGTTGCACGCCTGAAGCCGGTCTTCGTGGGCGGCGTTACAGTAAGTAACACGACCCTGCACAACGTCGACGAGCTCCAGCGCAAGGACGTGCGCGTCGGGGACACCGTCATCGTGCGCCGCGCGGGCGACGTCATCCCGGAGATCGTAAAGGTCGTCAAAGAACGCCGTCCGAAGAACACACGTCGCCCGCTTTTTCCCAAGCGGTGCCCGGTCTGCGATTCGGAAATCGTACAGGCCGAAGGAGAAGCCGTTTCTCGCTGTATCGGTGGGCTGATCTGCGCCGCACAGCGAAAAGAAGCGATTCGACATTTCGCTTCGCGCCTTGCACTGGACATCGAAGGGCTCGGATCCAAGCTGATCGCGCAACTCGTCGAATCTGAACTCGTTCGGACATCGGCGGACCTGTATCGATTGACTCTCCAGGAACTTCAGAGCCTGGAGAGGATGGGCGAGAAATCCGCGAAGAAGCTCCTGGACTCTCTGGAAACGAGCAAGTCGACAACATTTGCTCGTTTTCTCTACGCACTTGGGATACGCGAGGTCGGCGAGGCAACGGCCAGCGCCCTGGCACAGTCCTTCTGCGATTTGGACGAACTTATGCGAGCTGACGCAGAACGGCTGGAACAAGTTCCCGATGTGGGTCCCATCGTAGCGAGCCGAATACGCGCTTTCTTCGGCGAGCCGCACAACAGAGAAGTTATTACCGAACTTCTCGATGCAGGCATTTCCTGGCCAAAATCGAAAAAAATCGACAA
>JAHEKF010000111.1 GCA_024638465.1 Rhodospirillaceae bacterium | reverse complement strand
TGATCGACGAAGCGCCATTCCCAGATGATCTCGCCGTCCATGTTCACTTCGACGATCGTGTCGATCTGCGCGCCGGTGTAGTCGTTTGCCGGATCGCACCCGAGGGCAACGCATTCCTCCTGGCTCACGTCCCTGTTGGCGATATAGAACGTGGTCATCTCGCCGAGCTCGGGATTGTAACCACGAACGTAGTCATGGTGCGGCGTGTAATTCGGCCGCGTGTCCTGGTAGCTCCAGACGATGTTGCCGTCCCAGTCGACCTCGTGGAAACCGTCGCCGTCGCGAGCGAACAGATTGCCGTTGTCGAGCAGCTTGGGATTGCCGCCGATGGGCCAGCTGTGCACGACGTTGCCGTCCATATCGAGGAGATAGGTCGTGGCGTTCCCTTGCGCCGCGAACATCGTATAGCCCTCGTAAGCCCGCGCCGCATCGTGGTAGTTGAGCCCGGTCTCTGTACGGAGAGTTTCCGCCTGCGCCGCTGCTATCCCGCAGAGCACAACCACGCAAGCCGATACCGCGCCCCATAGTGTTGCCTTCGCACTCATTTCACATCCCCTTGTCACGCCTTCACAGTGGCGTTGTTGAACCGCTCATCGAGAATAGCACCGGCCTGCTTCATGCGCAGCGCGGCATAACGGCGGCGCATGCCGACGATCGTTTTACTCATCCACTACTTATCGAAAGCGATATTTCTGCAGTTATCGAATCACGTAGGACGTCGCGATCTCACGGTTCTCGTGGCCGTCGAGCTTCGATCGCACATCGTCCCAGAGCAAAGTACCTTCGGGCAGATAGGACTTGACATAGTCGACCCTGACCTCGTCGGGAGACACCGTGACGTTGAGGTAGCCGGAGTTCGGCAGCAGCTCACCCGTCAAATAATCCTCGTGAAAACAGGAGTTACAAAAGACCTCGCCCGGAGTCGGGTCGCCCGGGTTGGGCACCTCCTGATAGATCAGGCCGTCGAGCTCCTGGCGGGCATACAGGTGATCGTGCCCCTGGAAGAAGATCGTCACGTCATTCTCGAGCATCAGATCGTGGATCGGCAGCTCCCAGTTAGGGCGCCGCTCGTCGAATTCCCAGATTCCGTCCGCGCTATGCCCACCCCATTCATAGAGACCGGCCATCTCGACCGCGCCACGCCCTGTGCCCAGCACATGATGCGCGAAGATAAATTTCCACCGGGCTTCGCTGTCCTCCAGCGTGGTCTTCAACCACTGGTACTGATCATCGCCTATGGTCGAGTCCCAGGGGTCGTCGGGGCCTGCGGTCAATGCGGTCCATTCGTCCTGGATCTCGTCCCAGGGCGGCTCTGCCAATGAGCCCATGCCCATACCGGAGGTCATACCGACCTGCGCAGGCGACTGCCAGTAGGGGTCGATCGCGACGAACAGAGCGTCCCCCCACTCGAAGGCAAAGTAGTCCTTGAGCAGACCGACGCCGGGAACCTCGTCCTCATCGACCGAATAGAAGTCGTCTGGCGACGGCAGGGGATAGATGCGGGTACGGGCGTTTCCGGCGAATATCGAGACATCATGCAGCGGGGTATCCAGCAGATGCCGCCGCGCTTCTTCATGGTTGCCATTAACGAGCATCAATGCCGTGGAGTGCGCCATGACGCCGAAGTAGTTCCGCTGGTTCTGATAGACGGCGTCCACGGTCGCCTGGGTCATGGCGGTCTTGTCGCCCTGGAAGAGATCGTACATCTGATTCGAGATGCTGAAGTCGTCGCCGAGCGTGAAATACAGATCGGGCTGCGCCGCGGCTACGTTTTCCATCGTGCGGGTATACAGGTCCGTGTGGAACATCCGCCCCGGCCCCGGGCGCTCCGGATGCGAGTCGCCCTGTACGCCGAAGGTGAAGGTACTGCCGCGGGGCCGCTGCGTATGGAACGTATGCTCCTCGCCCGCTACGAACTCCGCGGTGCCCGGGCGGCGGTAGCTGATTCGATAGTGGTAACGCGTATCCGGATCGAGCCCATCAACCGAAATCTCCCGCAGCCCATCGGCCGAGGTCTCGGCCGCCGGCGTCCGTTCGGTGTAGGCTCCCGACGATTGCCCGTATTCAGCGAACACCTCGGTGCCCTCCGGAGCGCGGACGTGGATGCCGATCCCATCGTCGCTCGGACGACCGATGATGATGTTCTCGTCCACGTAGGTCTGCGCGAACGAGAGTTGCAGGACGTAAAGGATGGCGAGTCCTGACGCCGATAAAACGACTGCTGCTTTCTTCATTCGGCTATTGCCCCATTCCCAATCCCATTCCCATGGCACCGCCCATACCACCTCCCATACCCGAGCTCGTTGGCAGGCCGGAATCGTAATGCGCGTTGACCGTCGGAAGCTGCGCGCCGATGGCGGCCAGATGCTCACCCATGAGTGCCTCGAGCTCCGCCGCCTTGTGCGGCAGTTCTCGCGACAGATCCGTCGTCTCACCGATGTCGTCGCGAAGATTGTAAAGGCGCGTCTCGCCGGTCTCGTAGTATTTGATGAGCTTCATATCGCCGAGAAGGATCGCGGTCTGCGGCCCGCCGGCACTTTGATAATGCGGAAAATGAAACACGAGCTGCTCGCGCGGGCGATGTATCTCGCCGACACCGCCGTTCTCGAGCACGGACACGATGCTGCCGCCCTCGATGTTCTCGGGCAGATCCTCTACGCCCGCCCACTCGGCAAACGTGGGGAACAGATCGAAACCGACCATGCGAACGTCGGAGAACGAATTCGGTTCGATCCCCGGCCCGCGAATGATGAACGGCGCGCGGATGCCGCCCTCGGATACGGTGCCTTTGCCGCGCGCTATCGGCGCGCCCGCAGGACCGTTGGCGCCGTTGTCGCCCATGTAGATCAGATAGGTGTTGTCGCTCAGACCTAGGCGGTCGAGCCCGTCCATGACGATGCCGACACCCATGTCGAGATCTTCTGTAATGGCAGCACGCTGGACGTTGTTGTGGATATTGCCGGGCTCGCGATTCTGGTAGTAGGCAACCCGGTCCGGCGAAGCATTCTCTGGATAGTGCAGCGGATAGTAGGAGATCTGCACGAAAAACGGCTTGCCGGCATCACGCGCTTCTGCCATGAAGTCGAGCGCGCGGTTGGACATACCGACGACATCGCCGGGGTTGTCGGGCTGATTGAACGGCGCGGCATCACCATTGGAGGTGTTGCCGTCGTGCTCGTCGTAACCGTGATTTCCGGGGCCACCCCCACCGAGATGCCACTTGCCGTAGTGTGCAGTAGCATAGCCCGCGTCCCGCAGCAGCTCGCCGATCGTTACTTCTTCCTCCGGAAGATTGCGGTCGGGATCGGGCGGGGGTATCAGCCTGGGATTGTCCGCCGCCGTCAAAATCGGCGCGGCCTTGGTCCACTGATTCTGCGCCGGGCTCTTGCCGGTCTGCAGACTTGCGCGCGTCGGCGCGCATACGGTCGACGGCGAATAGGCAGCAGAAAACCGCATTCCCTGCGCCGCCAGCTCCTCGAGACGCGGCGTCCGGTGGAAGTCGCTCTTCGAATTCGGCATCTCCGGATGCATCTGGACGGAGAGCCCGTACCAGGCCTGGTCGTCCGAGAGCATGAAGACGATATTGGGACGATCCTGCCCACTCGCGATCTGCGCCAGAGAACCCAGGACGAGCGCCGCAGTAAATCCTCTCACAACGTGACTGGCCATGCTGCCATGCCCCCTCTTCTTCTAGTTCAAAAACCGGCTCGTATTGCGGATGTCGCAATCCGTGGCGTACATCTGCATATGCGGCACGTAGTACAGCGTCTTTCTGTTCGTGAAAGGCTCCGCGATGTACTCCGGATCTTCCAACGTGAACTCCGCCTGCATCGAGCGGCCGTCATCGTTTAACCGATACCGTTCCACGACGTGTTTCTGCGATCCGGACGGAACGCCGATCTGGTAAGGCGAGCGGTGGAAGTCGAAGTTTCGCGTGTCGACCACGAGCGTATCGCCCTCCCAGTGACCAATCGAGTGGCCCGTCGCCAATGTTTCGGAGGGATCCGGATGCGGCCTCCCATCCATCCAGATCGTGCGCTCCTCATTAAACCATTCGCTGCGGATGAGTATCTTCTCTTCCTCATCGCTCAGATCGAACTCCAGCAGATATCCGCCGGCCGAGACCAGCGCGGACGGTGTCGGGCGCCCTACGCAGGTCGCTTCGGGGTTCTCGGTCGAGAGCGGATCGAACGCTTCCGCCGCGGCCTTACCGGCTTCGGTCAAGACTAGGTTTGTCCTGAAGAAGCAGTCGAAACCCGTGTTGCACGGTGGAGGGCCATCGGGGTCGCTCTCAGGCTCAGGTTGCGGTCGCGGCGCGACTCCGGGACGTCTGCTGGTCCATCTGCCGTCCAGAGAATCGGTACGGGCCGTAGTCATCTCCGTTGCACCCGGTTCAACGGCGACCGGCGTGCCGTCCGCTCTTTCGATGGAAGAAATCTTGCCGTACGGCCTGCCGTTCGTCGCGGGATTCGCCCTGACCAGAACCTCGTCGCCTGGGACCAGAGAGTCTGCGCTCCAGCCTCGCCTTGCCAGGCTGTTGACCCCGGCCATCTGGATATCCCAGACCACGGGCTGACCGTTTTCGATGACCTCGACCGAAAAATAGACGTGCGGCTGGCGCCAGCTGAACTCGGTTATCGTTCCGTCCAGTACGACGACCTTCGTGTCATCGAGTCCGGCATCGCTATGGTGCGCGAGCGCAGCGTTCGACAGGACGACCCCGGCTGCGATCACCATCAATCGTGTTGCGTTCATACCGCGGGACTACTCGCTAACCAGGAAGTCCAGCGCTTCCTCATTGCCGATGGTCAACAGAAACGCAAGCTCATCGGCCATGTACCAGGCATTGGTCCACTTGTCGCCATCGAACTCCGCAAAGCCGACCTCCCAGTCATGCAGGTCATTTCCGGAAGGCGGGATTCCATACAGCGGTCCCGAGTTCACGGCCGTCA
>JAHEKF010000110.1 GCA_024638465.1 Rhodospirillaceae bacterium | reverse complement strand
ACCGGTTGACGGTTGACAAGAAGAGGAGTCGGGAGAAAAGCAGCGCCTTATACGTGAGCCGATTGAGCCACGGACCATAAGTGCTGGGAAAGACGAACAGCGGGAAGGCCTTGGTCGGAAATATGGGGAAGGGGGCCGCGTGGAAGAGGGCGGCCCCCGTCGCTTCACCCACATCGGCCGCCCCGGCCGTCTTCGGGTGATAAACGATGGCATCGGCATCGCGCGCCGTCTCCCATATTGCGTCTAAGGATCTTCGGGTCAACGGCACGATGGTTTGACGCCACATACGAGCCATAGCGAACGGGCTACCGGCCATGACCTTGCGCGCCTCAAGGGACTGAACGAAGTCCTGCATATCGACACCGATGGAGCGATAGACGAGCCCATGGTCCTCGATCCAGGATTGGAAGTTCTCCGGCGCACCCAACACGACAGTATGGCCGCGTGTCTTGAGCGCCTTGCCCAAAGCAATGAAGGGCTGAACATCCCCACGCGTGCCAAGCGTAAGCAGGGCGATCTTCATCGCGGATGTTTACTTCGTATCATGGCGTCCAGTTGACTTCTCATAACTACGGATCGTAGGGAACCTGGTACGCCCAATCCACGATCATCGCAACCTCATGAATGCCCTCACAGTGAGGACTCACGACGCACTGCCTTCGGACATCACGAATGGTGGGGGGTGGCCAACGGTTCATACTGATATCAAACAAACGTGCAGGAGTACAGCGTATGGGAGCCGAACACACAGTCGTCGAACCCGCGGTCAGAACTGTGCACTTCATCTCAACTGGGTTTGGGGAGCAGCATCACGAACATCGCTATGGAACCTCAAAACCACTGCTTTGGTGGGTTTTGACGGGTCGGAGTTGGGTCACAGTCCCCATTGGCGTGTACGTAATCCATCACCGCGACGGTATCGTTCTGTTCGATACCGGAATGGATCCAGCAATTGCGGAGCCCGGCTACATTTCCAGCCCGATCGGCCGGTTCTTGCTCCCTCGAATCTTCCGATTGCACATCGGCCCAGACGACACGCTGGGACGGCGGCTTGAGGCGATCGACGTTCCTGCGGATAGGGTCGAAAAAGCAATCATTTCCCATTTGCATTTCGACCACGTCGGCGGCATTGCCGACATCCCTCAGGCAGAGTTGCTAGTGAGTCGAGATGAATGGCAACAGCTATCCGAACCACATCCCGAACGGGAATGGGTGTTACGCGAGCATATTGAGGTACCGGGTGCGAAATGGCGCCAAATCGATTTCGCTACAACCAAGGATCCGCTGCTTTCGGATTTTTCGGGATGTCACGACGTGATGGGTGATGAGTCGCTAGTCCTATTGCCAACACCTGGGCACACGCCTGGATCAATGTCATTGCTCCTGAGATCGGCGAGCCTACCACCAATTTTGTTTGTCGGGGATTTGACCTACGAACTGGATTTGTTGCTCAAGGACCAGGTCCCCGCGATCGGTGACAAGGAACAACTCCGGGCCTCCTTCGCGAAGGTTCGCGCGCTGAAACAACGGCTACCGGATCTCATTGTCCTGCCGAGCCACGATCCCGAGGCGGCGAGCATACTGACCGAATGCTTAGCTGCAAGGGCTTAATGGAGCGTTCGTCCCTCAATTTTCCGTTCTATTGTTTGGTTGAAAACGACTGGAGCGCCGGAAGCCTTGGCTACGCTGTCCGTATGCCAGTAATGATCGGGATTGCCGTGAGTAACGAAAATGTGGGTAATGTCTGGCCACTCCGATTTCAAAATCAGCGTTGTGAGCCGGAAGCAATAAAGAAACAGCGCACCGGGATGGATGGCAATCTTGAGATCCCCATCTTCGACAAGAAAGGTGTTATAGAGGTAATCGGTGATCTCCATTAATCGTCTCCGCCGACGAGACGCCGTTTCGGAGCGCGTGCCGGGCTGGCTGCTGCGACCCGAGTTGCTCAACTAGCGTCAGAATCGGCTCGATGCTCGATTCGTCCATGTAGTCGAATCCTTTTAACTCGTCTTCTCTGGCATCTGGATCGTCGTTCATCCATGCGCCTATTCTTAGAATGAGCTTGACCCACCAGCTGATCTCATCGTGATCGAGCTTGCCGCGAAGTGCGACGTGATGTGCTCGGGTGATCAGGTGCTCGGGGAGGCTAGCGGCGATCCAACTGTCGAGTTTCAGTCCCGCCGGGGCGCCCGAGACAGTGAATAGGATGACAGGCTTGTGCTCGATGTCGGTCAGATGTCGTTTCACCCATTTGCGGATCAGCAGTTTGTGGACAATGACTGAGCTGCCGAGGAGCAGAAAGTCGTAATTCGCGGGATCGGCATTCGAGTCGTTGACGGTGAAGACCGGTAAGCCGGTCGCTTCGCCGATCCACTCGGCGTATTGGGCGGTGCTACCGTACTGGCCTGAGAAGAAGATCGCGCCGGTCTGGGTAGATTCGTTTTCTTTTTCCGTAGAGCCTGTCATCTAATAGAGACTTCGGATTCGTCGAAATCGCGTACGGTACTGTTAATTCTCGTATCGGCCGAGAGAGATCGGATATACGGGGTTACCGAATGCCTTTATGAGATCCACAAGCCCGACAAGTCAAGCTAATCCAACATCCGGAACCGCATGAACCGGCCTTCCTCGGCCTCGGCAAGTCGTCGCCGGAGGACCGGGCCGAGCGCGGTGGCGGGGGTAAGGATGCCACCGCGGGGCGACGCTTCGTCGAGCAGCAGGGCGAGCCCGACTTCGGTGAGCATCTTCGAGGTCGCGAGGTAGCCCGGGTCCCCGGCGCCTCGGACCTCGACGAGCGCGGACTTGCTTCGGTCTTCGGTCGTCGCATGGACCCGCACGCAAAAGCTGCCTGCCCGTTGAAGCCAGGGAGGAGGTCCTTCGCCCGACATTGGCTGCATTGGAATGGGGGCGCCGACGAAGTAGCCAAAGCCCCGACTGATAAAGATCCATGCTGCTTTCAGCAAGGCTGCCATCGAAATCCCTTCTTCGTACGTACAGGGCAGGTGCCCGTCGAGCGCGAGCGAGCGGCGAACAACACGCGCATTGATCGGTGCCATAAAGAACGGTACGCCAAACCGCCGTAGATCGGGGTCGAAACGACGCGAATCCCAACCGGCGACTGTCTCGCCGTCGTGTGACCTTTCGGCGCCCGGCGCCAAAACGTAAGGGTCCGTGTGAAATCCGGCCTCGTACTCGCTGGACTGCATAATCAGCTTGCGGGCTTGCATCGATCGACGCGTACCACCGCTGAGCGAGCCCGCATAGCTCGTGAACAGCGCTTTGGCATGGCGCGCCCGCCCGCCCTTCGCTGCCAGACGTTCGATTGCGAACTGGACACCGAGATCCGACGGGACGCTGTCGACACCGGCGGCCAGAACGATCTTGGCGCCAGTGTGCTCGGCCTCCTGGTGGAACTCATCGATCATGCGCCGCTGATACCAGTATTCGCCTGAAAGATCCGCGTAGTGCGTGGCCGAGCGCGCACACGCACCCACGATATGGTCGCCGTGATACTTGCTGAAGGGCCCTGCCACGTTCAAGACAACTTTCGCATTCGCCACCATCGCCTGGACCGACGCTTCGTCCGAGGCCTGCGCCACGATCACCCCTGGTTCAGTCCCTTGAACGGCGACGGAGTCCCGGACGCGCGCGAGTTTGTCGGGATTTCGGCCAGCGATCGCCCACGAGAATCGATGGCTCTCGGGGTGCCGAGCGAGGTAGTCGGCCACGAGTTGCCCGACGAACCCGGTCGCGCCGTGAAGTACGATGTCATTAACAGCCATCTCGGCACCGCTCACAGCTTCTCCTATCGCTCAACCTCAGCTGCTGGCGTCGGACCTAAAGGTTTCATTACGTATTGGACGTTCGGCATGTAAGAGATCAACAAGCCCCCAGAATCTCGCCGACAGCACCAATTGCTCTCCTGGATTATTCCTACCGGTCTGCCGCTTGTCATTGGGTCGATGGGGATACGGTGAAAACAGAAGGTATGTCCCAAGCCTCGACGATACGGCCGCGAACTATGCGCCATACGACGATCGCGTCTGTTCTAATTGACTGGCCTTCGAGAGCGAGCGTGTTCAGCGTGTGCGTAACAACCAGCTCATCGCCGTGGGCCGTGGTAGATTGTGGCTCAGCGTTGAATGTGCCCTGAGTTTTGCGTCCTATTTTCTCAAAGAAGTTTTGGAGACCAGCCAGACCAACATAATCGCCCTGGACCTCCGGCAGCTCCGGATTAAAGTAGTGCCAAACGAAGTCTTCTGAGAAAAGATCAGTACATCCAGCTAAGTTTCTGATATCTAGTTGCTTCAATAGACGAATATTCGCGTGCTCTTGAGTCATAACTTCTCTGCTCGGATCAGGGCGTTGGGGAACAAGTTACTCCGATCACGTAACCGCTGGCTGTCGATACCGCTGCCAAAGCTCGCCGCTGATCCCACCGAGTCCGCCTAGCAAGACCACTAGCAGAATGATGGTGCCGAGCACCGGAATCTGAGCCAGTAGCAAGATCAAAACGACACCGATCGCTATCGCCAGAAGCTGGATGGGTCGCTTCGGTGTGCCCTCCTTGGTGCTGAGTTGAAGTCCGAGCTCGCCCACGATGATCACGCCGAAGAGCATCGCGCAGAGGAGCAACAACAGGTATCCGACTAACGTCCCCATACCGGCGATCCAGCCGATTCTGCTGATGAACAGTGCCAGGATCACAATCGGAGTACCCACTACGACGCCGAGTCCCAGACCAAGTGTTCGCAGCGGCATAGCGCGAATCCGGCCCGCCGCCGACTGGGAGAACCGAGGAAACACAAGAAACGCTGCCAGCGCGGCAGTTATCAGCGCTACGCCGAATAGTACCGCGCTTGCGATTCCGCCCACTTGACTGAAACGTCTCATGCCCTCAAGGCCCTCGGGCAGGTCTTCTTCGATGATCTCGCCCTCAACGGTAGCGCTCGCAGCGATATCTGGCTCCGTCTCACTGGCCCATCTGAGGTCACCACGGATGATTGCTCCGGGTCCAACCTCGACGCGTT
>JAHEKF010000055.1 GCA_024638465.1 Rhodospirillaceae bacterium | reverse complement strand
GTTCTTTCAGCTCGATGCTGATCGCTCTGTGGCTTTCGACGTTCTGGGTCGCGTTATTGGCCTGAACCGCCAATTCCCTGACGCGCTGGAGGTTGTCCACGACGCTCGTCAGCACCTCTTCTCCCAGCGCCAATCGATTCTGCGCGATGATGCCGTTCGCCTGGTATTGATCCAGACGCGACAACGACGATTCGAGTTCGCGAATTCGCGCCGCGCTGACGGGATCGTCGGATGGTTCCTTAATTCGAAGGCCCGTCGAAACCTGGGTCTGCGTTTCTTCCACACGCCGCTGTGCGATCTCGAGCGCATTGAGGAATACCTGCCGCAGGGTTTCGTTGGTAACGCGCAAGGGCTATCTCCTCACGGCGAATAACAGCGACTCGAACAGCGAGTCGGCAACCGTGATGACCTGCGCCGCCGCCTGATAGGCCTGCTCGTAACGGAGCAGGTTTGCAGCCTCTTCATCGAGATTGACGCCGCGCACCGAATCCAGCGCCTGTTCCGCCCGGTTCAGCAACAGACTCTGCGCGTCGCGCTGGCTCTGAACGCCGGCCGTTTGCGAACCGACCTGCGTGATGAGCTGTCCGATCGAGGCAAGCAAATCGGTCGAGCCACCGTCCAGAATGCCGATGCCGAGTACTCCCGCAAGCCGCAGCGCATTACGATTGTCTCCAATGCCTCCCGCGTTCGACTCGATGACGAACTGGTCACCGGCCGCCGCCGCGCCGCTGATCTGCACGCGCGCGCCATTGACGACGATATCGTCGCCGCTCGTATACGCGAACGAACCGGCACCGTTGATGCTGTAGTTATTCGCATCGATGAATTCGAGAGTCGTGGTCGTCAACAGAGACGGATCGGTAATGTCCGCGACTTCGCCGGCCGAGATAACGGCATCGCCGCTGTTACCCAACTCGATCCGGGTAGTGATCGGCGCTGCCGCCGCGACGGCGGAAGGATCCGTTACCAACTGCTGCAGCGTGCCGAAAGCATTGCCGAGCGGATCGATACGAAATTGATCGCCCGCCGCAACACCGCCGCTGACGACGATCGACAGGCCATCCGCGAGGAAGGGATCGGCACCCGTCCCGGTTCCTGACATCGTAACGACGGAACCATCGGAAACGCGATTGAGCTGATAGCCGACGCCGTCGTAACTGAGTAAATGAGCATCTGAAACCAGCGCCGCAACATCGGCGATCGCGACGGTGGCACTTCCGGTGCCGGCATTGTCCGCCGACGGATAAACCTGCGAAGCTGTGATCCCGAAGAAATCCCCGCCAAGCTGTCCGTTCAGATCCATGCCTTCGCGGTGTATCGCGTTAAAACTCTCTACGAACCCGACCGCGAGTCGGCCGACATTCGCGCTGGCCGGGTTCAGCATTTCACGCCGGAAGTCGAGCAGACCGCCGAGCTCTCCCCCAGACAGAAACGGTGAGATAATCACGCTCCCGCCCACGCCGTTCAGCACAATGTCCGTGTCGCCCGGGTTGAAGCGTCCGGGAACGGCAGACATAGACGACGACGTGGTGCCGAGCACCAGGGCCTGACCGCTGCCGATAAAGACACTGAGCGTTCCGTCGTTCTGCGCAACGCTGTCGACGTCGACGAGTTCGGAAAGACGCCCGAGCAGGCGCTCGCGCTGATCCAGCAGGTCGGGCGGAAGCTGGCCGCCGGGAGGCACGCCCGACGACAGCAGGCGCTGATTGAGATCCGCGATACCGGCACCCAGACTGTTGATCTCCGTTGCGACCGCCTGAACGCGCGTCGAGACCTCGTTGCCGACCTCGTCGAGGCGTCTGTCGAAGGTGTCGAACCGCGAAATGAGATTCCTGGCCTCGCTCAGCACGAGCTGCCGGGCCGCGCGGGAAGCCGGATCGTCAGCAAGTGTCTGACCGGCATTGACGAACTTCTGCAGCGAATTGTGCAGCCCGCTCTCGTCGGCGGCGAGCAGATTATCGATCGACGCAGCCAGCCCCGCGAACGTATCCGCGCGACCGAAGCTCGACGCAGCCGAGTACAGCTGTGCTGCGACGATATCGTCCGTGATACGGCGAACGATGGAAGGATCCACGCCCGTACCGACGAACGACGAACCGACGCGCTCCGAGCTTCGCTCGCCGAATTCGATGCGCTGCCGGCTGTAGCCGGGCGTGTTCGCATTCGCGATATTGTTGGACGTCGTCGACAGCGCGCGCTGCTGCGCCAGGAGCGCGGATAACCCGATCTTCAGCATGTCGGCCATCGCAGATCCCCGTGCGCTATTGGCTATCGTCGACTAGCGGCGCAGTAATCGGAGCGTCGATGTTCTGCACGGACTCATAATCGTTGGTTCGCTCAGCCGCCCAGTTCTTCTCGATATCCTCCACCAGCATCTGGCCGAAACCGAGACCACCCTGCCGGGCAAGCTCGAGCGCGACCTGGCGATCCATCAGCTCGAGGTATTGTTCAGTCTGCGAGCTGTCGAGAAGACCCTCGCCGAGACTGGCGTCGCGCGATGCCTTGAGCATGATACCGACGATCAGCGCCTCGAACTGAATCGCGGTCTCTTTCAACGCCGCCGGATCGTGCGCCTGTGCGCTTTCACGCAGGCGCGCGAGACCTTCGAAATCGTGAACGGTTGGCGCGACCGGGGCGATCATGGCTCAGATGACTATCAGTTCGGCCCGCAACGAGCCCGCTTCCCGCAGCGCTTCGAGGATCGCGACGAGATCGCCGGGCGCGGCACCAACCTGATTGACCGCTTCTACGATGTCGTTGAGCGAGGTCCCCGGCTCGAAGACGAACATGCGACTGCCTTCCTCGGCGATATCGATGTCGGACTGCTCAACAATCGCCGTCTGCCCTTCGGAGAACGCAGTGGGCTGACTCACGATATCCGTCTCCGTAATCCGGACCACCAGCGACCCGTGCGCGACGGCCGCCGGAGTGACGCGAACGTTGCTGCCGATGACGACCGTGCCGGTGCGTGAATTGACGATTACGCGCGCGGGGGCCTCGGCCGGATCGACCTCGAGATTTTCTATGTGAGAGATGTAACCGACACGTTGACTCAGATCGGCCGGCGCCCTGACACGCACGGAGATCGGGTCGATCGTTTGCGCTACGGCCGGTCCCAGCGAGGCATTGATCGACTCGGCGAGACGATGTGCGGTCGTAAAATCCGGCGTATGCAGATTCAGAATCAGCGCATCAGACGTTCCGAGTGTCGACGGTACGGTTCGCTCAACCGTCGCACCGTTCGGAATGCGCCCGGTACTCGGCACATTGAGTGAGACGCGGGAACCATCGTCGCCGGAGATTCCGAAACCGCCAACCACGAGATTGCCTTGGGACAGTGCATAGATCTCGCCGTCTGCGGCGCGCAACGGTGTCAGCAACAGGCTGCCGCCACGCAGGCTCTGAGCGTTACCCATCGAAGAAACGGTCACATCGATGGACTGACCCGGCTTGGCGAATGGCGGCAAATCGGCCTGGACCGAGACGAATGCAACATTTCGCAGCTGCGGATTGACGTTGTCGGGTACCAGCACGCCGAGTTGGGCGAGCATGTTTTTCAATGCCTGGATCGTGAACGGCGTCTGACTCGTCTGATCGCCGGTGCCGTCGAGACCGACGACAAGACCGACTCCGACGAGCTGGTTATTGCGCACGCCGGACACCATCGCGATGTCCTTGATGCGCTCGGCAAAAACCGTGTTCGCACTCAGCGAAGCGACGAGGCAGACCGCCAGCGCGGCTCGTAACGACCTTGTGCTACGCGAGCCCATCAGAACGGGAACCACGGCGAGCTGAAGAAGCGAGTCAGCCAGCCGGGCCGGTTGGCATCCGCCAACGCACCGTCGCCACTGTAAGTTATCTTTGCGTCTGCCACTTTCGTCGATGGAATACTGTTGTCAGGCCCTATATCGACGGGACGGACGATTCCTGAAAAGCGAATGTACTCCTCACCCTGATTCAGCGTGATCAGCTTTTCGCCACGAACCAGCAGATTGCCGTTGGGCAGACGGTCCGCGACGGTGACGGTGATGCTGCCGTCAAGACTGTTGCTTTGGGTAGCATCCGCGGCGCCGTTAAACGCGGTTCCACTCTGAATTTCATTGTTCAGAATCTGATCGCCGTTATACGTGATTGGACTTCCGGCGATGATCGGAACGCCCGTATCGATCTCGGTATCTCTCGTCGTGCTGCTACTCGAATCCTTCGTTGCGTCCGTACGCTCGACCAGCAATATCGTCAGAATGTCGCCGACCGAACGAGCTCGCAAATCCATGAAGAGATCCATCGAGGACTCGCTGCGATAAACCCCACCCGTTGAAACGGGCGTCGTCTCGACGGCCGATGGACTGGTCGGCGAATAATCGGTCTGTTGCGGCTCCTCGCGCCGCAGCAGCGAACAACCCTGGAACAGCGTTGCTGAGACGATGATCAGGAATAACCGGCTACTCATGTCGTTTCGCCTTAAAGGTTGTTGGTGATGTATTGCAGCATCTCGTCGCTCGACGAAATCGCTCGAGAGCTCATCTCGTAGGCGCGCTGCGTCTCGATCATGTTGACCAGTTCCTCGACGACGTTAACGTTGGACGTCTCGAGCGCGCCCTGCACGATGGTGCCGAGCCCGTTCAGTCCGGGCGTTCCCGGTTGCGGGGGTCCGCTCGCGACCGTCTCCAGAAACAGATTCTCTCCACGAGCCTGTAATCCGGCCGGGTTGACGAAATCCGTGGCCTGAATCGTTCCGATCTGCACCGGGTCAGTGCCGCCAGCGATGAGCACCGAAACGACGCCGTCGACACCCACCGTCAATCCCTGCGCTCCGGGCGGTACCGTGACCGCCGGCTGTAGTGTGTAGCCGGAAGAGGTCACGACCTCGCCTTCCGGGCTCAACTGAAACGTCCCGTCACGCGTGTAAGCCTGGGTTCCGTCCGGTAGCAGGATTTCGAAGAAGCCGCGGCCCTGGAGCGCGAGATCCAGTGCGTTGTTCGTGTTGATCAGATTGCCCTGGTTGAACAACTTGTCTGTCGCCACCGTTCTCACGCCGGTGCCGAGATTCAGCCCCGTGGGCGCCTCCGTTTGCTGCGAAGTCAGACCGCCAGCCTGAACGACGTTCTGATACAGCAGGTCTTCGAAAATCGCGCGGCCCCGCTTGTAGCCTGTCGTGTTGACGTTGGCGAGGTTCTGCGCCACGACCGACATTCGAGTCTGCTGGGCTTCCAGCCCTGTTTTCGCAACCCATAAAGAATCCATAGTGCTTCCTTTCGTTAGGCGATTTGCGCCAGCTCAGTCGCGCGCGATGCGTTCTCGTCCGCAACTCGCATCATCTTTACTTCGACTTCGAATTGCCGGGCCAGTTCGATCATGCTTACCATCGCCTCGGCGATATTGACGTTGCTCGACTCGAGAAACCCTGAGACCAGCTTGACGCTCGCATCGGCGGCGGCGATTTCTCCGTCGGCCATCTCGATGAGACCGTCGGTACGTTTCTGCAACAGCGCGGGATCCGGATTAACGAGCTTGATGCGGCCGACTTGTGCCAGCGTCTCCGGACCCTGACCCTGCGGCACGACTGAAATCGTTCCGTCTCCTCCGACGACCAGGTTGGTGTGCGGCGGAATCGCGATCGGCCCGTTGTCGCCGAGCACGAGTTCACCGCGGCGATTCTCGAGCAAGCCCAGTCCATTGATCGTGAAAGCGCCGGCGCGCGAGTAGGCCTCGATGCCGTCGGCTGCCTGAACTGCCATCCAGCCGTCCCCATCGATCGCGACGTCCAGCACTCTGCCGGTATTGATGAGCGCCCCCTGCGAGCCGTTGAACTGCCCGCCCGTCGCGACGGTATTGACCCGGCTCTGGTAGCCCGGGCCTTCGACGGGACTGGCTGCGAAGTTCGCGAGATCCGCGCGGAAACCATGCGTATTGGCATTAGCGAGGTTGTGCGAGACCAGCGATTGCGCCTGCATGAGCTGCTTGGCGCCGGACATTGCTACGTAAACGAGACGGTCCATCAGTTGAAGCCCCTAATGCCGTTAGCGGATGTTGATGATCGTTTGCGTGACCGAGTCGGCCGTCGAGATCATCTGCGCGTTCGCCTGGAAATTTCGCTGCGCCGTGATCATGTTGACGAGCTGTTCCGTCAGATCGACGTTGGATGCCTCCAGAGCGCCGGATTGAATCTGGCCGAAACTTGCAGTACCCGCCGCACCGCGGATTGCGTCACCGGATGTAAACGACTCGCCCCAGGACGTGTCACCGAGTTGCCGCAACCCCTGAACGTTGGTGAAGTTCGATAACGCGACCTGCCCGAGCGGCTCTGATCTGCCATTCGTAAAGCGCGCGAACACGACGCCGTTCGAGTCGACATCGATGTTCGACAAACGACCCGCGGCGAAGCCGTCCTGGCTCAGCAGATTGACGCCGAATTCGGCACCGAACTGGGTCGAACGTGCAAACTGGGCCTCGAGCGCAATCGGCTCGGAGCCGTTGCCGGCTGAGTAGGGCGGCAATGTGAAGCTCCCGCTCGCGGGGGTCGAAAGCGCGCCGAAGGTCGAGTAGACCAGCTGGTTCGCACCACCCACCGCGTTTCCGTCGACGTAAAAATACGCGTCCCAGGTATTGGGTGCCGCATCCTTGACGAAATACACGGTAGTCGTATGCGTCGCGCCCAGAGAATCGTAGGCGGTAATGGCGGTTGAGTGATTGAAGCTCGACGCATCGTTGGGATCGAACACCGCGATCGTCGGGGGCGCAGCATCGGCGGGCAGGTTGACACCGAACTCTGCTGTGGTAGTCGCCTGCGGCGGGCTATCGGTCGTCGAGAGCTGCAGGTCCTGCAACGTGCCGGTATTGAACGTGCCGTTATTCGCAGCGGGAAAAATCTGCAGGCGCTGATCCTGACTATTGACGACGAAGCCTTCCCGGTTGACCCCGAACGCGCCTACGCGCGAATAAGTGACGACGCCGGCATCACGCAGTGTGAAGAAACCCTCGCCGCTCAGCGCGAGATCCAGACCTCGATCGGTGAAGTCAACGCCGCCTTGCGAGAACTCCTGCGATACCGCGGCAAGCCGGGTTCCGTTCCCGATCGCCTGCGCGCCGACAGCGAACACGTCGGCGAACTCGGAACGCGAGCCTTTGAAGCCCGTGGTGTTGGCGTTCGCGATATTGTTGGCTGTTACGTTGAGATCCGAAGACGCTGCGTTCAGACCACTTAGTGCAACTCGAAAAGGCATGGTTTTCTCCTTAACTCTCTGATTCCGCCGGCAGCGGATCGACTGCCGGCACGACCGGTTGCGGTCGCGTTACCTGATTTCCAATTTCTTTAACGGCGCTGAACGGAACGGGCCCGAGTCCGCGGAGCTGTACTGACAAGCCGCTCGCACCGACCGTCACGCTGTCGACCTCGGCATTGACGAGTGTCGGCGCGTTCAGCATGTCGCTACCGTCGAAGTACTGCGCCGATACGGCGTAGCGCCCCGGTGGAGCGCTGTAGCCCAGATCGGTCTCTCCACCCCAGTAGAAGGGCACGGGACCCTCGGCATTGGGGCCGAGAGTGATTTGACGGACGAGCTGACCGGCCGCGTCCGATATGTTCAGTTGAACATTGCTCGAGCTGACAGGCAGATCGACAACGCCTTCGACCAGAGATTGGCCGCTGAAGAAAGTCTCGTTACTCTCCACGAGCACCGATCGACCGACCAGCGACGCCGCCTGCAACGCCTGATCGGACACCAGCGACGTCGCCAGCGAATCGAATGAGTTTTGCAGCTCACCGAGTCCTGTCACCGTTCCGAACTGCGCCAGCTGGCCGAGAAACTCGCCGCTCTCCATCGGCTTGAACGGGTCCTGATTCTCGAGCTGCGTCATCATCAGCTGCAGGAACTCTTCCTGACCGAGCTCTTCCCTGGCCACGGCGTCCGGGATGGTCAGACCGAGCGCGGCCGGATCGAATGAGCTGTCCAAGGGTGAAATCATTCCTGCCTCCTGTCCCTAACTCTGGCCGAGACTGAGTGTGCGGAGCAGCAGCTCCTTGGTCGTGTTGATGACTTCGAGATTGCTCTGGTAGGAACGCGATGCCGAAATCATGTTGGCCATTTCTTCCATCGCATTGACATTGGCCGCGTAGATCACACCCTGTTCGTTGGCTTCGGGATGTCCCGGCTCGTAGCGCTCGATCGGATCGACCGTACTCTCGATCACGCCGAGAATGTTGACCCCGGTCGCCGCCATCGTTTCTGCAAAAGACGCCGACCCAGCGCGAAAAACGGGATGGCGAGAGCGATAAACGTCTTCCGGTGTGCCGGCGACGTTCTGCATGTTAGCCAGGTTGCTGGCGGTCAGATTGAGGCGCAGCGACTGCGCGCTCAGCCCTGAGCCGGCGATATCGAAGACGTTCTGCAGACTCATGACTTATCGACCTCCGGTGATCGCCGAACGCAACGTCGAGATGCGGCCATTCAGAAAGAGCAGTGTGGTCTGATAGGCCACCGCGTTCTGCGCGAACCGGGACAACTCCATGTCGGCTTCTACGGTATTGCCGTCCTCGGTGGGCTGATAAGGAACGCGATATTGCAACGCCGCGCTCGCCTCTCCGCGATTGGCGCGCTGATGCCGCTCGTGCGTCGAGATCATGCGTGTTCCGTTCGGGGTTGCCGCCTCACCAAGTGCGGTCGAGAAATCCATATCGCGCGCTTTGAAGTTAGGCGTGTCCGCATTCGCCAGATTGCTGGCCAGTACATCCATGCGGCTGGCTCGCAATAGCAATGCTCTGTCGTGAATTCCAAAAATCGATTCCATGGTGTCTCCGAGGCTCTGCCGGGGTAAAAGCAACAACCGTGCCAACCGGCTGAAGCGCCGTTTTCCCGTGGACTCGGCGCACCCGGCAGTCAGGAAGTGGCATGAAGTTGCCGCCCGGCGGAACCGTGGCGCCGCGATCTTGCCGCCCGATCGATCCCTGAGCACAGCACAGCGGCGACCAGCGGGATGGCACAGCTCTTGCAGCAGCAACACCACCGTATAGAGCGACCACTGAATTAACGCTGCAATGACCCCAGTGAAAACGGAAACACGATCTCGAAGACCGCGCTGCGCATTTCTGGCCATTGCCGCGCTCGCGTTAGCGCTTTCTTCAGCGAATGCGTCTCAATGGCAATCGCCGCAGAGCGTCCGCAACGCGGCGGAACAGTTCGTACTCGACGCGCTGGCAGGAAGGCCTGACATCACCGTCGAGGCAAGAAGCGTGGACGACCGTCTAAAACTCCCCGCCTGCTCCAAGCCACTCGAGGCGTTCGCCGAGAGGCCACTGCGAAACGGGCAAGGTACGGTGACCGTGGCCTGTTCCGGTGCTTCCGCGTGGCGATTGTTCGTTCCGGTTCGCGCGACGCACAACGTCAGCGTCGTGGTCGCGGCGAACAGCCTGTCTCGAGGACAGCGTATTTCGAAAGCAGACGTACGCCTGCATCAGAGTTCCTCGGTAACGCTTCCTCTGGATTACGTGACTCGCCTGGAGGATGTTGTCGGACTGACACTGCGGCGCAGCGTACCCGCCGGAACCGTGCTCGTAACCGGTGCGATGGACCACCCGAATCTCGTCGCGCGCGGAGATCTGGTTACACTCGTCGCAGGTTCGGGCGGCATTATGGTTAAGGCCGCCGGGACGGCTCTCGAGGATGCCGCGCTGACGGAGCGAGTCAGGGTAAGAACCCAGGCAGGACGCGTCGTAGAAGGCGTCGTCGAAGCCTTGAATCTGGTCCGCGTGGGACCCCGACGCTGAACGAAAGTTAAAGATGTTGCTGGAATGGCCGATTACGCTTTATGGTGGTGCTCTGAGCGCCCCGGAGGTAATCCATGACAGAGAAAGTTAACGGCCAGGGCTTCCGACCGACGGACTTGACGGGCACAGCTCGGCGGCCGGATCTGTCCGAAGCAAGCGAATCCACGAGTTCGTCCAAAACCAGCGCGACGAGCACGGAAGACACGGTCAATGTCAGCCGCTCGAGCGTATTGCTCAGCGAGCTGGAGCAAGTCGTTTCCTCGTTACCTGTTGTCGATTCCGCGCGTGTCGACGCGCTCAAGCAAGCCATCGCATCCGGTACCTACGAGGTTGACTCCGCCTC
Source organism: Rhodospirillaceae bacterium (assembly GCA_024638465.1). GTDB lineage: Bacteria > Pseudomonadota > Gammaproteobacteria > Steroidobacterales > Rariloculaceae > SMWC01. The sequence continues at coordinate 10,298 of JAHEKF010000055.1, read as the reverse complement.
CGTCGCGGAGCGGCTGATTCGATTGGAGCGGGAGCTAAGCTGATCTGATGACTTCGCAAGGAACGACCGATAGCGGCATGGAACGCCTGCTCGACGACCAGATTCGAACTGCCGAAGCGATGCTCGGGACACTTGCCTCCGAAAACAAGGCGCTGCTCGACAACGATATCGACGCCCTGAACTCGGCAGGCACGGACAAGACCCGATTGCTCCAGACGCTGGAAAGCCTCGAAAACGAGCGGCGCCAGATCGCGGACAGAAGGCTGCATCTCTCCGCGGAAGCAGGGCAAGGTAGCAGCCGCTGGCGGCATCTGCTCGAACTCATGCAGGAGTGCCGCGAGCGCAATCAGAACAACGGCGCATTGGTGAAAGTCCGGCGCGACCAGCTTCTTAAGGTCATGAAGATCGTAAGCGGTCCGGAAGTTGAGCTCTACGACGCGAGCGGAGCGGGCCCGAACCGCGGCGCGACGCATCAGCTGGGAAGGGCGTAGCGCGGGGCCTGGCCCGGGCGAGATACCGATGCTGATCGTAAGCCGCCGGCCCGATGAATCGATCCTGATAAAACTCGCGGGAGGCGTCGACGACTCGCTGACGCTGAAAGAGCTCTTCGCTCAAGGCCCGATCGAGATTACGCTGCTCAAGGGCAAAGGCCGAAACGTACGAATGGGAATCGCGGCGCCGCCGGAACTGTCGATCCGCCGCAAAGGGTAAAAACGCCGGCGCTCAGCTGCGTGTCGCCGCTCTCCACGGACCCGTCAGAATCTGAGCCGTCGATCGGCGCTCGGGCACTTCTTCAACCACCATCTTGTCTCTGCCGAGATTCTGTGCCTTTTCCAGGGCTCGCGCGGCGCAGGTCAGAACGCTGCGCTGATGGTGCTGGCGGCCGCGAGGAGACACGGCGACGCCGATACTCACGGTCACACGCTTCGAGTCGGGGGTCGCTTCGTTAGGGATGTCCAGCATCGCAACCTGCCTGCGAATCCGGCCCACGGTCTCGGTAACGGATTTTCCGCTCGGATCGTAGAAGAGAACCGCGTAGTCTCTGGGTGAATAGCGCGCCGTATAGTCCAGTGGGCGGCGGCCCGCACGCATCAGCGCATGTGCTACCCGTCGCAGGCAGGCATCGGCCGCATCGCTGCCGTAGTGTTTCTCGAACGCGTCGAAGCCGTCGATTCTGACCATCGCGGTTGCGAGGCCCTGAGATTCGCGCTCCGCCTGTCGGATGCTGCTCTGCAGGTGTTCGAGGAACATTCTGCGATTCGGGATACCCGTCGACTCGTCGCGACCAATGAGATCGTTCGCGCTGCGGCGATGGAGGAAAACGGACCGGGCAGACTGCTCCAGCCGGAAACAACTCGCAGCCGATACGATCGCCACGAGCAACAAAGACAGGCTCGAATGGGCGAATGCGACGGCGGGTTCGGGGACGAAGCCGCCAGCCACGATTGTGCCGGCAAGTTGCGGCGCGGTAAGCCACAGCGCTTTGAAAAACCGCAATCCCAACAGCAGGTTGACGAATACGATCACGGCCGCGACTTCGAGGTAGAACGGCGCGAGTCCGGCTGCCACTCGCAGTACCGACGAGAGCAAAGCCGCGCAGGAGACGGCCGTTGCGGCGGCGAAAACAAGATCGTCGCTGAATCGCGACAGCGTCGCGTGCCGGGCAGAGACCAGCGCTAAGCCGATTACGGACGAGACCAGCAGTAGTCTCAACGCCGCCGTGGCCGATAGCAGACCCGTGACTCCGCTGCCCGCATCGACAGCGAACCGCCCGAATTCGAACAACAGTCCCAGCACGAGCGCGATCCGAACCATCTCGCGGGTTTCCGCGGCGTAAAAACCGCGAAATTCGCGTTCGATCCGGGGTTCGAACTTTAGCTCCGGTCGCGTCCCAGTCACCCTCACATCCCGCCTGAGTCACCCGCGGCGCAAGATCCGCGCGTCGACATGCCTGTTCCTACACAGGTTATCGGCCCTCCGGGCGGAGACTTGACCCGGAACTGGTCCACAGAATTGCCGCCGGCGGGTTCAGACCGCTGACCGGAAGCCGACAAAGGACGGCATAACTGTGTGCGAACAGCCCCGGCACACAAAAACACGCAAGAACGGCGGACCATGAACGACGAAGATTTCGACTTTTATCGGATCCTGCATGTCTCTCCCGACGCACCGGAGGAGATCATCAGATCGAGCTATCGCACGCTCATGCAACGCTTGAAGCAACATCCGGATCTCGGCGGAGATCACGAAAACGCGACCCTGATCAACGAGGCCTACGCGACCCTGACCGACCCGAAGACGCGTGCGGTCTACGATAAGCAGAGAGCGCAACGCGGCAACCAGCGCCCGGAACCGAAAGCGGATCCGGACGAGAGCGCGCTGACCCGAACCCACGCTGGCGACTGGGATTACGAGGACACGGTCCGAATCTCACTCGGCGGCTGTTTTTTCTGCGGCGCGCCATTCGAGAAGACCGAGGCCGCGCCGGCCGATCTGTTCTGTCTGGATTGCAGGAGTCCATTAGCGATGCCGCAAGTCGAAGAGTCGAACGACAGCGGATTGCGCGCGCTGCATCGCTTTTCGAAACAACAACCCATTACCTTTTTCGACCACTGGCCGTCGAGCGAAGCCTGCGCGGCGACCACGCGAGACATCTCTCTGACGGGAATGCAATTCGTTACACAGGCCGGGTTAAAACACAACCAGGTCATAAAGATCGACTGCGATGTCTGCCACGCCGTTGCGCGCGTGGTGCACGTGTCTCAGGAAGGCAGCAGCTGGGTCGTCGGTGTCGAGTTCGCTACGCTGAGTTTCAACCGTTCACGCGGCAGCTTCGTCTCAGCGCGCGCCTGAGACACCAACCCATACCCGCGAATTAAAACCGTAGGGGTTTCCGTAGACGATGACCGGCGGGCGTCGTCGCGTACTGATACTGCGAACGACCGACGGGCCGGACGTGACCGCAGCGACAATATGCCGCCGCCAGCAGGATTCGCTTACCGCTTCGGCGCCCCTGAGTTCCGCGCAACGATAGAGCACATCGCCCGCGCCCAACCAATAGGTCACGTGGGCGCTTCTGCCATCGGGCCAGAGAATCGAATCCGTATCGGTCAGAGCAGCACCGCTCGCGGACAACGCACCAGAGGTCGTTCCGGTCTGCAAAGTCCATACGTCGTCATGAGCCTTCGCAGCTTGCAGCGTGATCAACAAGCTGAGTAGCACCAGTATTCGCTTCATCGTGCACCTCCCGCGACCGAACCGTCACAGCGAACACTCTATCAACCCGGAGCCGCCAGAAATCGGCACGTTGACATAACCGGCTCGACCTGCGAAGAAAACGCGAATCTACATAATGGACGCAGGCGCCGACGAAAAGCTGAAACTCGCGCGGCTACTGCTTCAGTGGATAGGCGCGTGGCATTCGACTTCGATGAACTCGTAGTTGTCGGTGTAGAGTTTCTTCCACACCATCTCCCAGGGCTCGTAGAGATGCCCGGGATCGTCGATGATCATCTCCATCTCGACCATCGGCCCCTGTGTCGGCTCGTCGAGTCGGCGGTAGGTCTCGACGGTTGTGACCTGGTCGGAAAGCTGGTTGCCGGGCGTACCCGAAGGACCCGCGGTGATATGCGTCGTCTCGATAATCAGCGCCTGACCCTCGTATCGAGCCGTCGAGCGCCCGAGCTTTAAATGCTCGTCGCCGGACTGGCCCGCGCCGCGCCCATCGAGGTAGATTTCACGAACACCGCCATATTCCTCATAAGAAATCACGACGCGATCGTCGAATTGCTCGATACGCACCGGATGTGGCGTGAATCCGGCCTGGCGGATCAGCGTCGGATCTTCACAGGCAACCTGCGGATCGTTCACTGGATCCCAGGCAGCTTGCAGTGCCATGCCCGCAGCGTTGAACGGCGGCGGTCGATGGTTGCGGAAGCTCGGTCCACCGCGACCACGTCCCCAGGCGCCAGTCAGATTCGGGCGACCGTCGGCCAGCATGAGCGGCATGGAGACGATCTCGCCGCTCTGATCGGACGAGTTAAATCCACCTGTCGCCAAAGTTCGCTGTACTGCTTTCGTATCGGCGTCGAGCACTTCTACCGATCCCATCGATATCATCGGGCGGTTGTTGCGGCCAGCGCGGCCGCTAATGCGCACGTACTCTCCAACGGAGATGGTATCGCTTGCCCAGCCTCCTCGTCGCAGGCTCGTCGCCGCACTGCCTTCGACCATCCACGTTTCCGAGTTCCCGGAGTCGTCGGTTACAGCGATATAGAGCAGGACATGGGGGTTCTTGAACACGTAACGCTCAACCACGCCCTCGCGCATGATCTCGTCTTCCGTAAACGACGCTGCGAAGGAGTGATGCGCCGAAGCAGAATTGACGCCGATCAGGAATCCGGCCGCTATTGCTATGAAAATTTTCATATTCCTCCATATCCTCGAGAGGCTGTTTTTCTGCCAACATTTTATCATGCGTATTGCCACGAAATCTGAAGATTCTTGTGGACACCTTGACACCTAACGACGCGTGCGGTGCGAAAAAATGCGAATGGAATATTGACCCGCCCGGGACTCGGAAGCTACGGTGCGATTTCCGTCCGGCACAACGCCGGCGCCACGAATTCCTGAGGACAGCCTGATGCTCCAGACTATGCGCCTTCGGCATGCGCTTTACACTTCATTACTGGCCGTTGGCTACGTCGGTTCGGCGCATGCCGTCGACGTTGCCGTCTGTACCGATGCGGGAAACTTCACAATAGAGCTTCTCGAGCAACAAGCGCCGCTGCACTCCGCGAACTTTCTCGAATACGTCGACAGAGGATTCTATACGGGCACGGTCTTTCATCGTGTCATCGATGGCTTTGTCGTTCAGGGCGGTGGCTACACGCGCGAGTTTCGAAGTAAGCTCACGCTGGCCCCTGTACAGAACGAATCACGCAACGGCGTCGGCAATTCCCGTGGCACCGTTGCGGCTGCACGAACCGGCGACCCCCATTCAGCGACGTCGCAGTTCTATATCAACCTTACGAACAATGTCGCGCTCAACGCCGCGGGCGAAGACTGGGGCTATACGGTCTTCGGCCAGGTCACGCAGGGCATGGAGGCTGTCGACGGGATCGCAGCACTGGAAACCGGCCCGCGCGGCCCGTTCCCGACGGATGTTACCGATCCGCTGATCGCAGTAACATCGATGGCACGCGTCGTCGAAGACCGCTACCCCGGCGTATCCAACGAGGAACGCCATGGAGCCCTGCTCGGCGATATCGAGGCGGCAATCGCTGCCGGCGACAACGATGCGGTCATCGTGCACTTCGGCGAATATCGGGCCGCCTGCGGTGAACTGGGCCCCGAACTGCTGTTTCAGGAAGCGAACGCTCTCGCCGAAGGCGGCTTCAATGCCGCCGCGACCGAATCGCTCGGCGAATATCTGCGCGTCGCCGACAACACCAGCGAAACTTATCTCGAAGCGTTGTCGCTTTCCCGCTTGCTCGATCCCGCAGCCGCCGCTCAGGCTTCGGCGAACGAACAGCGCCTGGCCGAACTGACCAGCGACTGTACCTATCCTGACCCTCCTGTCATTCCTGACCCGGAGAACGCAGCCATGGAAGAGATGGTGGCGGCACAATCCGCCGTGCAGGATTACATCGAGGTCAGCACCGAACTGCTCGAATGTCTCGAGGAAGCGGTAGAAGACGACGACCTCGTGACGGCAGATCGGGAACTCGCACGATCCGCTTACAACAATGAGGTCCAGGTACAGGAAGGACTCGCCACGAACTGGAACGATGCGCGCGTCAGATTCCTGGAACTGCAAGAGCAATAGGCAGCTGACCGGTCGTGGCAGGCTATTACAAGGGCAAGCGCTCCCGAAACATCTACAATCCGGGAGACGCAAAGCCGTTCAAGCTGAGCCGAAGCAAGATTGACCGCTTCATCGAGTGCCCGCGTTGCTTTTATATCGATCGGCGGCTTGGTGTCGATCGTCCGCCGGGTTTCCCGTTCAATCTCAACAACGCCGTCGATACGCTGCTCAAAAAAGAGTTCGACATTCATCGGGCCCGCGACACTCAACATCCGCTACTGGAGAAGTATGGCGTAGACGCACGGCCCGTCGCGCATGACGATCTGAATCGCTGGCGCGAGAACTTCGTCGGTGTGCAATTCCTGCATGAAAGCACCAACCTATTGATTACCGGAGCGATCGACGACCTCTGGCAGGATCCGGGCGGCGCCTATGTCGTCGTCGATTACAAGGCGACGTCCAAGAAGGACCCGATCGACGCGCTCGATCAACCCTGGCACGCCGGCTACAAGCGGCAGATGGAGATCTACCAATGGCTGTTACGGCAGAACGGGCTCGAAGTCTCCGACACCGGATATTTCGTCTATGCCAACGGGGCAACCGATCGCGAAGCCTTCGACGCACTGCTCGAATTCGACCTCACGCTGATTTCCTACATCGGGCACGACGACTGGGTCGATAGTACGCTCGAGGAGATTGCCGGCTGCCTGAACAAGAACCACATCCCGGCCGCGAGCCGCAATTGCGACTATTGCCGCTACCGAAACGCTGTGAGCGAGGTCACCGCCTAGCTCAAGCGGCGTCCGGACCCCGGACTGCCACTGACGCACGCCGGCTTCGCCGGGAAAGACATTCGAGACTTGCGCTCTAGCTGGCAGTGAAAATTTGCGCGTCTCGTTTCTTCTCGTAAGTAACCCTGAGAACCCGGCCGCCGACGCTTTTCCCATCGAGAGCATCAAGCGCGGCACCAGAGTATTGCTCGTCCAGATTCACGAAGCCGAGACCGCCGCATCGCCCCGTCATGACGTCTCGGGCAAGAGCGACGGATTGAACATTCCCGAATTCCGCGAACAACGAACTCAAACTTTCCTCTGTGGTGTGCGGAGACAAATTTTGAATCATCATCTTTGTCATCGGCCTATTCTTCTTGCGGCATACACGCTTCGCGCCGGCACGCTATTGTCGGCCAGTTCTCGATGTAACAGGCGCACGTCAATCGGCCGTTCTACCAGCGATTCCCGCCGCCGCCACCGCCGCCATATCCACCGCGTCCGCCGCCGGATCTCTTCTCCTGGGGCTTTGCCTCGTTAACCTTCATCGGCCTGCCGTCGAAATCGGTGCCATTCAGGGCGTCGATCGCAGCGTGCGCTTCCGAATCGGTCGACATCTCGACGAAACCGAAGCCTTTACTTTGTCCCGTATCGCGGTCCGTAATCAGCTTGCAGGACTCAACAGTTCCAGATGCCGCGAACTTCTCAGTAAGCGTACTCTCCGTTACGGAATACGGTAAATTTCCTACGTATAGTTTCCTACCCATGATTTCTCCTTAGGTTTAGCAGCCGCTTAAGAAGACATGGACAAAAAGTCCGCATACTCGAAAGAAGCAGGGTGATTAGCGGATGGTATTGTAGCCCGAAACGCTTCGGGATAGCCCCAATGTCGCTCAGGACGGCTCCGATTCATGGCTGGTCGTTACCGTTTCGGTCGCGCCGGACTCGGGCTCAGCATTGGCCGCTTTCTCTGCCTTTCTCAAGGCTTTCTTCTCCGCCTTCGCTCGGCGCTTTTCTTTCTTTGCGTGCTCGCGCTGACGTTTGGCGTGAGTTTGGGGACCTGGCCTGCCCATAGGGTGACATCCTTCCGTGGAGATTAAGATCCGCTACTTTATCAGAAGGACTGCGCTAGAAACCGCTCGGCGAACACCGGAATCGAGCGGATCCGCCACGGAGCGCCGATTTACGGCTGCGCGCGATCGCCCGTGAATGTGGCGCAAGCCCGAAACAGTCCCGGCACTTGCGTTGGGCTGCGATATCCCTCAAGCTATGCGAGCGATCTTAGTTTTGGCCTGCCTTTCAGCTATCCGCCCGATTCCCGGGCGTCCGTTACAAGTCATCCAATACAATCAGATTGTTCGTTACCGCGCCCGATTTGTGCGTGGATTACTTGATATGGAGGCCTGATATGGCTATCGGAACTGTGAAATTTTTTAATACCGCCAAGGGTTTCGGGTTCATCGAACCGGAAGCGGGAGATAAGGACGTATTCGTGCACGTAAGTGCGGTTGAGAATGCCGGCATGAATACACTGACTGAAGGTCAGCGTGTCAGCTATGACGTCGTTGAAGAACGCGGCAAATTGGCGGCTGGCAATCTAAAAGCTGCCTGATCGTCCGGATACGTTCGCGTATTTATCGAAACCCGGCCACGCGCCGGGTTTTCTTTTTCCGGCTGCTGCGCGCCCGCAAAGATCCGCGCTGAATCGACGTTTTCTTGCGGCCAAGGAAGGCCACTCGGCTCATCCCCTCGGCACGAGCCGCTCGGTTCCGTTGGGCCGCTTCGATCGTTAACGTCTGCGGTAAGTCCGTTCTTCCTGTATCCGGCCGTTGGCTTTGTGAATTCGGACCGAGCCTTCGTGAGTTTGCATGTATCCCTGCATCTCGAGTATCGCGAGCCCTTTCGTATCTGCTTTCACGACAGCGCGGTTCGAGCCGGCTTTTCTCAGCCTCCAGCTCTCGTTCTTTTTCTCCAGGTGATATCTCTGTAGTGCCATTTTCAGATTCCTTCTCGGCGATTGAACTCCAGTAGCAGTGTAGCGTTCAAAAAAAATTGCTGCTTGACGGATCAGTTGAGCGGTTAACCGACGGCTTCTTCGACCACGATCGGGTTTGAGCGATTTGCGCAGGAAAGTTGAAGAAGTCTCTAGAATAATAGTTGGTGAGTAGGCTGCTCGCTCGAAACGACTCGAACCGCGGGGGCACGAATCGTTCTCTCAACCCCGAGCGCTTTCGCACGTAAGCCGTCCGACACGCACTTTCGAGCTGTGGATAGGTATCGAAGCGTCAGGTTTTCTTTGATCGCCCGCGTTTCCGCGGAAACATCTCTCGAATCTGCTTTAACTGTCGCAGCCAGGCGTTTGTGAATCGCGCTTAGCCGGATTGATTATTCCGAATCGATGTCCTGGCAGAAACCGCGCTTCCATTTCAGGAGTTCTAGAACGTGTAGAGCGAAATCCGTATCGGTCTCTGCACTCGCTACCGCGTGCTGGCAACAGCCGGCGCGGCGGAAAACAGGTTTGCTGTGAACTCCTGAACGCAGATTGCCGATGCATCAGCGAGCTCCTGCTTGATGTACGCGGCGTTGTCAGCGAGCAAGGTATCGTGTGCCACAGCAGCCTTGCCGGCTTTCTTTGCGTCGTACCCGCAGAATCCGCTGGAGACCACTTCGGCCGTTCTGACGTCTATGAGACGCAACGCCGACGAGTAGCCGACAAAGTAGTCATCGAAGTTAAAGCCGTCATAAATATATGTCCATCCGTTCGTGACGACGTCGAGCGCATAATCGCTACCGTCCGCAAGGGCCGCGATCCCCGTCAGGCTATCCGAGCTCGCCAGTTCCGTTTCGCCGCTTACGGTTAAGCCGTATTGCGCCTCCAGCTTCCCGGCAACGCTCCGGCTAATGCTCATAGCCGGATCGACGATGCGATTCTCGCTGACCATCTTGTTTCCGGCTGCGACGGCAGCGCCGACGCCAGCGACGGCAAACATTCCCTTACCCGACGTCATCGCGACAAAGCTGGGACTCTCCCGCTGAACAAGAACGAGAGATTTTCCGCGCATCGAGACGAGTGAATCCGAAGATATGGCGAGATTCTGCGGAGCGGCACACGCGCCGAGTAACGATACGGCAATAATGAGTGGCAAGATCTTCATCTTCGGCTCCCGCGAGATTTATTGGCTGGATGGGTGTGTTAACTCTACCTTTCATCCACGCTCGTGATCTGTGAACTACGCCACTTTTCGTCCCACCGGAGACCTGGCTATTCATCGCGTTGCAAGGCGACTTTAGCGATGCGGTTAAGTCGCTCTCCTGGCAAACACCGATCGCGAAACAATCTTGTAAACTGGTCGTCGTGATTGCGCGACGAGAGCGATAGCAGATGATCGATATTTCACGGCCGGCGCTTAAACTGATTGCCGCAACCGCCAGCCTGTCGCTGGTTTGCGCGGCCCAGGCCCAGGGCTGGGGCGATCTCGACGGGCCCGCCGCAGGTCTGCCCGAAGCCATCGGCGGCTATACGGCCGGCTGCGTCATCGGTGCTGCACAACTCCCGGCCGATGGCCCCGGTTATCAGGCGATCCGGCTCGAACGCAATCGCCATTACGGCCATCCCGAACTCGTGGCTTTCATCGAGTCGCTCGCCGAAAGAACGCAGGCAGCCGGTGTCGGACTGCTGCCGATTGGCGACATGAGTCAGCCGCGGGGCGGTCCGATGATCG
>JAHEKF010000109.1 GCA_024638465.1 Rhodospirillaceae bacterium | reverse complement strand
GATCGAGACGAAGTCGGCCGTGTGGTGCCAGGTTCGGTCTTCCTGGGCCTGGGCGGTGGCTGGAACGGACGCCGCGGTAGCGACACCGGCCGCCGCGGTGGACGTTAGAAAATCACGGCGGTTGAGACCGCCCTTTTGTTTTTTCGGCATGTGCTCTCCCCCGCTCGCAGGCTGCGCGGCGTTCCAACCAACCTAAAGGCGGGGGCGCGGGCTGTCAATCAGCGATGCGCCGAATGAAGAGATCGTAATTTGGGAGCCGCGGCAACGTGTTTCCGCGGAAGCGCGAAAGCGAATCCCGAAGACGTCGATCGCCAGGTTTCGCGAAGGTGTCAGGCGGCCGATTCGACGTCGACGTCCCAGCCAGGAAAGACCAGTACCGCCGGGTGGCAGCGCAGCGCACGCGCCAGCACCTTCGAGCGTTCGACGCCCAGGCGGACACGATCGTTCTCGATGGCCGAGATGGTTGATTGCGGAATACCGGTGAGTTCAGCGAGCGCATTCTGGGATAGCTCCTGGAGCTCGCGCAGGATCCTCACCGACTCACCGGCAGTGACCTCGACAGACTTCTTTGCTTTTCTGAACTCGCTCACTTGCCTTTTCTCCGGTAGTCGTGGGGCGTAAGGTCAATCACCTTCACGATGACGTTTAGTTTCTCGATTCGGTAGATCACCCGATACTGATCGCTGAGTCGTGACGAGCGATGCCCTTTCCATTCTCCGCCCAGGCGTTCATCCCGAAAGCCCTTGATCGTCCTCAAGCCCCGTGGTCCCGACATCGTCACGATGTCCTTCCATTTCTCGTATCGCTTGAGAACATCGACAGGCGTCCTCGAAATGCGCCGAGCGACGCGACGGTGCTCCAGAATCTTCCACATACTAAAAAGAATATATATACACTATTTGGTATGTCAAAACCAGAAGCTACGCAATAGCATGTAAATCGCGGCTAAAGCCACTTTTACTGGTGTTTCCGCGGAATCGCGGCTTGGTTCAGCCAGTCGGACGCGTTGAATCGCGACAACTTCACGTAGTAGCGCTCGTTCGCGTCTTCTCCCGCGGATTCATCCGACGTGAGAATTTCCTGAACGCTTTCGGCCAAAACAAAGCCGATTGCATGGATCGCGTCGTGTCGCGAGAGCCCCTGCTTCATGAGCCTATTAAGCGTCGTCTCGACCTCTGGCGTATCGGTCACGATCTGCGTCTCCACAGCCATATGCATAGCCACATGGGCTTCGAGCGAATCGCCAAACTCACCGTGCGACTCGTGGAACACCATGATGCGGTCCATCTGTTCGCCTTCGTCCGTGGCCAACCAGTCGAGCTTGTCGGGTGCCACCTCCGGATCGTAGGCCGGCATCTGGACGTCCGAGTCGGAGTCATGAAGATCGCCGTCCGATAGCTCGTCGATAGCGTGAGCGTCGAGGCCAGACTCCGCGAGCTCCGGCTCGATGAACAGATCGAGCGTGTCATTGAGATACTCCATCACCCGATCCGCTTCTATTTCATCAAGAATCCCCGCCGGTACATGCGCGTAAAGGTACGCGCTTACAAAGTGAAAGATGACCTGGTGCTTGTTGCTCGGCTCAATGGCGTGGTCCTCTTCTACGCACTTCTCGGTGAACTCGGCCATCCGTTTGATCGTCTCGGAATCCTTGATACCCCGGTTCTGAGCGGCGATAGGCGCGCCTAGTTTGTAAAGATCCTCGATATCGTCGAGAGCAACATCTCCCGACTCGTAGCGTTTGATGGCACGCTTGAATGCCGAATGAACATCCGTACGCCAGTGCCGCTTTCGCTTGGGAAGCTTCATACCGCAACCGTAGCAAGCTTGTTTCCGCGGAATCGCGAGTGGCAGATCACGATCAGGCGGCCGCGACCTGCTCATAGGAAAAGTGCGGCGCGCCAGTGCACTTTGACGCGTGCTCAAAGGTCAACAAAAGCATCCGAGCTGTCGCTCCGAACTACTACCGGATGAAGTCTAGCTTCACGGTCAAACGGCCGCCAAGCGCGCTCGCGGCACTCTGCAAGGTCTGTAAAGTCACGGCCGGATTCGAGGGATCCAGTAGGCGATCTAGCGCAGAGCGGCTCGTCTGCATACGACGCGCCATTTCGGACTTGCTCAGACTATCCGCAGACATCTTCTCAGAGATCTGAAATGCAATTACGCGCTTGACCGCGATAGCCGTCACTTCGTCGAATACGCCCTCTTCTTCGAGGAACTCGTCGAAATTCGACCCCAGATTGTTCTTTGCCATTACTGTGATCTCAGTGTTTTCAGTCGTCGCATTGCGGTCGAGTCGGAAGAAAACAATTGGGACAGGTTCGCGACGTGGCACGTGCAGTCTGTACCGTTATTGGTACATATGTCAAGGATCGATCTCTCAGGATGTTTCCGCGGAATCGCCGTAGCGAGTTTCGAAACACGCGATGTCCGGGAGTTTCGCGCAGGTACCGCCAGGTTAGAGAGCGCCGTAGGAGCGACTTTAGTCGCGATCCGCGGAATATAATCGAGCGAAAACAAGCGGAGAAAATCGATGCGACTGTCCGTCCGAACACGTCACCTTCTGGCTCTTGGTTTACTGCTGCCAGTCTCGGCCGGAGCCCAGGAGCCCCTCCCCGACGACATCGATCCGGACTCGCGCAGCCGGCTGCCCTACCTCGGTCCCGATGCGCCAACCGGCGTGGCCGGTATCGTCGCCCACGGCACCGGCGCGCTGGTGCGCTGGGAGTTCGCATTGGGTCGCGCGCTGTCGGAACTCGCGGTCCTGACGACGGCCCGCGAGCACAACCAGCCCTACGAGTGGAACCTGCACGAGACCGAGGCGCTGCAGGTCGGGCTCGAGCCCCACGTCATCGACATCGTCAGGGACCGCCGACCGCTGACCGGCATCGGCGATCGTGAAGCGATCATCATTCAGACCGGCCGAGAGATCTTCGGCGAGCGCGAACTCTCGACCGAGACTTATGCCCGCGCGGAGGAACTGCTCGGTACCGCCAACCTCGTCGACATCGTCATGCTGATGGGCGAATACGCGGAAGACGCCGTGCGGCTCACCGCGTTCAATCAGCACATGCCGCCCGGGTGGGCGCAGTTCCTGCCGCTGCCGTTCGAGATGCCCGACGACATCTATCCGGACAGCCGAAGCCGCCTGCCCTACCTGCGCAGAGAGAGACGACCCGAAACGGACACGCCATCGCTCTACGGCCGCCAGCTCGCGCCGGAGGGCACCGGCCCCGGCCAGATCATGCGCCGCAGCCAGGGTGTCGATGCGCTGACGGCGAGCGTCGGCCCGCGTCTCGTTCGCCTAACGAATCTGGTCGCAGCGCGCGAACTTCAGGATCAGTACTCGTGGACGATGAACGCGATCGCCGCCGCGGAATCGGGAATCGACAGTAGCGTCATTGACGTCATTCGCGAACGCCGTCCCGTGGATGGCCTCGCGGAAGACGATGCCGCGCTGATCGAGTTCGGTCGCGAACTCCTTACTGATCACAACGTCGCCCCTGAAACCTACACGCGGATGCTGGAGCGTTTCGGTGAAACGGACCTGGTCGGCTTCGTCAATGTCATGGCCGGCAGCGCGAGCGACGCAGCGCTGCTGATCGCCTTTCAGCAGCACCTGCCCGAAGGTCAGGAGTCTTTGCTCTAAATAATGAGACCTGCGGTAGCTAAGGAGCCGCCGTGCGCGAGCGTACTGTTTCCGCGGAAACAGCGTAATGAAAAATCGGCGACGCTCCTCGCCTAGGTTACGTCGATAAGCGCCTGCGGATTCTTCGCGGCGATCATGAGGAGCGTTCGAGCTGCGCCGGAGGGAGCTCTCCGGCCCTGCTCCCAATCTTGCAGAGTACGCACGGATACACCGAGCAGCGTCGCGAAATGCGACTGTGACAGGCCCGTCTTCTTGCGAATATCTGCGATCCGCGGAACGCTGACGATTCGACCGCGCCTGCCGGACTTCAGCTCTCGAAGTCCATCGAGAATCTCAGCCCCTATGTCGCGTTTCTTAGCCATCGTCGATTTCCTTTCTGATCTGCCGCAGGACATCCATCGGAATCGCGTCAGCGACGTTTTTCGGATAGATCGTCAGCATCCAGATCTGAGCGTCGGGTCGGCGTACAAAGTAGATCACGCGATAACCACCACGTTTGCCCCGGCCGGCCGCCGCCCAGCGGAGTTTTCTGACGCCTCCGGTGCCACGTATCACCGGGCCCGCCGTGGGATTACTGATCAGCTCCGATTGTAACGCCGCATAATCGTCGTCTGTTAGATAATCCCCCACGCGACGCGTAAAAAGCCTCGTCTCAACGAAGGTAAACCAATGCCTAATATACGGCATTGCCGTAGGGCATAAGAGAGACAGGCTCCATGCCGGACAATGTCAGCGAGTGCGTTCAAGTCGACCACCATGGAACCTGGTAATTGGCGCGAGATTCTGGTCCGAAGCTCGCGGCCGGGCGGCCGCTTCGGGAAGGTCCCGGTTCGCGACGATTCCCGCGTTTCCGCGGAAGCGTCAAGCGTTCGGAAAGACTATCCGCACCCCGCCACCCGGACTAAACTAACGAACATTGGCCCACACCCGGGCATGAACAACAACAGGGGATTCAGCATGAAGACGATCACGGCCTTACGGCAGCTCACGCTATTGTTGAGCACTATCCTGGGCTTGAGTGCCTGCGGCGGCGACGCGGGAGATACCGCAGAGCCCGTGGACATCACTGTTGCCGACGTCGGTTTCGCGACGCCGGAGTCGGTGCTGCACGACGAGGTCGCCGATGTTTACCTGGTCTCCAACATCAACGGCATGCCGCTCGGCGAGGACGGTAACGGCTTCATTTCGCGCCTGTCGCCGGACGGCGAAGTGCTCGACCTCAGATGGATCGATGGCGCCGATGCCGGCACGACACTCAGCGCGCCGAAGGGAATGGCGATCGACGGTGAACGGCTCTATGTCACCGATATCAATTGCATCCGGATCTTCGATCGCGCTACGGGCGCACCGGCAGGCGAGACCTGCGTGGACGGCGCCAGCTTCCTGAACGATCTTGCGCCCGCGATCGGTGGCGGCGTGTTGTTCTCGGACAC